>NZ_BAAAXG010000026.1:2894839-3252178 GCF_039535475.1 Streptomyces showdoensis | reverse complement strand
ACGTCATGGGCGTCGGCACCCACGGCTACTCCGACCCCCAGATGTACAGCGTCTGGGTCGTCGTCAACGAGCGGGCCTACGGCTCCGGCAACCTCATGGTCATCCGAGCCAGCAACACCACCGGCCGCGGCGAAATCAGCCTCAGCACGCTCATCCACAAGGAGCGCGAAATCCACACCCTCCAGCCCGCCGCCCTCCGATGCCTCCACGACAACACCTCAGTCGCCAAGGCCCACGAGCTCGCCGACCGAGTAACCAAGCAGCACGCCGAACAGGTCGCACTCGCCAACGCCGACAAGACCCTCGCAGGCGCCGGCGGCGGAAAGAAGAGCTGGTTCTGACGGCTGCCCGATCCGCCCGACACGAACGGGCGGTGAGGGGAGCCGGGACAGACCCGGCCCGACCAACCCAAGGAGGACCATGGCCGCCCAGCGAGAGCTCTGGGAATTCAGCATCCACGTCTGCTGGCAGGACACAGGCACGGAGCAGCAGTTCAAGGGCACCGTCGACACCCCGCCCGGCCTCACCGCAGCAGACCTCCTCAACAACCTGCTCGAGGACATCTCCAGGAAGCACCAGCGGCGGGGATTCACCCACCGGGGATTCACCGCCACCTTCCGCGGCTGACCTCACCCACCCGCACGGGGCGCCCCTGACCGCCTGGACAGCACCAGGAGCGCCCCCTCTCCCGCGAACGGAAGACCACCACATGACCACAGCCACCCTGCCGGCCGCCAGCCCCACGCAGGCAGCCGACGCCCAGACCCTGATCCGCCAGATCGAGCAGTACCTCGCCACCCAGACCCCACGCACCGCCCACCGGCTCGTCACCAAGACCACCGACCAGCTCATCGCCGAAGCCCTCAGGCAGCCCGACCAGACGCCGGCCAGCGCGCCCACGCTCGCCGTCCCCGGGAAGCTCCTGCGGATCCTCCCCGACTGGACCCTCACCTTCGCCCGCCAGCTCCACGCCGGCACCACCCGGCACATCACCGTCGCCCAACATCTCGAACTCACCGCGCTCGTCATCCAGCAGCACGGCTGGGCCCGCGGACGAATGCGGAACACCAGCGGCGGACGCTGCATCCTCGGCGCCCAGTACGTCCTCCGCCAGCTCGGCTACGGCGACGATCGCACCGCCGCCGAAGCCGGCCGCCA
The DNA here is from genome assembly GCF_039535475.1 of Streptomyces showdoensis. Taxonomy (NCBI): domain Bacteria; kingdom Bacillati; phylum Actinomycetota; class Actinomycetes; order Kitasatosporales; family Streptomycetaceae; genus Streptomyces; species Streptomyces showdoensis. The sequence continues at coordinate 3,251,020 of NZ_BAAAXG010000026.1, read as the reverse complement.
CCTCACCAACATCCTCGCCGCCCGCGGCATCCAGCAGCCCATCCACCAGTGGAACGACGGCCATGGCCGCACCCAGACCGAAGTCCTCCACCTCATCCGCGAAGCGGCCAACAACGCCCGGGAGATTCAGTGACCAGCACACCCTGCCCCTCCGCCAGCATCGACGACGAGCCCTGCACCAACGGCGCCCACGACCACCTGTTCCTCGACGCCACCAACGCTGGCGCCTACGGCTGCGAAGACCACATCACCAAGCTCCTCGTCCGCTTCCCCCGCAGCCGCGTCGTCGGAAGCCCCCACGACCCCGGATCCGGCATCCGAATCTTCAAGGCCGCCTCCGCAGCCAGGAGGACCACATGACCATCCACATCCGCATAACGTCCTACGGCACCGGCCACAACGACCCGCCGACCGGCACCAACCCCCTCGTCGTCGACACCACCGGCCTGCACAACCCGCCCGACGACCCCAGGGTCCGAGCCGCCCTCACCCAACTCACCGGCCGAGACCAGCACGTCGCCGACTACGTCATGAGCACCCCCGGCGCCGAAGCGTTAGTCGACGCCACCCGACGACTCGCCGAACGGCGCATCCGCAACGGCCAACAGACCATCGACATCCACGTCCACTGCTACGGAGGCCGACACAGGTCCGTCACCATCGCCGAACAACTCGGGGAACAGCTCGCCAGGCACGGACGCGTCACCATCAACCATCGGCACATCGGGAAGCCAATTCTCCCCAGCCGGAAGCGGTAAGGCGCGTCAGGGGGCAAGAAAAGTTGCTCTTGCGGCAACGCAGGTGCGAGCGTACCGTGTGCTTCGCTGGACACTTTGTGACTCCCGAAGGCCGCCCGCCATGGGCGGCCTTTCGCGTTCCCGGAGGTGAACATGTCCGGTGAGCACGGTCTTATCGACGAGGGCGCAGCCTCCTTCTACGTTGGCCGCCCCGGATCCACTATCCGCCGCTGGGCCGCAGAAGGCCGCATCACCCGCCACGGCTCCGGCCGCGGCAAGGTCCGATACGACGTCTTCGAGCTGAACGGCGCCGAGCGCGACGAGTACACGAACGAGCTCATTGCCCCGGGCGCCCCGCCGCCGCTTCCCATGAGCGAGGCTCGCGCCGCCTGATCCACCCACGCCCCCGACTGATGGGAGGGGGCGTCCGTGCGTCTCCGGTCTCTGCTTGCCGCCTTAGCCCTGGCCGCGTCTCTGCTGACCGGTGCCACCCCGTCTGCCGCCGATGAGCCGCAGGCCCGTGAGCCGTTCACGATCCAGGGCCTGGACCTGCACGACGCGACGATGAAGCGGTTCGGCGACACGTACTTCCTCTACGGCTCGATGTACGCCTGCGGCTACGAGTGGTACGTGCCGAACACCCCGTGGTGTGGCTTCGGCGTCAGCCAGGCCCCCACCCCGCAGGGCCCGTGGTCGGCGCCGCAGCTCCTCTTCGATCCGACTTCGTGGGACCCGTGGTCGAGGCGCTCGTGGCAGGCGACCTGCGGAGGCACGGGGCAAGGGTGCTTCAACCCGAAGGTCATCCAGCGATCCGGCTGGGGCCCGAACGACGGGGTCTACGTCCTCTGGTTCAACGCCCCGCGGCACTACTCCGACTCCAACGCGAACGCCTACAACGTCATGGGGTGCGCGGGCCCGGCGGGCCCGTGTGGTCCGGGCGTCTCGCCGAACGGCTCGTACAACAAGCCGAGCCTGGGCGTCTGTGCGGGCAACGGCGACTTCGGCCTCATCGAGCGCCCCAACCAGCGGCCGGCGATCGTGTGCACCATGCCGGGCGCCACCCAGCTGAACCTCGAAGAGCTCAACTACAGCGGCTCCGGCGGTACCGGCCAGGGCGTCCGGAAGGTCGCGAACATGGGCGGCCCGATCGAGGGCCCGGGTGGCTGGTGGGATGAGGCCACGCAGCAGTACGTGCTCACGTACTCGGATCAGGGCTGCGGCTACTGCGCCGGCACCCCGATTGGCTACGCGACCTCCCCATCGCTGTACTCGGGCTGGACCGCGCCGGGCAACGTGGGCTGGGGCGCGCCGGCCTACGGGCGCCGCATCTTCAACGGCAACTCGTGCGGCGGCCAGCCGCGCACCGTGACCGTCCTCGACGGACAGCCCTGGCAGATCATCGACCTGTGGCTCGGCACCCGCAACGAGACCGCCGCCCCCACACACCTCGTCCCGCTCGACTACCAGCCGCAACCCGGCCTAGCCGGCGACGGACAAGTCTGGCGGCCCCCGCTCACACTCGACTGCTGACCGAGGGGAGGCAACATGGCCTTCCCGCCCGGCACCCCGACCGTCACGCTGGCCGGCAAGCTCCCGGCGGCCGTTGCCGGTACTGGCTTCAACGGCCGAGGGAGACTCACGCCGACCCACCAGCTCGTCGACGCCGACCGTAACGCCGCCTACGCCGGCGGAGGCCCGTTCAAGGTCACCGACGGCGCATTCTCCGTCATAGTCCTTCCGACAGACGCCGCTGGCATCGAGCCCCTGCCCGCAGTCCTCAGTGGCACCCCGCCGACTGAGTGGCTATGGGAGCTGGACATCTGGCCGGCTGGCGGCCAGCGCATCCACTTCTGGGCGCGGATCGACGGCACCGGCATGGTCAACTTCGCCGACCTTCAGCGCCTGCCCCGCCCTGGCGGCCTTGAGCCCGTCCCCGATGCTCCAGGTCAGACCGGTCCTCCCGGACCACAGGGGCCCGCCGGCCCGCAAGGCCCAGCAGGACCCCAAGGGCCCGCTGGCCCCCAGGGAGCGATTGGCCCCCAAGGGCCGACAGGTGCAACTGGGGCTACGGGAGCAACGGGCGCCCAAGGCCCGGCTGGCGCCGACGGACAGACGGGCCCCGAGGGCCCTGCCGGCCCTCAAGGGGAGCCCGGGCCTCAAGGACCCGCCGGCGCCACGGGAGCCACCGGCGCGACCGGCGCCCAGGGCCCCGCGGGACCCACAGGCCCGAACCACCGAACCACCCGGGCACGGATCACCGACGGAGCTGTCGTCGACCTACCCTCGGCCCCCGCATGGGTGGTCGTCGTCACCTCGGCGAGCACTGCCCTTCAGTGCTCCATCCCCGCAGCGGCAGGCGACCGCATCCGCATCGACCTCGCGATGATGTACAACGGCGGGCACTTCATGGACGTGGCCATGCTGACCAGCGCCGGCGCCATTGGGACCTATCACGGCTCGGACACGTCCTCGCCGCTGGCAGAGGGCGCCCCCTGGCTTTACCCCAGCACCGCGTTCTCCAAGATTCCCAGCTTCCTGATGACCGTCGGCGCCGGGAACCTAAACGCCGGCCTCGTCACCTTCGCGCTCGTCCACCAGGGCACCAGCACCGGCCGCGTCTACGCCAACACGACATACCCGTGGCTGATGACTCTGGAAAACCTCGGCCCCCAGCCCGCATAGGAGGTGCCGTGGCAGACGATCTGCTGATGATTGTGCCGACCCGTGGCCGGCCTGACAGCGTCCCCGCGATCCTCGAATGCTGGCGGCAGACCGGCGCCACCGCCGACCTGCTATTCGCGGTCGATGACGACGACCCCGTGCTCGCCGGCTACCGCGAACACATGGAGACCATCCACGACCCGCGGGTCCATTGGGTGACCGGCCCGCGGCTTCGGCTGTGCGGCACACTCAATCAGGTCGCTGTCGACATGGCGTCGCGTTACCGGTTCCTCGCGTTCATGGGCGACGACCACCGCCCCCGCACGGTCGGCTGGGACGAGCGCTTCCGCATCTGCCTGTCGGGCGGACCCGGCATCGTCTACGGCAATGACCTGCTGCAAGGCGAGACGATGGCCACCGCCGTCGCCTTGACCTCGGACATCGTCAGCACCCTCGGCTACATGGCGCCCCCGTCCCTCGTCCACCTGTGCCTCGACCTGGTGTGGATGGACTGGGGCCGAGGCATGGGCCGCATCACCTACCTCGGCGACGTCGTCCTTGAGCACATGCACCCCGCCATCGGAAAGGCAGCGATGGACGCCGGCTACCAGGAGTGCAACAGCTCCGAGCAGGCCACCGCCGACGCGACCGCCTACTACCACTACCGCGACGAAGGCGGCCTCCACGCCGACCTGGAGAAGCTGCGGGCACTCGTCGAGGAGACAGCATGACCATCAGCGACGTCATCGACGCATGGAACGAAGCCGACCCTGCGGCCATCCACCCGACCCGCGGCATCTCCGAGGACGCATACGAGTCCTCCGGTCAGAACCAGGCCGCCCTGCTGTCGACCGTGCTCCCGGAGGGCAGCCGGGTCGTCGACTTCGGCTGCGGCGACGGACGCGTGGCCGTACCGCTGCGGGCGCTCGGCTACGACGTCATCGGCGCTGACGGATCCCAGGCCATGCTCAACCGGCTCGCCGACCGCGACCCCAGCATGGCGACGGTAGTCAGCGACGGCACCGACCTCGCCAGCGTCATCGGAAAGAAGGCCGACGCGGTCATCTCCCTCGCAGTCCTCATCCACCACACCTACGAGGCAGGCGAGCGGATCATCGAAGGCCTACGGGCCGCGGTCCGCGTCAACGGACTCCTCATCCTCGACTGGCCGGTCGCCGACGAGCCGCAGGAGGGGGGCGGCTGGATCGGCGTCACTACCTGGTCCCGCGAGCAGCAGGACGCCCTCTGTGCCCGAGTGGGTCTCAAGCGGCTCGAAGTCGACGGCATGCCGTGGCCCGTGTTCCGGGCAGTGAAGGCGAGCAGCTGATGCAGGTACTTCTCACCGGGCACTGCGGCTTCGTCGGCCGACACCTTCACGCCGCCATGGAAGCTCGCGGCTGGGACGTCCACGGGGTGGAACTGGATCCGCGCCACTCCGACGCCCTCGATCTCTTCCGCTACAGCGATGACGTCTACGACATCGCCATCCACTGCGCGGCGATCGTCGGGGGTCGCGCCAGCATCGACGGGTCCCCGCTCGGCGTCGCCACCAACCTGGCTCTCGACGCCTGGTACATGCGCTGGCTCGCCCGCAACAGCATCCCGCGGGCTGTGTACTTCAGCTCGTCCGCGGCCTACCCCGTCGCCCTCCAGGGGCCAGGAGAGATCCGGCGCCTGGGGGAGACCGACATCGACTACGGCCAGCCCGGCCAGCCGGACGCCACCTACGGCCTTGCCAAGCTCACCGGCGAGCAGCTCTGCCAGTACGCCGCCGCCGAGGGCACGCAGATGACGGTGCTCCGCCCCTTCTCCGGCTACGGCGAAGACCAGGACGACTGCTACCCCTTCCCCGCGTTCATCCGCCGGGCCAAGGAGCGGCAGGACCCTTTCGAGATCTGGGGCGACGGCACATCCACCCGCGACTGGATCCACATCGACGACCTCGTCGGCGCAACCCTCGCAGCCGTCGACGAAGGCGTTGAAGGCCCCGTCAATCTGGGCACCGGCCGGGCGACCAGCTTCGACGACCTCGCCCATCTGACGACCCAGGCGGCCGGCTACTCGCCGACGCTCAAGCACCTCGCATCCGCCCCGCAAGGGGTGCACCACCGCGTCTGTGACCCCAGCCAGATGCTCGACTTCTACTTGCCCAAGGTCACCCTCGAAGAGGGCATCCGCCGGGCGCTCGCAGCGTGACGACGAAGGAGCCCGCGCCATGGCCGATCCGGAAGATCCCATCACCCAGCTGGCTGCTGCGGCTGCTCAGCTTCACGAGCTCTACCTGGCGTATGTCAACGCCGGGTTCTCCGAGCTGCAGGCGTTCGAACTTGTCAGAGCCATCATGACGGCCGGCCTGAGTCAGGGCTGACCCAATGAGTGGCGGCTGGCAGGGGTCGGGGCGCGTCAAAAGACTCCCGCCCAACTGGCGAAGGATCCGGGCCAGGATCCTGAAGAGGGACCCCGTCTGCAAGATCTGCGGGGTGCGGCCCTCGGCGTTCTGTGACCACATCGAGGCCAAGGTCGACGACCACACAGACACTGGCCTGCAGGGTGTGTGCGGACCGTGCCACGACCAGAAGTCCAGCCGAGAGGGCAATCAAGCACAGCGAGACAACCCCAAGCCTGGACGCAAGAGACCCACCGAAGAGCACCCCGGGGTGAAGTGATGCCGGCCTACCTGATCCAGCACCCCACAGAGAAGCGACGCGAGGACGTCCTCGTCGAGGATCCCGAGTTGACCCTCGCCTTCCAGGGCGAGTGGGCCGTCTTCTCCGACGCCAACGGTGTATGCCTAGCTATCCCTAGTGCCCAGCAGGCCCACATCCAGAGGGTGGACGAGGGCGAGCGGGACGGACCACCCACGCAGCAGGCAGGCTGACGTGGCCGGCCTGGAGGGGGCGGGCGGGGCCGGTGTGGGGCAGGCGACCATCCAGTGCCCGGAGTGCGGCACCAGCGTCCCGATCGCCATGCGTCACCTGAGCACGACCAGCGACACCGACAAGCTCATGATCGTCGTCGAGCCTGACCTGACCGACGTCTGGGCCCACCACTGGGTCCATGAGAGCGACTGATCAAGATCAAGCCCGAGCTGGCTGGCAGCCGGCGACCTGGGGGGCTACCCCCCTGCCGGCCTTCCCGGCCATCGGGGCCGTATAGCACCTGAGATTCCGCCCGGGTTTCCTAGGGCGGCCGGCGCCCCGCCAGGGCGCCCTTCTGATGATCAAGGCCGCTCCCTGGAGGCGCGGCCACTCGCACCGAGACCCTGGAGGTCGACATGGGTGCACGTGGCCCTATCGGCAAGCGCTCCGAGGAGCGCATGGGGCATCGCTCCAAGTACGAGAAGGACGCGATCACCAAGGCCCCGTCCGGGGCGCCGACGGATCTGCCGGACCTGCCTGATCCGGATCCCCTGTGGCATCCGATCGCCGCGGACTGGTACCTCTCGCTGCAGGTGTCCGGCCAGGCCGCTTTCTACCAGCCGTCAGACTGGGCGATGGCGCGGTACGCGGCGGAGCTGATGTCCCGTGGTCTGTCGTCGGACCGGCCACCGAACGGCCAGTACGTGAGCGCCCTCGACAGCGTCATGGCCCGGTTGCTCACCACCGAGGGAGACCGGCGCCGCGCCCGGATCGAGCTGGAGCGCAAGCCAGCCGGCCCGCAGTTGGCATCGGTGAAGCCGCTGGATGCCTACCGTGACCTCGCGAGTGGCTGAGGGAGAAGTCCCTGAGGTCGTCACCCCGTTCACCATCGGCCCGACGTGGAAGCGCGGGCCGGATAAGCGCTTCGTCCTCCCCGAGTACACCCTGGGTTGGCATGCACTGGCCTGGACGGCGACCTACCTGCAGCACTATGTCGGCGCCCCGTGGCGCTACACCCCGGAGCAGGCCCGCCTGACGCTGTGGTGGTACGCCATGGACCCAGCGACGGACCGCTTCCTGTGGCGCGACGGCGTCATTCAACGCTTGAAGGGCTGGGGCAAGGACCCGCTGATCGCAACGTGGTCGGCCTTCGAGTTCGTGGGCCCCTGCCGTTTCGGCAGGGTCGCGGACGAGGGGAATGAGTGGGGTGTGCCCGCGGGGCAGCCGCTTGGTGTGCAGCACCCGGCGGCTTGGGTCCAGATTGCCGCGGTGTCGCAGGACCAGACTCGGAACACCATGACGCTGTTCCCGTCGATCCTGACGAAGCGGGCGATCGAGGAGTATCGGATCGACCTCGGCAAGGAGATCATCTACGCCGACAAGGGCAGGGCCCGCATCGAAGCTGTGACGTCGTCGCCTCGCGCGCTGGAGGGTGGCCGGCCGACGGCTGTGAACATGGGCGAGACCCACCACTGGGTGGAGGCGAACCAGGGGCACGAGATGGCTGCGGTCATCGAGCGAAACGCCACCAAGTCGGCGGATGGCCAGGCCAGGACGCTGGCGAACACGAACGCCTACGAGCCTGGCGAGGACTCGGTAGCCGAGCGAACCCGGGAAGCCTACGAGGCAGCCGAAGCGGGCCGGGCGGCCGACACCGGACTGTTCTACGACTCCCTGGAGGCGCCGAGCGAGGCGCTGCTCGTCGAGGAGTGGATCGAGCCGACGTTGAGGGCCGTCCGCGGCGATTCGACATGGTTGGACATCGAGCGGCTGAAGGCGTCGATCCTCGATGTCCGCAACCCGCCGAGCCGATCCCGCCGGTTCTGGTTCAACCAGATCACGGCCGCAGAGGACGCTTTCCTTGCCCGTTACGAGTGGGATGCCTGCCCGCACGAGGGCGTGAGCCTCGACGAGGGCGACGAGATCGTCTGCTTCTTCGACGGCTCGAAATCGGATGACGCCACCGGCCTGGTCGCCTGCCGGCTGCGGGACGGCCATGTGCAGACGCTCGGGGTGTGGCAGCGGCCCGCGAACTGGCCGGACGACGTTCCATGGCGGGTGCCTCGCGAGGAGGTCGACGGCGTGGTGGACCACACGTTCGCCATGTACAAGCCGCTCGCGTTCTTCGCCGACCCGGGCTCCGGGTTCGACGACGCGGACGGCGAACGCTACTGGGACGGGTTCATCGACGCGTGGGCGCAGCGCTACGGCAAGCGGCTGAAGCTGAAGGCGGTCTCGTCGGGCCACGGCGCTCACGCGGTGATGTGGGACATGCGTGATCGCCGCCGGCAGCAGACGTTCACTGAGGCCGTGGACCGGTTCTACCGGGACGTCCTGGAGCGCCAGCTGACCCACGACGGTCACAAGGTGCTGCGTCAGCACGTTGCGAACGCCAGGCGCCGCACGAACGCCTGGGGCTACACGATCGGCAAGGAGCATCGCGAGTCGGCCCGGAAGATCGACCTGGCGGTGTGCGCGATCGGCGCGCGGATGCTGCGCCGCATGGTGATGAACAGCCCGGCCTGGGCGAAGCGGTCAACGGCTCGTGGCAAGGGAAGGGTGGTGGTCCTGCGGTGACGATTCCCACCCTCCCCCTGCTCGACCTGTCGGACGACGAGAAGCAGATCCTCACTTTGCTGCGAACCGATCTGCTGGCGCAGCGCTTCAAGCTGGAAGTGCTGGACGCCTACTTCAACGGCGAGCAGGTGATTCGTGACCTGGGGATCAGCATCCCGCCGCAGCTGAAGACCCTGCACACGGTTATCGGCTGGCCGCGGGTCGGGGTGGAGGCGCTTGAGCAGCGCCTCGACCTCGAGGCGTTCCGATGGGCCGACGGCACGGACTCCGCGGAGCTGGAGGAGATCGCCGAGGCCAACGACCTCTACGACGAGTCGAGCCTGGCGCACCTGGACGCCCTCACCTATGGCCGCGAGTACGTGACCGTCGGCACGGCCGACGACGATGGCGCCCCGCCGATCATCACCTACGAGTCGCCGCTCGACATGACGCTGGCGTGGGACGCCCGGCTGCGGAAGCCCCTGTATGCCCTGCGTGAGTGCCAGGACCGGTACGACTTCGGTCTGACGCCGGACGAGCGCTTGGTGACGCTGTACCTGCCAGACCAGACGATCCATGCTGTGCAGGAAGGCAGCGACTGGCGGGTGCTGGACCGGGACGAGCACGGGCTCGGCGTGGTCACGGTGCTCCGCATGGCCAACCGGCAGCGCACCGGGGACCGGGTCGGCAAATCGGAGATCACGCCGGAGGTCCGGTCCATCACGGACGCCGCGTGCCGGCGGCTGATGGGCATCGAGGTGGCCGCCGAGTTCTTCGGAGCGCCGCAGCGCTACATCCTGGGTGCCAGCGAGTCTGCATTCCAGGACGCCGAGGGCAACGCGAAGTCGGCCTGGGAGACGTACATCGGCCGTGTCCTGGCGCTGGAGCGCGACGAGGACGGCAACGTTCCGACGGTCGGCGCCTTCACCGCCCATGACCCTTCCGGACAGACGAAGATCATCGACCTCTATGCGCGGATCATGTCGTCGCAGTTGTCGGTGCCGCCGCACATGCTGGGCTACACCAGCGACAACCCGGCCAGTGCGGACGCCATCCGTTCCGCCGAGGGCGCTCTGGTGAAGAAGGCCGAGCGGCGGATCCGCCGGTTCGGCGCCACTCATCGGGCGACGATGCGGCTGGCTCTGTGGGTGCGTGACGGCGAGCCTCCGGACCCGGCACGGCGCATCGACACCGTATGGCGCAACCCGGCCACGCCGACGATTGCCGCACAGACGGATGCTGCGGTGAAGATGGTCCAGGCTGGCCTGCTGCCTGCGGACTCCGAGGTCGCGCTGGAGATGGCGGGGCTCACGGAGGATCAGCGCCAGAGGGTCGCTTCGGAGCGACGTCGGGCCCAGGGCCGCCAGCTCCTGGCGTCCCTGACCTTGGATGACACCGAAGGGGCCGTGGAGCCGGAGGGTGCCGATGGCGTCAACGGTTTCTGATTCCGGGCCGGCTGCCGCACGTCAACGGATGGCTCAGCGGAGCCTCACGAGGAGCCTGACCCGCGACGTGCGCAGCTTGCGCCGGATCATCATCCCGTCGCGGCTCGAGGTGACGGTCCCCGACTGGATCGCCGCCGTACAGGTTCTGGTGGATCAGTACGGGTCTGCTTCCTCGGCTCTGTCGGCGGACTACTACGACGCCGCGCGGACCGCTGCCAGAGTCGCCGGACGGTTCGATGTCCCGCTGGCCGATCCGCCGCCCGATGAGCAGGTCGAGAACAGCTTGCGCTGGGCGACGAAGGATCTGTGGCCCCGCGATCCGGACGATCCGCAGACGACAGAGGCGCAGAGCGAACCGATGGACGTCCGCCTCGAGCAGGCGGAGAAGAAGGCCGAGGCCGTAGCGCAGAAGCTCGTGGTTGATCAGGGGCGCGGAACCGTCCAGGAGGCGGTGCGGCGCGACCGGCAGGCCACGGCATGGGCCCGCTCAGCTGCACTGGGAGCCTGCTCCTTCTGCAAGCTCCTCGCCACTCGCGGGGCGGTCTACAAGCAGGACACGGCTGACTTCCAGGCCCACGACGGCTGCCATTGCGGTGTCGTCCCGGTGTTCAAGGGGCAGCGGTTCGAGCTGTCCGATCACGCACGTGAGTGGGAGCGGCTGTACCGCGAGTTCGCGGCGCCTCACTCGGGCGACCAGCTGAGGCGTTTCCGCCTGGCGCTCGCCGAACACGGGCACCAGCCCACGTTGTAACCCCCTGGCTGCCCCGGAGGTGGCCTTTCTCAGCCCCTGGAGGGCCAGTTCACCATGCCTGAAGAGACCCCGAACGAGCAGGTCGAAGAGCAGCTGCAGGAGTCGGAGGCCGCCCCGGAGGCGGACGGACCCGAAGAGGAGCCCTTCGACGCGGACCGCGCCAAGAAGGCGATCAACAAGAAGAACGCGGAGAACAAGAGCCTCCGCGACCGCCTCAAGGAGCTTGAGCCTCTCGCCCGGCGGGCGAAGGAGCTCGAGGACGCGCAGAAGACCGAGCAGGAGAGGCTCGCCGAGCAGCTCACCGCCCAGCAGGAGAAGGCGGCCAAGGCCATCCGGACCGCGGTGACCTCGAAGGTTGAGGCTCTGGCCGCGAAGGACTTCGCCGACCCGGAGGACGCTGCTGGCGCCCTCAATCTGGCGGACTACGTCGACGACGACGGCGCCATCGACACCGACGCCATCAAGCGCGACCTCGCCGAACTTCTGAAGCGCAAGCCGCACTGGGCCAAGGCCCCCGAGGGGCCACGCTCGCCGCGGCCGGACCGCACGCAGGGCTCGTCAGGCAACGGCAACCGAACCCCCAACAGCCCCGAGCAGGAGTTCGCGGGCTTCATGAAGAGGGCCCTCCACGGGGGGCGCTGAGAGAGGTAGACCATGGCTGCTACGCCGCCTATCAAGCTGTCGGACATCGATTCGACCTTCCTGCCCGAGACCCTGGTCGGGCCCATCTTCGAGAAGAGCGTCGAGCAGTCGGCGGTCATGTCGCTCGCAAAGCGGGTGCCGCTGGCGATGACGGCGAACACGGCGGTCCCGGTGCCGCTGGACGTGCCGACCGCGGACTGGGTCGAGCAGGCTGGCCGGAAGCCGATCAGCACCGGCGGCGTCGACATCAAGCAGATGACCGGCAAGAAGATCGCCGTCCTGATCCCGGTTGCGATGGAGGTCGCCGACTCCAACGCCGCCGGCCTGTGGACGCAGCTGCAGCGCGACCTCCCCACCGCGTTCGCCCGAGCCTTCGACCGCGCGACGATCCACGGCAAGACGATGAAGGGCGCCACCGGCCCCTTCGCCGACTACCTCGCCATGACCACCAAGTCGGTCACGATCGGCGGCACCAGCCAGGCCAACGGCGGCATCTACGGCGACATCGTCAAGGGCATGAAGGAGACCATCGACGACGACTGGGACTACACCGGCACCGTCCTCGACCACCGGATGAAGCCCAGCCTGCTCGGAGCGACCGACACCACCGGCCGCCCCATCTTCGTCGACACCACCCAGCCGGGTACCGGCGCGGCCCTCGCGGGTACGCTGGTCGGCGAGCCGGTCGCCTACTCCCGCTCGGTGTCCGGCAAGCTGCGGCGCCAGTCCGGCACCATCGACACCGGCCTGCGGGGCATCGGCGGTGACTGGTCCCAGACGGCGTATGGCGTCGGCATGGACATCACGGTCAAGATCAGCCGCGAGGCGACGTACATCGACGAGGACGGCGGCGTCCACTCCGCGTTCCAGGAGAACCTGGTGCTCCTCCTCGCAGAGGCGTACTACGGCTTCGTCCTCGGCGACGAGGAGGCGTTCGTCAAGTACCTGGCGGCCGGCGGCGCCTCGTGAGCCGTGGCGGCCGGGCGATGCAGATCGTCGCCCGGCTGCACGGCTACCCGCCCCGGCACAATGCAGGCGCCGAGTGGATGGTCCATTCCATGCTGCGCGCGCTCGTCGAACGGGGCCACGACGTGTCGGTGTGGCTGTCCCGCTACACCGACGACCGCGAAGCCTACGACCTGGACGGCGTGCAGGTCGTGCCGCTGGAGACGCGCCTGGACGCGGCTTCGGCCATCCGCAAGGCGGACGTGGTGGTCTCCCACCTGGAGAACGTGCCCAGCGCGGGTGCAATGGCCCGCGGCTACGGCAGGCCGCTCGCCGTCGTCTGCCACAACACACACCTGCCATCCTTCCGTCAGATGGCGTCGGGAGACACCGCCCTGGCCGTCTACAACTCGCAGTGGATGCGGCGCGAGGCCGAACTCTTCTTCGCCGAGTACCCGCGTAGCGTCCGACCCCGGCAGGAACTAGTCGTCCGGCCACCGGTGTTCGCCGAGGAGTACCGGACGAAGCCCGGCGACCGGGTCACCCTGGTCAACTGCAACCTCGAGAAGGGCGGCGCGCTGTTCGAGAGGCTGGCGCGTCGCATGCCCGACGTGCAGTTCCTTGCGGTCCGCGGCGCCTACGGCGAGCAGATCCTCCCGGACCTGCCGAACGTCGAGGTCCTCGATCACGTCAGCGGTCACGAAATGCGAGAGAGCGTTTACAGCCGCACGAAGATCCTGCTCATGCCGTCCTCGTATGAGTCGTGGGGCCGGGCCGGCGTGGAAGCGATGGCCTCCGGTATCCCGGTCATCGCCCATCCCACCCCCGGGCTGTGCGAGGCGCTCGGCGAGGCTGGCGTCTTCGTCGACCTGCACGACGTCGCCGGCTACGAGTCAGTGATCAGGAAACTGCTGACCACGCGCGCCGAGTACCAGCTGGTGTCGAAGCGAGCGAAGGCGCGCTCGGCCGAGCTGGACCCGGCCAACGAACTCTCCGCCTGGTGCGACGCCATGGAGGCTCTCGCAAGCTGAGGAGGACCTGATGCCGTTCGTTCCTCCTACCGCCGAGCAACTCGGCATGTACTTGGGGTTGCCGGAGATCGACGGGGACCGGGCTGATCTGCTTCTGGAGCAGGCTGTCGCCCTGTGCGAGTCGGTCGTGAGGCCGCTGCCGGATCAGGCCACGGCGGTGGTCCTGTCTGTGGCTGGCCGCGCCTACGTCAATCCGCAGCAGGTCAGCTACGAGACGATCGGCCCCATGTCGGTGCAGCGCCCGTCCGGGTCGGGCGGTCTGTATCTGACGAAGTCCGACAAGGCGGCCCTGAAGTCGCTGGCCGGCAGGGGTGGCGCGTTCACGATCGATCCCACTCCCAAGACGGCGGACCCGTCGCCGACCTACCCGGTCGACGACGCTTACGGCTCAGGGCTGTCCTACGAGCCAGGCTGGGGCTGGATCTGATGCCCGGCCCTTACCACTTCGGGGAGACCGTCCGGGTCCTGCGTACTGGGGACTCGCCAGGCCGCGATGCCCGCGGGCAGCCGTTGCCTGGCCCGGACGAGTCATTCGACGTCCATGGGTGCGCGGTCACCCCTCGGGCTCAGACGCCGACCGTCGGAGGTGACCAGCAGCAGGCGCGGGACACCGTCATCGTCGGTTGGACCGTCTACGCCCCTGCCGGCACCCAGCTCCGCACCACGGACAAGGTCCGTATCCGCGGCGCTGTCTGCGACATCACGGGGGAGCCGGGCGACTGGGGGCGCAGCCCGTTCACCGGCACCCGCGGCCCAGTCCAGTTCGCTGCGGACCGAGTCACGGGCTGACACCTGCATTGCTGGAAGGGGTCGCAATGGCTGCACGCTTCAAGATGTCCAAGCGCGGGGTGGGGCAGCTGCTCCGCAGTGACATGGTTCTCGCCGAGATGGTCCGCCGGGCCGACGTCATCAGGGGCGTGGCGGAGGGGATCGCCCCTGTCGGCGGTCCGCGGGACCCTCACCGCGGTCTGTACAAGGGCTCCTTCTTCGTCCAGCCCGTCCGCCGCGGCGGACGACGCAAGGACCGTGCCGTCGCCATCGTGGGCAACACGGCCCCGTGGGGCGCTCACGTGGAGTACGGGACGGAGCGGGTGCGCGCTCACCACGTGCTGCTGCGCGCGGCTCAGGCTGGCGGCCGCTGATGGCTACAGTCGGCAGTGTCGACGTCGAACTCGAGCTGATTCAGTGGCTGCAGGCCAAGGCCGGGCCGAGCGTCGTCGTCCGTGACGAGCTGGACAACAACCTCCTGCAGGAACTGCCCACCATTCAGGTGCAGCGGCTTCCCGCGGGTGGTGACGACGGCTTCCGCCTCGACCGGGCCTTGGTCGACATCGACGTCTACGCCGCCACTCGGGCAGCCGCCATCGCGCTCGCTGCACAGGTGCGGGGCTGGCTGCTGACCGAGCTCCCGGGCGTGAAGACCAGCACCGCGGTTTTCGGCGCTGCCACCTCCACCCCGCCGCCGGCCGTGAGGCCCTACGAGAACACCGGCCTGCGCCGCGTCGGCGCCACCTATCAGATCTACAGCCACCCGGTCTCCTGACCGGCCTTGGGGCCTGCGCCGGACCCACATCACCCGCCCGAGCGCGGGCCTCTTCCATGTCTGGAGACACCATGGTCAACATCACCCGCGCCGCGGATCTCACGATGGTCGGCGCCAACGGCGGCGGCTGGGTCGCCCCTGTCGGCACCGCGGCACTCGCCTCGCCTCTCGCTCAGCCCACTGACCCCTGGCAGGCCCTCGGAGCCATCTCCGACGACGGCCTCGTCAACGGCTGGGACGAGGAGTCGCAGCAGTTCACCCCGTGGGGCCTGACCTCCCCGTTCCGTACCCAGATCACCCAGTCGGTGAGGACGTTCTCCCTGACCGTGTGGGAGACGTCCCGGCTGCCGGTGATGTCGCTGCACTACCGCATCGACGAGGACGACCTCGCCCCGGTCTCCGGCATCACCAAGTTCGCCGAGACCGCGAGCCCGGTGCCGGACCGCCGTGCGTTCTGGTTCCTCGTCATCGACGGCGACAGCTACCGCGGCTTCTACGTCCCCCAGGGGGAGATCAACGAGCGGTCCGACGTCACCTACAAGCAGGACGAGATGTCCGGCTTCGAGTGGACGATCACGACCTACCCGGACGCCGCCGGCAACACGGTCTACCACGTCGACAAGATCCCGGCGACGCCTGCGGACCCGCTGAGCTGACGCCGGCCACGACTGGGTGGGCGGGCCACACCGTCGGCGCGGGCCCCGGCCTGCCCACCCTTCACCACCCTGACAGCCCGCGCCGCAACCACAACGAGAGGCCCGCGCCATGACCACCAGCACCGAGGACGTCACCCCCGCCGAGGCTCAGGAAGCCGAGGCCACCGGCCACTACATCACTGCCCCGTTCGCAGGGAAGGACGTCGAGTGCGTCCCCAGCGGCGCGTGGCGGCAGTCGACGATGCGCAAGCTCCGCATCGGCGACATCGACGGCTTCATGGAAGACGTCCTGAGCCCCGACTCCTACGACATCTACCTGGACCTCGACCCCACCAACGACGAGGTCAGCGAGTTCGCCAACGCCGCCGGCGAGGCCTCGGGTGAGCAGATGGGAAAGTCCGGTGGACCGAAGGCGTCGTCGAGGCGCACGCGGAGGCGGTAGAGGCTGATCTGGCCCGCTACTACCCGCGGGACGCCGACCAGATCGACGCCTGGTGGCGCGGGGAGATGTCCTCGCGCCGCTTGCGCGTCCTCATCCAGAACCTACCTCCGGAATCGGCGACGATGACCGCGCTGCGCAACGCTCTGACGGCCGAGGAGTACGAGCAGCAGGCCCGGGGTGGGAGGCCCGAGGAAGGCCGCTGGTCCATGGATCAGCAGCTCCTCGCGGGGATCTCGGACGGTATCCGGGAGATGCAGTACATCCTCGTGGTCGCCAACTCCAGCGGTAAGGGCCGCAAGCCCCGCAGGCCGGAGCCGATCCGGCGGCCCGGTGTCACGTCGAAGCCTGACCGCGAGCCGATGTCGGACATAGCAGCCGAGCGCCTGTTCAAACTGATCAACGGGGGCGCCGCGGGCGCCTAGGCGAGGGGGCGCGCTGTGGCGATTCAGGTCGGTTCCGTCGAGGTCGACGTCGTCCCCAACACCCGCGGCATCTACGCTCAGCTGCGCTCTGGGCTCGTTCCTGCGGCGACTCGCGCCGGCGAGGATGCGGGCAGCGCTGCTGGGCGGTCCTTCGGCCCTGCCATGCAGCGCCAGGTCGGCGACGTCGGTCTGCGCATCGGCGAGGAGATCGGCCAGCAGATCGCCAGCCGTATCACCTCCTCCATGCGCGACTCGGTCCGTGACGGCATCAACCAGGGCGGCCGAGCTGGCCGCCCTGCGGCAGCACGGCAGGGCGACGAGACGGCGGGCGCGTTCTCGCGTGCTCTCAGGGCTCGCCTCGAGGCCGCGTTCCGCAGTATGCCCCGGCTTGAGGTCGGCGCCGACACTTCTGAGGCGGACTCCGATCTCCAGGCTCTTCGTGTCCGTATGGAGACCCTGGCGGGCAAGCGGATCGGCATCGACATCGATGCGGGCGAGGCCCGCGCCGAGATCCGGCTGATCGAGGCCGAACTGACGCGTCTCGGGGCAGAGCACCCGAACGTGCAGGTCCGGGCCGACACGGCGACGGCTCTCGCCGAGCTGTCTGCGGTGCACGCCGCGATCGATGCGGTGGACGGCAAGCGTGTCCGCGTCGACGCCGACACCTCAGGCGCGATCTCAGCGATCCTCCACCTAGCGGTCGCCATCGGCGGCCTCGCCGCTCTGCCGGCGATCCCCGTTCTCGCCGCGGGCATCGGATCCATCACCTCGGCTGCAGTCGCTGCTGCCGTCGGCGTGGGCGCCCTTGCCGCCGTGGCGGCGCCGGCCTTCATCGGCATCGCCGGCGCCCTCCAGGCACAGAAGCAGGCCCAGGACGCCGCGACCACGTCCTCACTGAAGGGTGGGCAGGCGGCGAGCGCAGGCGCTTCGCGGGCCCTGCAGATGGCTGGGGCTCAGCAGTCCCTCGCTGCGGCGCATCGCAACGCTGCCCAGCAGATCACTTCGGCCCGTGAGCAGGTTGAACAGGCGGAGCGCGGCGTCGAAGACGCCGAGCGGCAGCTCGCTTCCGCACAGCGCGATGCCCGCCAGGCGCAGCTGGACCTGGTAGCTGCCCGGGCGGAGGCCGCGCGGCAGCTTCAGGACCTCGCCGACAAGTACGCGTCTGCCCAGCTGGCCCAGAAGGACGCGACGCTGTCGCTCGCGGAAGCGCAGCAGCGGCAGCAGGAGGTCCTCAAGGACCGCAAGTCGACCGTCCTCGAGAGGGAGCGGGCCGCGCTGGCGGTCGAGCAGGCGACGCAGCGGCTGAAGGAGCAGACGACTGAAACGGCCCGGCTGAAGGACGAGACAGCCGCCGCGGCCAAGGCGGGCGTCAACGGCTCCAAGACGGTTCTGCAGGCCCAGGACCGCCTGGCCAAGGCCCAGGAGAACGTCCAGGACCGCACCCGAGGTGTCGCCGACGCGCAGAAGGCCGTCTCCAAGGCCATGGCGAACGTCGCCAGGGCGCAGGCCCAGGCGGCGGACTCCATCGCTTCAGCGCAGCGCCAGATAGCCTCCGCGTCGCTTCAGGCGGCCGGGGGCGTGGACCAGGCTGCCATCGCACAGGCCAAGTACCAGCAGGCGCTGGCGAAGCTGTCGCCGGCGGCCCGCACGACGTTCAACGCTTTCCTGGCTCTGCGGAGCGCATTCGACGGCTGGGCGAAGGCGCTGCAGCCGGCTGTCATGCCGATCTTCACGCGGGCGCTGCTCGGGGTGAAGAACAGTCTGCCTGGGTTGACGCCAATCGTGCTCGCCGCTGCCGACGCCATCGGGAAGCTGCAGGACCGGGCGTCCGCCGGCTTCAAGTCGCCATGGTGGAGGGAGTTCAAGGCCGACCTGACGGGCTCCGTGCAGCCGGCGCTCGTCGGGCTGGGCATCAGCTTCGGCCGCATCTTCAAGGGCGCGGCTGGCGTCATCCAGGCGTTCCTTCCGCACATGGACTCCATCAGCAGGCGGATGCAGGACATCACCGGTCGGTTCGCCAACTGGGGGACAGGGCTGAAGGGCAGCGAGAAGTTTGAGGGGTTCCTCGCCTACTCGTCGAAGCAGGCGCCCATCCTGGCCGAGGCCCTCGGCGACATCTCTGGGGCGTTCTACCAGATCGCGAAGGCGGTCGAGCCGCTCTCCGGGCCTGTCCTTGCGACGCTCGGCGCAGTGGCTTCAGCCCTTGGGTCGATCGCCGAAACGCTGCCGTGGCTGATCCAGCTGATGTACGCGGCCTGGGTGGTCACGAAGCTGTGGACGCTGGCCATGATCGCGTTCAACCTGGTGATGGCAGCCAACCCCATCACTCTCATCGTGATTGGAATCGTCGCCCTCGTCGCCGCGGTCATCTACGCATACAAGCACTGGGGCTGGTTCCGCGAGGCAGTCCAGACCGCGTGGGCCGGCATCCAGGCCGCGGCCTCGTGGGCGTGGAACAACGTACTCAAGCCCGTCTTCAACGCCCTCGTCGTCGCCTTCAAGGCGGTCGCCGCAGCCGCAACGTGGCTGTGGCAGAACGTGCTGAGCCCCGTGTTCAGCTTCATCGGCGCCGCGGCACGCATCCTCATCACGGTCGTCCTGGTCGTCCTGGTCGCCCCGTTCGTCATCGCCTTCAAGGCGATCGCGGCGGTCGCCTCCTGGGTGTGGGAGACGATCCTGCAGCCCGTGTTCGAAGGGATCGCCAAGGCCGCGATGTGGCTGTGGGAGGTCTGGCTGAAGCCGGCCTTCGACAACATCGTCGCATCGATGCGGTTCCTCGCCGGCGTCGCCACCTGGCTGTGGGAGAACGTCCTGTCGCCCGTCTTCGGATGGATCGGCCAGGCGGCCAAGTGGATGTGGAACAACATCATCAAGCCTGCGTTCGACGGCTTCATGAAGGGCCTCGACATCCTCGGCAAGGCCGCCAAGTGGCTGTGGGACAAGATCCTTTCGCCTGTCTTCACCTGGATCGGCGACAAGGGCAAGTGGCTGTGGGACAAGGCGCTCAAGCCGGCGTTCGACAGCATCAAGCGCGGCGTCGACGCCGTCGGGAAGTCCTTCGGCGACGCCAAGGACTTCATCGGCAAGGCGTGGACCCAGGTCCAGGAGATCGCGAAGAAACCTGTCCGCTTCATCATCGACAAGATCTACAACGCGGGCATCGTCCCGACCTGGAACCTCATCGCCAAGGCCTTCGGAGCCCCCCGTATCGAGGCCATCAAGACGCAAGGCTGGGCAAGGGGCGGCATCCTGCCCGGACAGTCCTCCTACCGGCAGGGCGACGACCAGCTCGTCCCGATGCGTCGCGGCGAGGGCGTCTACGTGTCCGAGGCCATGAAAGACCCATACGAGCGGGCCCGCCTCTTTGCCGTGAACAAGGCGGCGATGGCAGGACGGCCCCTCGACCAGTACCAGGGCTTCGCGAAGGGAGGCATCTTCGACTGGATCGGCAAGGCCGCCTCGACGACTGTCGACTTCGCGAAGACGGGGGTGTCCTGGCTGAAGGACGGCGTGAAAGCCTCCGCCAAGGCCGGGCTTGACGCCGTGGTCAATCCCCTGATCCAGAAGATCTCCGGCTCGGCATCTCTCTACCGGGAGATGGTGACCGGCGTGCCACGCAAGGTCGTCGACACGATCCTGGGGTTCTCGGGCGAGGCCGACAAGCGGCTCTCGGCGGCGGGGATCGGTGGCGGCGGTTTCGCCCGGGGCCTTTCGTGGGCCCTCACGCAGGCCGGCAAGCCCTATCAGTGGGCGGGCAACGGCAACCCCAGCTGGGACTGCTCCGGCCTCGTCTCAGCCATCGAGTCGGTGATCCGCGGTGAGACCCCGCACCGCAGGTGGGCGACGGGCGCGTTCAATGGCAAGACGGCGCCGCCCGGGTGGGCTCTTAACGGTCGTAGCCCGTACCGCATCGGCATCACCAATGCCGGCGTCGGCCACACAGCAGGCACCCTGAACGGTGTCAACGTCGAGAGCCGGGGCGGCGACGGCGTCGTCATCGGGGCCCGGGCGCGGGGCTGGGACGACAAGCTGTTCACTCACCACTACGCCTACACGGGCAAGTACGACAGCGGGGGCTACCTCCAGCCGGGCCTGAACCTGGCCTACAACGGCACAGGGCGGCCGGAGCCGGTCTTCACCACTTCGCAGGCCGCAGCACTTCAGCGGGCCGCGGCCGCCCCGTCAGGGGGCGTCTTCGAGGGCGACCTGTACCTCGACAGCGGCGAGTTCATGGGCGCAGTCCACGGCGTGATGAACCAGCGCGATCAGGCGCTCATCTCCACACTCCGTGCAGGCAGGAAGGGGTGACCCGTGGCGATCCCAGGCAACATGTTGTCGGAGTCGACGTCGTCGATGGACCCGTCGGTCTCCGGCTGGGTCGCCAAGCTCAACTGCACGATCGGGAAGGGGACAGGCGGCCGTGTCGGCGACGGCTGCCTGTCCGTCCGTAGCGTCGCCTCGGGCGAGATGCAGGCCCGCACTGTCGCCTCCTACGAGGTGATCCCGGGCACCGAGTACCTGACCTTCGCCGACGCGTCCGGGGCCACAGTGCCGGAGCGCATCGGGATCCGCTGGCTCGACAGCACATCGACAGAGATCAGCATCACGTGGTCGCTGACCACAGCGACCGCCTCGGCCACCTGGCACCGCATCGCCGTCGCCGGGATCGCCCCCGACACTGCCGTCTACGCCCAGGTCGTTCTGTCCAGCACCCCGGCCGCGGGGGCCGTGTTCTCCTTCTACGAGAACGTCTACCTCGGCCTGTCGATCCGCACGACCGGCAACCTGCTCTCCGCGAACGCCGAATCGATGGAACGGGCCTCGGACTGGGAGTACGTGGCCGGCACCAACTGTTCCATCTCGCGCACCGCTCCGATGGTGTCCTGGCCCGCCGCGTTCTACCTGGCCGGCGGGCATGCGGCCACGATGACCGTGACGGGCGCCGGCGACGCCGACTTCAGCTGCACCGAGCGGGCACCGGTCACTCCGGGCACCCAGTACTACGCCCTGGCCTACCTCAACCCGCCGACTTCGGGCAGCAGCGCCTGGATGGAGCTCCGCTTCTACAACGCAGCCCTCTCGCAGATCCAGGCGACCCGCTCGGTACTGGCGGCGCCGGGCACTGGCTGGTACAGCCAGCGTGTCGCCGACTTCGCCCCGGCCGGGGCCGCCTACGTGAGCCTCGCGTTCGGCCTCACGTCGGCAACCGGCGGGCAGGTGCTGCGGGTCGACCACGCCACCATCACCCTCCCGCCCGTGCTACGCGAGGGATCCGTCGTGCCCTACGCCGACGCCAGCTTCGAGCGGGGAGTCGGCGGCTGGACCGTGCCCTCCGGCGTCGCCACGCTCGCCCGCCTCACCCCGTGGGGAACGGACTCCATCGAGGGCGCCTACTGCATGACGGTGTCCTCGGCCACCGCCACCACATCGGTCGTCCGGTCGGCCCGGTACGCGCTCGGCGCCGCGGCCGGCCACAGCTTCACCCATGAGACCGGCATGAAGGTCGCCGCCGGCGGCTGGACCGTCGTCCTGACGACCCGCTGGTACAACGCCGCCAACTCCCTGATCAGCAGTACCTCTGCCGCTAGCCAGGCAGTGCCCGGCTCCGGCTGGTGGCTGCTCTCGTTCGCCGCCTCAGCCCCGGCCGGTACGACGCAGGCAGAGATCGAGTACTCCTTCACCGCCACGTCGACGTCGTCGGTGCTCCGCATGGACAAGGTCTCGTTGTGGGAGACGCTGCCGCTGACACAGGTCACCGTCGACGACGACACCGCCTCCGTGACCGTCACCATCCGGGAACTACCCACGACGGATACGGTCAGCGTGTGGCGGGTCACCCCCGACGGGACCCGCACCCTGGTCCGCGGGCCGAGCGGCCTCATCGACAAGACGGCCACCACCTCCGACGTGCTGGTCATCGAGGACTACGAGGCGCCGCTCGGCGTGCCCGTCTACTACGTCGCGGAGTCCCGGAACTCCTCTGGCGTGGTTACGGCGTCCAGGACGACGGACACGGTCACGATCGACCCAGGCGACTACAACGAAGCCTGGCTGAAGGACCCCGGCCAGCCGCAGCGGAACATGCGGGTACTGGTGGAGAAGGCGCCGGACTGGGACCGGCCCATCGCGCAGGCGGAGCACCGGGTCCGTCGACGTCAGAACTCTGTGATCTTCTCTGATGTCCGGGGCGGCCTGGAGGGCGACCTCACCGTGTGGACCCGGACGGACGCCGAACGGGCCGCGCTGCACCGGCTCCTCAGCCCCGGCAGCGTGCTGCTATGGCAGGCCGCCCCGGGCATGGGAGTCGACGACATGTACGTCAACGTCGGCCAGATCCGCGAGGGCCGTGTCACCTCCTACGCCCCGGAGCTGTGGCGGACGTGGACGCTGCCGCTGAAGCAGGCCGACATGCCGGTCACGGTCGGCGTCGCCTCATCTGCCGGCCGCACGTGGCAGGACATCCTCACTGAGAACAACACCTGGGGCGACGTGCTCGCCAAGTACGCCACCTGGGAAGACGTCCTCTTCGACCGTCCGATCGGAGGCTGAATGTATCCAGTCTCCGCCCGCTTCCTGCAGCTCATCGTCGAGGACCACACTCCGATCACGGAGGTGGTCCTCTTCCGCACCGACGGCTCCGTCGACCGGCTGGACCACGAGGGCGGCACGGTCACCGTGGACCGCGGGTCGCAATGCCGCCGCACCTGCTCCGTCACTGTGCCCGACCCGGCGCTCATCCCGCGCACGCCGACGGACAAGCTGGCCGTCTACGGCGCCCGTCTACGGATCTCCCGCGGCGTGCAGTACTCCGACGGCACGCAGGAGCTGGTGCCGGTCGGCGTGTTCCGGCTCGATGAGGTGTCCGGCGACATCGACGAAGGGCCGGTCACGCTCAGCGGCAAGAGCCTCGAATGCATCGTCCAGGACGACAAGTTCACGACCCCGTACCGAGCGTCCGGGACAGCCGTCGGGGCGATCACCGCCCTCATTCAGAGGACGCTGCCTGACGCGATTGTGACGAGTACCGCCACTGACGCCGCCATCGGGCCCCGCACGTGGGATGTGGAGGGCGACCCGTGGGCTGCAGTCATCGAGCTGGCCGCCGCGATCGGTGCCACCTGCTACTGCACGGCTGACGGCGAGTTCATGGTCGCAGAGCTCCCCGACCTGGCCACGGCCACCCCAGTCTGGTCGATCGCGGCCGGCGAAGGCGGCGCCTACGTCCAGGCCTCCCGAGGCATGACCAGCGACAAGGTCTTCAACGGGGTCTTGGCCAGGGGCGAGAACACCGAGAACAACATCGCTCCAGTCTCCAGCCTGGTCGTCGACAACGACGCCAGCAGTCCCACGTACTGGTCGGGCCCCTTCGGGCACCGGCCCACCTTCTACTCGTCGAGCACGCTCATCACCACCGCGGCCTGTACCGCGGCCGCCACGCTGCTGCTCCGCTCAGCGCAAGCACCGAACGCCTCGGCCGACATCACGTCGCTGCCGAACCCGGCACTTGAAGCAGGGGACGTCGTGCGGGTCGTGTACCCCGACGGCACCAAGGAGCTCCACCAGGTGGCCAGCTTCCCCATCCCGCTCGACATCGGCGGTGCCTTCACCGTACAGACGATCAGCGCGAAGGAGGGCTCGTGAACTCCGCCTATCAGGCGCTCTCCATCGACCTCGCCGATGCCCTGCACGCCGAGGTCATCCGTACCGGTGCCGAGGCGCCGGCAGTCCGCGGGGCGACATGGCAGACAGCTGTGGTCACCGCCGTCGCAGCCGACGGAACCCTCACTGCGGCCGGGATCTCCGGCATCCGCCGCCTTGAGCGCTTCACGGACCCGGTCATCGGCGACACGATCATCATCAACCAGGCAGCGAGCGGCGCCTGGATTGCCACTGACCGGCTCGCCACCAGCGTCGGCGAGTGGACCGCGCTCTCGTTCGCGTCAGGCTTCTCCGCCGCGGCCGGCTACCAGGTGCCGCAGTACCGGCTCATCGGCCGGACCGTCCACATCCGCGGCAGCTTCACCAAGAGCACGACGCTCGTCTCCGGCGACGTCTTCACTACCGTGCCGACCGCCATCCGGCCGGCCGTCGACCACGACATGGTCATCGGCGGCAGCCACGGCACCAACGGCACCAACTTCGGCGCCTTCCGCGGCATCCTCCGCACGAACGGCACCTTCGAGTACCGCGGCCCGTCCGTGTCGACGCTCGTCTTCATCCCGCCCACCACGTACTGGCTGAGCTGAGGAGAGCCCATGGCCACCGATGACTACTCCCAGGGCATCTCCATCGCCGACCTCAACACCGCCCCGAACGCTGAGACGCTCGGCAAGAACATCGCGAACCCGTTGGCCGCCAGGTCGATCATGCGGTTCGCGTCTGCGTCCGCTCGCACCGCTGCCCTCACCGGCGTTGCCGCCCCCGTTGAGGGCATGGCGACCTGGCTGCAGGACGTCAACCGCCTCTACGTGTATGACGGCTCGGCCTGGATCGAGATGTCCCGGGCGCTGACCAGTGAGTTCGTGGACGACACGACCAACCGGACGACCACGTCGACGAGTTACGGCAACTCGTCCTCCGTGCTCTCCGACACCATCTCAGGCCCGCCCTCCGGCCAGGTCGAGGTCACCATCGGCGTCCGCTGCGACAACTCCGGCGGCTCTAACACCCTCACCAGCTTCAACGCCTCCGGCTCCACCACAGGCAGCATCTACACCGCAAACGACGGCCAGGCCATCCAGTGGGCCGACACCCAGTCCGGCGGCCCACTCGTCCTCACCCAGCTCATCGCCTGCGCCGTCGGCGAGACCGTCACCGTGACCCTGCAGCACCGCGTCATCGCCGGCACCGGGAACTTCCGCTACCGCTACCTGCGCCTCCGCCAGGTCTGACGCACCCACCACCCGCAACCCCTTGATGGGGTTCCTCAGCATGCCCTGGAGGCACGTATGGCCTGGTACCCGGGCGCCACGAAGTACGAGCTGCAGCCGGAGTCCGACAGCCAGCCGGCGATCCGTCCGACGCAACTCATCATGCATTCGATCATCGCGCCTTGGACGGCGAAGCGGACCTTCGAGTACTGGCGCGACAGCACCAACCTGGAGTCCCACTTCGGTCTGGGCTACGAGGGCGACCTCGGCCAGTTCATAGGCACGGAGACACGGGCTGACGCCAACTACCGGGCGAACCGGCGCCCGGACGGGACCGGCGCCGTGTCGGTCGAGACCGCGTCGAACCTGAAGGGCTCCGACCCGTGGACCCCGGCACAGGTCGAGGCGCTGATCGAGCTCGGCGTGTGGCTGCACAAGACGCACGGCATCCCGCTGCGGATCTGCCGCTCCTGGGACGACCCCGGGTTCGGCTACCACCGTCTGCACGAGGAGTGGGCGGTGTCCGGCACGTCGTGTCCGGGTGATGCGCGGGTGAAGCAGTTCCGCGAGGTCGTGTTCCCGGGCATCGTCGCCCGGGCCGGCGGCCAGCCCGCCCCCACGCCGAAGCCCCCGACTGCCCCGCGGCCGGTCGTCGACCTGTCCCGCCTGATCGCGGCCGCCAGGACGGACCCGCCGAAGGCTGGCACCCCCGTCTCGTACCCCGGCGTGCGGACCGTCGAGGACGCCCTCGTGAAGGAGGGCCTCCTCGCGCGCAGTCTGGCTGACGGGCACTTCGGCAGCGCGACCAGGACGGCCTACGCGGCCTGGCAGCGACGCCTCGGCTACAGCGGCTCGGCCGCCGACGGCATCCCTGGGATGAAGTCCCTCACCAAGCTCGGCAACAAGCACGGGTTCTCCGTGGTTGCCTAACCCAGATCGGACCTGCCATGAACGTTTCTCTCGACCGCGCCTACTGGCTCGGCCTGCTCGTCTCTGTGGTGCTGCCTGTGCTCGTCGGGCTCGTCACGACCCGCGTGACCCACGCTGGCACCAAGGCCGTGCTGCTGCTGGCGCTGTCCGGCCTCAACGGCTTCCTCGTCGAGCTCGCCGCTCCGGGCCCTGGCTGGGATGCCGGCACCGCCGCCGTCCTGGCTCTCGTGTCCTTCGCCACCGGCGTCCTGATGCACTTCGGCCTGTGGAAGCCCGCCGGCGTCAGCGCCAAGGCCCAGGCCAGCCTCATCACAAGCCGGTCGCAGCCCCGAGGGGCGTAGGTGCCTCGCCGCATCGCCCGGCGGCTGTCCCGGATCCTCGGCCGCCGTGGCGCTTTCCTCGCCAGCTTCGGCACGCTGTGGGCCCTCTACGGATTCGGGCAGCTCGTCGAGCCCCTGCCGGACACCCGCGGCATCCGGCTCCTGCTCCACCTGATGCCGCTCGAAGCCTGGGCCTGGTGCTGGATCGCCCTCGGACTCGTCGCCGCCGCATCAGCAGCACTACCAGAAGGTCGGGACTGGTACGGCTTCCCTGCCCTCCTGGTGATCGTCGTCCCGTGGATGCTCTCGTACCTCGTGTCGTGGTGGCCTCTCGGAGACAACGCAAGGGGGTGGGTAACGGCGCTGATCTGGGCGGTAGCCACAGTGCCGGTGATCGTGGTGGCCGGTTGGCGAGAGCCTCCGCGCCCCAAGAAACTGGAGTGAGCCCATGAGCGTCGAGATGTGGACTGCGGTGTCCAGCGGTGTGGTGGGGGTGGCTTCGGCTGCTGCTGCCGCTTGGTCGGGGCGGGCGGCGCGGAAGACCCGCCGTGACCATCGTCGCGACGACTTCACTGTCGTCACCGACCGCATGGAGAAGGAGATCGGCCGGCAGGCTGAACGCCTCGACGAGCTGGAGGAGACGACGACGAGGCAGGCGGCGCGTCTGGAGGGCGCTGGCGTGGCCATCACGTACCTGATCGACCGGGTTCGCGGCCTGACCACGTGGGTGCGTGCTGCCGGCCTGGAGCCGCCCGCTGCGGCGCCGATTCCTGAGCGGGCCCGCGAGTTCATCGACAACGACGTGTGAGGTCGCCATGCCCGAACCGCCATCGATTCGCCCGGCCGTCCGCTCGGCCGACCTGCCTGCTGCTGACGCCGAGACCCTCGTCGACATGGGTGAGCTACCCGAGCAGCCCACCCCCGAGCATCAGGGGCTTTTCGTGGAGCCGGACTGGCCCCAGGAGGAGTGAACCCGCCCCCGCCGCATCACGCGGCGGGGGCCTTTTGCTGTGTCCTCTAGTACTGGATGCGGGCCTCGAGGATCGCAGCGGTCTCGATGAATCCGAAGCGCTTCAAGCCCTCGATCGGGTCCGGGCCCACGAGAGCCTTGGCCAGGTAGTGGTCGAACACGACTGTCATCTGACGGACGAGGGCCCCCTCGCCGCGGGGGTCGTCGGGAGTGGACTCTGCCGCAGCTAGGCGGGTGAGGTAGCCGAAGGGCACGCCAGTCCTGTCAGCTGCTTCACGCAGCTGTTCCATGTCGTAGGGCATGCAACGGAGTTAACCACAGATAATGCCCTATTATCTGCGGTACGGCGGAAGTTGAGCTGGATGCATGCCGCCCAACGGCCGCGCGAACCCACCCTGTTATCTGCGGCAAGGAGAATCGTGGGCAACGTCGTGCAGCTCCCGACCGGCAAAGCACTCACCATCCAGGCAGCGGCAGACCGCTACCTGGACGCACTGAACAACCCCAACACGGCACGGAACTACGGCATTGGCGTCCGCAAGGCCGTCGAGCACATCGGGGCTGGCCGACCACTGGACTCCATCACCGATGACGAAGTTGGCCAAACTTTGGAGCAACTCTGGGGAACGTCTGCTGTCAACACGTGGAACGCCCGTCGCGCGGCGGTGCAGTCCTGGTTCACGTGGTGCCAGGAGCGCGGATATGGCGGCCCGTCCGTACCGCCTTGGTCGAAGCGCATCACCCCACCCGACAGCGACACCCCCGCGCGATCCAAGACGGAGATCGACCGCCTCATCGGTCGGCGCGACATCCATCTGCGCGAGAAGACGCTCTGGCGCATGCTGTACGAGACGGCAGCCCGCTCCGACGAGATCCTTGCCCTCAACATCGAAGACCTCGACTTCGCCGGCCGCCGCTGCCAGGTGAAGGCGAAGGGCGCCAAGGCCAAGACGCGCCGCCGCGGAGAAGCTCGGGACGACTTCGTCCTTGAGACGGTCTACTGGGATGCCGGGACAGCCCGCCTGCTCCCACGCCTCCTTAAGGGGCGAACCCGGGGCCCGGTCTTCGTGGCTCACCGCAAGCCGGGCCCAGGCAAGGTCGTCAGCGCCCGCGATGTCTGCCCCGACACGGGACTCGCCCGCCTCTCCTACGGCCAGGCGCGCGCTCTACTCGACGAGGCGACCGCCACCTCTGGCGAGGGCAGCGGATGGGATCTGCATGAGTACCGGCACTCGGCGCTTACTCACCTCGGCGAGCAGGGCGCATCCCTGCTGATGTTGATGGCGAAGTCACGGCACAAGAAGCCCGAGAACGTCCGCAAGTACTTCAAGCCGTCCCCTGAGGCCATTGCCGAGCTCACTAGCCTGCTCGCCCCCGGAACCATCCAGCGTTGACGTCGGCCGTGCGCGACACTCCGAACAACTTTGTAGAGGTGCGGAGTCCGACCTTCCTCGGTTCAACTGGGACACGCAAAAGCGACCTCACATAGGAGTCTCTGTGGCAGACGAAGCCCCCATCACCTCCATCTGTGGCTGCGGCCAGCCGATCGTGGTCCCGCCGCACACCCCCAGCGAGCTGCCGAAGCAGCCGCGACACATCGGGATCCCCGGCGAGCCGACGGAGTGCCCGAAGTAGGAGCCGCACGGCGAAGCCCGCCCACGGCCATACCGTCGGGGCGGGCTTCGTCATATGCCGCCGTCTCTTTCGTGCACGCCTCTAGCGCTTCGCCTGCCGACGGGTGCAGTGTGGCGGCAGCGGCTCACCCCCATTGGCGACATCCCCCAGGTGGACCGCACCGGCCCCGCCCTGCGTCGCCCGCGTGGGCGGGGCCGCGCCGCCTCCCGGCTCCCCACGGGAGGCCAGGCGCATGCCCTACGCGGCCTCATAGCGGTGGGCGCGCCCGCCTCGCCATTCGACCCACTGCGGATCGTCGAGGAGCTGCTCAGCGTCCGGCAGGCCGGCTCGCCGCAGGAATTCGAGGACGTCGCCATCGCTGTGTGCGAGGCCGAGGATTTCGTCGCCGACGGTGACGCGCCGGCCGCCGGAGGGGCTGGGGCGGTGGACGACTATCGGGGCACCCATGCCTCCAGGGTGCGCCGTGGCTAGCTGTCGAGCACGCCGAGGGTGGAGTCGGGCCGGCAGATCTCGCAGGCCCGGATCCCGCCCCCGGTGATGGCCTGGAGGGCTTGCTCGCGGGTGAGGGGCCGGGTGTGGTGGCTGACCTGCTTGCAGTCGCCGAGGTGGACGCTGTCGGCGACGGGCTGGCCGCGTTCGCGGAGGTAGGAGAGGACGTACTCGGGTTTGTCGGGGAGGGCCTGGCGGGGTGCGCTGGCGGCCTGCTGCTGCTCGATCTTTCCGATGCGGTCCCGGACGTCGCCGAGGAGCATGGCGAGGTAGGTCTCCAGGGTGCGGAGACGCGGCAGATCAGGCGGCAGGTCGTACACAAGTTCGAGTCTAGGCGCCTGCTGGCCCGCCAGTCACCCGGGACTGTCAGTGGCGGGTCGTACCCTGCTCTCATCCATCCGCGTCTTCTGGCTGGCGCGGCTACCGAACCCGCCCGTCGGGCCCCACTGGGGCACAGCGACCGACGGGCGGGGCGCTTCCCGGAGGTGACCGTGGACCTGGTGGAGTTCCTGAACGCCCGCTACAGCGAGGAAGCCGCCCCGGTCGCCATGCCCGCGTGGCATGAGCCCTGGTGCCTCGCCCCTACCGGCGGCACGTGCTTCTACTGCGGAGAGCAGGAAGACCCGACCAACGTGGACTACCTGCCGCAGTCCCCGAAGACGCTCGCCGACATCGACGCCAAACGGAGGATCGTCGAGCTGCACGGCCCGGCCGACTTCGAGTACTCCGACGAGGCCGTCTGCTCGACGTGCGATCGGGGCGGCCCGCTGCCGTACCCGTGCCCGACGCTGCGCCTGCTTGCCCTGCCGTATGCCGGCCACGCCGACTTCGACGAGGCGTGGCGCCCGTAGCCGCGCAGCACAGAGCCCCCACCTCCGCCGACGTGCGGGAGGTGGGGGCTCTGTCGTGTATACCGGAATCCGCAGCGGCCGGATGCGCCGCCTACTTGCCGGCCGCGGCCTTCTCGGCGGCCTTCCGCTCGCGCTCCGCATACTCCTCAGGGTGAAGGACCCGGAACTTGAGCTCCTTCTCGACGTCGAAGCGCAACAGGTGCTTCTCCGCGGCGTAGGCCGTAATGGCCGCCTGGAGAGCGTCCGCCGCGTCGATCCACGGCTGCCACGCCTCAGCCGAGTACGACCCGGCGGTTGCCGCCGCACGCGCGTCCACGGCCTCCTGCTGGAGCCGGATGAGTTCGTCAGAGAGTTCGATCGCCACGGCGGGATACTAGGCTGCGAGGGCCTGCTCGGCGCGCATCGCCTCGGCCCAGGCGACCACGAGTCGCTGATACTCCTCGGCGGCGGCCGGCAGCCCGCGGCGGACGAGCACGCGGATCTGCTCATTGAGCTCCGCAGCCGTCAGGCGGGGCATCTCGATCGTCTCAGGCATGAGTGCAAGCCTACGGCGAGGGTCTGACAGCGCGCCGAAGTTGGAGGGTTGCCTTCGCAGGGCAGCCGAAGTCGCGCCGGGCTTTGTCGGCAGTGCATAAATGCGGGGTGCACCCTTCCGTCAGCACCGTGTTTCGGCCAGACTCGTGACCAGTTCTTTACGGTCGGCTACCCTCCGACCGTCCACCTGTCCGCGGGGAGTACGAGATCAGCCACCTCTGTCACGGACCCCGAGGCGTCCAGGCGTGTCCGGTCCACAAGCAGCGCCAGCGCACCTGCAGGCATGCCGAGCATGTGGGCTTCCTCGGGCGCCATCCGGTGCAGGGACACCACGTACCGCATGGCTGCGTGGGGCCGGCGGCGCCCTCTCCACCACGAGGTGACAAGCATGGCGGGTCGACCGTCGGGGTCGAGCAGCTCGACCCTCTCGCGCGACACCTGCGCACCCGGTTCGCAGCGCAGCCGAAGGGCGAGCTCTGCGGAGACCCTGGGGCGCGAGCGCTCGGTCTCGCCGTGGCCGAAGGGCCACTCGGCATCGGGGTCGGCGAGGGTGCGCACACCAGGAGGATGGCGGACGGTGAGCCGGCCGCGCGGTCGCCCTTCGAGATGTCCATTCGTGCGGAGTATCTGCACGGCCCGATAGGCAGCACCGTGGCCAGCGCCGAACTCGGCGGCGAGGGCGCGGTAGGAGGGGAAGGCGGCGCCGGGCGGGTAGATACCGTCCTGGATGCGTTGCAGCAGCTGGGCGGCGAGCCGGTGCTGCTGCGCTTCTGGCATGTGCGACCCCTGAGACGATCTTGGAGACGTCACGTTAAAGGGGGCTGGCTGAGCTGCTACGTGGCAGATAGCCTCAGGTAATCACCCGGGCCCTGCGAACCGCATGGCGGCCACCGCGGGGCTAGGTGTAGTGTGCAAAATTCGAACATACGTTCACTCGAATGGGTGAACACTTCGGAGCCCCTGCATCCGTTAGTCACAGCAGGGCGTCATCCCTCACAGACGTGCCGGGTGCCAGCTTGGTTGGCCCCATAGTCGGCGCCCCGGCACACAAGGCGACCCCCCTTCCTCGGCTGAAGGGGGGTCGCCGCTTATGTGGCCTCACCTGCGGTTACGGCCCTGAGTTTTAGGAGCCATTTAGGGGCCGCGGCCCTGTAGCGAGGACGGTTGAGAGCGTAGCCAACGTGCAGTCAGGCTGTAGTGAAACGAACGAGGCCCAGGCGAGACAGTTCTCTGACCTGGGCCTTTGCCGACCTAACGCGAGGTCAACCAGGTGGGCGCGGACGGTTTCGAACCGCCGACATCTGCTTTGTAAGAGCAGCGCTCTACCCCTGAGCTACGCACCCGTGGAAGGAAGCAACAGCGTACATGGCGGACGGGTGGGGACCGCAAACCGATCCGAGCGGGGAAGTCGGGGGGCTTCCGGTGAACTGATCGGGCCGTGTCTTCGTCCCTAGCGGGTGGGAGAATGAACCGGACCGGGCAGGGCGGACACAGCACGGGAGAGGAAACGTGGCGGCGAGCGAGGACAGGGGCAGGGCTGCGCCCGGGATCACCACCACGTTTCGGCTGGGGCTCGCCCTGCCGCTGCTCGTCGTCGCGCTGGTGCCGCAGGCCTTCGCCGGGGGCGGGACGCGTCGGTGGTTCGGGGGGCGGGACGAGAGCCGGCGGGCCGAGGCGCAGGCGGCCAAGGACGCCGCCGCCGCGGCCTTCTACGAGCTGGACACCGCGCAGCGCGGGCTGCGGATCTCCATCGAGACGATCACCGCCGCCGACGACTCCGCCGAGGCCGCTCGGGCCGTGGAGGGGTTCGCCGCGCTCGGGCGGCGGATCGACGAGGTCAGCCATGTCTACATCAGTGCCGTCGACGCCCATGACCTCGACGGGGATCTGCTCGACGCCGCCGCGGCCGGGCGGGCCAAGAGCGAGCTGGAGCGGGCCCGGGACGAGCTCGTGCGGGTCAAGGGCGAGCTCGACCGGTTCGAGCAAGGGCTCGCGCCGCTACTCGGCCGGGCGGAGACCCAGCTGGCCCGGCTCGCCCCCGCCGTCGAGCGGGCGCGGCAGGCGCTGC
Source organism: Streptomyces showdoensis (assembly GCF_039535475.1). Taxonomy (NCBI): domain Bacteria; kingdom Bacillati; phylum Actinomycetota; class Actinomycetes; order Kitasatosporales; family Streptomycetaceae; genus Streptomyces; species Streptomyces showdoensis. The sequence goes on along the minus strand of NZ_BAAAXG010000026.1, from coordinate 3,217,664 downwards.
GGGCGGCCGGCGAGGCCCTCGACGGCACCCGGGAGCGGGGCTTCCGCGCGGACGACCTGGCGCGGCGGCTCGCACTCCTCGGGCCCGAGCTGACCCGGCTCAACGAAGGGGCCGGGCGGCACGGCGTGGCCGAGACGCTGCAACGCGCCGACCGGGTGCTCCGGGAGGCCGAGGCGGTACGGGCCGAGGCCGCCCGGGTGCCCGAGCGGGCCGCCGAGATCGACAAGCGGCTCGTCTCGCTCCGTACCCGCGCCCAGGCCCTCGCCACCCGTGCCGAAGGGGTCGAGCCGGTCCTCTCCGAGCTGCGCCGCCGGTTCTCCGCGGCCTGCTGGCAGGACCTCCAGCACGTGCCCGAGCAGGCCGCCGGCGCCGCCCGGCAGGCCGAGGAGCGGCTGGCCGAGGCCGCGAAGGCGCGCGACGAACAGCGCTGGCCCGACGCCACCTCGCTGCTGGCCACCGCCCGCGCCCTGCTCGACAGCGCCGGCGAGGGCGTGGCCGCCGCCGGGGACCGGCTGAGCCGCCTGAACGCCGTCGCCAAGGACCCGCAGGCCGAGATCGACCGCACCCGCTTCGCCGTACGCGACGCCCAGCGGCTCGCCATGGCCGGGCGCAGCACCCCCGAGCCCCGGCACGCCCGGCCCCTCGACGAGGCCGTGGCGCGGATCGACCGGGCCGTGGGGACGCTGGAGGGCGGGCGGCATCCCGACTACTGGGCCTTCCTCACCGAGCTGGAGGCGATCCGGGCGAGCGCCGGGCGGGTCGTCGAACAGATCCGGGAGGAGCGGGGGAAGCCGTAGGCTTCGCCCATGCCTCGTTACGAGTACCGCTGCCGGACCTGCGGCGACACCTTCGAGCTCAGCCGTCCCATGGCCGAGTCCTCCGACCCCGCCGCCTGCCCCGCCGGGCACGACGACACCGTCAAGCTCCTCTCCGCCGTCGCCGTCGGCGGCGGCGGCGGGAAGGGCTCCGCCCCCGCCCCCAGTGGTGGTGGCGGCGGAGGCGGCTGCTGCGGGGGCGGGTGCTGCGGATAGCGGTAGAGGGATGAGGGCCGGTCAGGGCCGGGCGCCGGCGCGGCCGGTCAGGGCCGGTCCGTGACCGCCGCGGCGTCCGGCCCGGGCGCCGCGTGCGCCCTGGCCGTGGCCCGGAAGCGGCGCAGGATCTCCTCGCCCGCCGCCACGCCCCGCTCGGCCAGCGCCTCCACGTGGGGCGCCGTCCAGTCGTCGTCGGCGAGTTCGCCGTGCCCCGGGCGCCAGGCCCGGTCGGCGGCGAGCAGCAGATCGGCGTCGAGGAGCGAGTCCCCGGCGGCGAGGGTGAGCGTGGCGCCGACCCGGCGGGCGACCTCGCGGACGGCCGCGCTCTTGGTGAGCGGCTTCGGCACGGCGTACACCTTGCGGCCCTGCAACGAGACCGTCCAGCCGCGCTCCCCCGCCCACTCGGTGAAGCGGGCCAGCCACTCCTCGGGCAGTCGCTCCCGCTCGACGACGAGATAGGCGAACAGGTCCTCGGCGACGCGGTGCTTGCGCACCCAGGACAGGTCCGTGGTGGCGGTGAAGTAGGCGCGGACCTCGGCGAGCGGGGCGCAGGACTCGGCGACCCGGCGGAGCACCTCGGCGTGCCAGTCGGGGTCGGAGACGCCGTCGACGAGCAGGTGCCCGCCGTTGGCGCAGATCGCGTACTTCGGCGGGGTGTCGCCGAGCAGCCGGATGCGCTGGTACTGCTTGCGGGTGCGGGTGGTGGTCGGCACGAAGACCGTTTCGGCGGCCAGCGCCCGCAGTTCGGCGGAGGCCTTCTCGGTCAGGTACGAGAGCGGCTTCGACTCGTGGACCTCCACGCACAGCAGCCGGGGCGCCTGGGCGTCGGGCATGCCGAGGGAGAGGGCCGCGGTGGAGTAGATGAGGGTGCGGTCGAGGTCGCTGGCGACCAGGACGGTCGGCGCCGCGGCGCCCCGGCCCCGGCCCGGGCCCGGGCTCGGGGCAGCGGTGCCGGATCCGGTGCCCTCGGCGTCCTTGTACGCGGCGTTCATCGGGACACCACCGCCGTGCCGTCGGCGCCGGTCGCCCCGCGCGTGAACCGGGGGTGGATCAGTCCGACGCAGCTGTACGGCAGGTCGTCGACCTCCTCTACGGGGACGCCCCGCTGTTCGGCGAGCAGCCGTACGTGCGCCAGGTCGGCGCCCGCGCCCCGCTTGGCCAGGATCTTCCAGGGGACCCGGCGCAGCAGCACCCGGGTGGTCTCGCCGACGCCCGGCTTGACCAGGTTGACGTCGTGGATGCCGTACTCCTCGCTGATCCGCTCGACGGCGCTCCAGCCCTCCCAGGTGGGGGTGCGGTCGGCGGTGAGGAGGCGGGTGACGTCCTCGTCGACCTCGGCGGCGACCTCGTCGAAGCGGGCGGCCACGGCGTCGAGGAAGGCGACGGAGACGTCGGCGCCGGTCAGTTCCCGGTAGAACTTGGCGCCGTGGAAGTCGTGCGGGCCGACCAGGTCGGAGCGCAGGACGGTGCGCGAGATCAGGCCGGAGACGGTGGAGTTGAGGCAGGCGGAGGGGATGAGGAAGTCCTCGCGGGTGCCGTAGGTGCGGACGCAGGAGCCGGGGTCGGCGAGGACCGCGACCTCCGGGTCGAAGCCGTCGAACTCCTTGAGGGCCTCGGCGAGCTCGCGGGTGATGGCGCCCTTTCCGGTCCAGCCGTCGACGAACACGACGTCGGCCGGGTCGTGGTGGGCGGCGAGCCAGCGCAGCGCGTTGGCGTCGATGCCGCGGCCGCGCACGATGGAGACGGCGTAGTGCGCGAGCTCCAGGCCGTGCCGGTGCTGCGCCCAGCGGCGCATCAGGACGCCCACGGGGGTGCCGGCGCGGGCGAGGGAGACCAGCACGGGCTGCTTGCCGCGCTCGGCGAGGACGGTCTCGGTGACGGTGCCGACGGCACGGGCGATCCGGGCGGCGGAGCCGTCCAGGGCGGCCTGGAACAGCTCCTGGTAGCGCTCGCTGGGCTGGTACTCGACCGGGAGCGACTCGGCGTAGTGCGCGCCGCCGCTCTGGATGGCCTCCTCGCGTTCCTCGGTCGGGGCCTCCAGTTCCACGTCCGAGAGGTCCTGGAGCAGCCAGCCGACCTCCTCGGGCGCGTACGAGGAGAAGGCGGGGCCGCGGAGGGGCTCGGGCAGCATGGAGCTCCTTTCGGGAGCTTCGGTGACCTGGGGGGTGTACGAGGGGACGACGGCCAGCACGACCCTGGGTATGTGCGCCGCGAGCTGGGCGAGCAGCCCGTCCGGCGCGTGCAGCTCGGGGGTGTCGGCGACCGAGTCGACGACGGCGACGACCGCGTCGAAGCCGCCGCCGGCCACGTTGTACGCGTACCGCTCGCCGGGGCCGTCGGCGGGCTCGTCGTGCGCGGGGAAGACCAGCCGGGTCCTTATGGCGTAGCCGGGGTCGTCGACGGCGAGGACGGGCGAGCGGGTGGTGGTGGAGTAGCGGACCTCGGCGCCGCCGGTCCGCTCCAGCTCGCCGGCCAGGCGCAGCGGCGCGTACATGAGCTCCTCGAAGCCGAGGACGAGCACGCGGGGGACCCGGGACGACGGGGCCGGGACGACGGGGGCGGCCGGGGCCTGCGGGGCGCCAGGGGACTGCTCCGGGTCCACCGGGACCTCCAGTGTCTCCAAGGCCCCCGAGGCCCCCAGGACCCCGAGCCCCTCCAGGGCTCCCAGGCTCTCCAGAGCCTCCAGGCCCCCCGGGACCTCCAGGGCCTCCGGATCCTCCAGGGCCTCCGGATCCTCCTCCAGCGCCTCCGCGATCCGGGCCGCCATGCCCGGCAGGGCCTCCTCCAGGCGCTCCCGGTGCTCGGGCGTGAAGCCGTGCCGGCCGCCGTCGGGCACGCCGGACGGCCAGTCGAGCGCGACCCGGCGTATCCCGGCCCCACCGCGCCGGGCGCGGGGCGTGGGTACGGGGGCGGCGGGGGTCGCGGCCTCGTGGCGGGCCACCAGCTCCTGCCCCTTGGCGAGGACGCCGTCCGGGAGGTCCACGGTGCCGGCCGCGAGGGTGATCAGGTCGACGCGGGCGCCGAGGGCCTCGGCGAAGTCGGTGAGCCTGGCCCGGTCGGCGGGGGTGCGCATGTCGACGAGCGCGACCACCACATAGCGGTCGCGCGGGTGGCGTTCGTGCAGGTCACGGATGGTGTTGAGGACCGTGTTGCCGGTGGAGAACTCGTCGTCGACCAGGACCAGCGGGCCGAAGCCGGCGAGCAGCTTGGGGTCCTCGGGGAGCAGCAGGTGGGAGGTGGCGTGGGAGTGGGACTCCTCGAAGCCGCCGGCGGTGGCGACGCCGTCGACCGGGCGGCGGGTGGAGTGGAGGTACGGGGCGAGCGCGAGGCCGTCGGCGACACTGTGGCCGAGGCCGGTGGCGGTCTCGGCGTACCCGAGGACGACGGCCCGCGCCGCCTCCTCGTCGCCGAGCAGCCGCCGTACCCGTACGCCCAGGTCGTAGCCGGCGTCCCGGACGACCGAGGGGCGCTGCGGCACGTGCTTGCCGAGCACGTTGGAGACCAGCAGGTGCGCGCGCTTGGGGTTGCGGCGCAGGGCGAGGCCCAGCAGCCCCGGCAGCTCCTCGTCACCGGTGAGGCCGACGCCCAGTCGCTCCGCGACCCAGGTTCCCGACCACACCGTTTCCATCGGATCCATCGGAGTTCTTCAGCCTTCCGTCAGCCGGCCAGGCCGGCGGTGAGCAGCTCCACGAAGCCGACGTCCTCGCGCGCGACGCCGAAGACCTCGGCGCGCAGCAGGGTCCGTTCGGCCCACGCGCGGTGCGGCTTCACCTCGTTCATCTTGTTCGTGTACGCGGAGCGGAGCACCCCGCCGCCGCCGCGTTCCGGCCGCAGGATGTCCTGGGCGTCGCTGAACTCCTCGTGGCTGACCACGGAGAGTGCGTGCACCGGCAGGACGTGGGTGGGGTGGATGCAGGTCTTGCCGAGCAGGCCGTTGGCGCGGTCGAGCTCGATCTCGCGCAGCAGCCCGTCGAGGTCGTGCTCGATGAGCGCGGTCCGCAGGTCCTCGGCGCGGCCCTCCAGGAAGGGGCTGCGGCGCAGCTGGGGCTTGAACATGCGCTCGCCGGGCCGGAAGTACTCCCAGACGGGTCCGGTGATGGTGAAGCCGGTGCCGTCGGAGCGGCCGAGGACGTTGACGACGTCGGCGATGACGTTCGCGACGAGTTTGACGTCGTACGCGGTCATGTCGGGCGAGCGGCGCAGGCCGTAGTTCGAGCAGAAGTCGGTGACGCCGAGGCGCAGCGCGAGGACGCGGTCGCGGTGCTTGCCGGTGATCGAGGCGATGCCGGCCAGGGTCTCGGCCCGGGTCTCCAGGTGGAGCAGCTCGGGGGACTCCAGGACGGGCATGGCGAAGAGCCGGCGGCCGCAGTCCCGCTCGGCGACCGCGAGCGCTTCGAGGAAGGCGCGGCCGCGGGTCTCGGTGAATTTGGGGAGTACGAATCCGGACAGCAGCCGGACCGTTTCGCCGAGGCGCTCGACGAGGTCGGTGATCTGCCGGGGCTCGCGGACCCGGATGAAGAGCAGGGGCACATCGGCGCCGTCCGGCCCGCTGCCGGCGGCGAGCTCGGCGAACTGGTGGACGAGGTTGGCCTCGCCGGCCTCCACCTCGGCGTCGCTGATGGAGTCCTCCAGGCAGAGCACCATGGAGGCGACTCCCCGCGCGGCCTGTTTGCGCACGTCGTCGGCGAGCCGCGGCCGGGTGGCCGGGCTGTAGAGCGTGGCGCCCAGGGCCACGGCGAGCGTGCGCGCGGGAGAGTCGGCCGTGAAGGCGGCCGGCTCCTGGTGGAACAGCCTGGTCCGCGATGCGGCCGGGATGTGCCCGAAATGACGCATGTATCTCCCCCGACTGGCCCGGGAGGCCCTGATGAGATGTGGCCGGTAATAGTACGTAGATGTGGGTGTCCGTAGTTCCCCACGTGCGTGAAGTTCAGGTAACTCGTCCGCATCCGGCCCCCCGCGTTGTCCGGAAGGCGGCCGGGCAGGAATGATGACGGGCATGACGCACGCGATGCTGAAGGGCTCCAACGTCCCTCTCGACACCGCGGCCGTACGGGCCGTGCTCCGCTGGACTCCGGGCCCCGGGGTGCCCGACGTGGACGCCTCGGCCCTGCTCCTCGGTGCGGGCGGCCGCGTGCGGTCGGACGAGGACTTCGTCTTCTACAACCAGCTCCGGCATCCCTCGGGGCTGGTCCGCAGGCTGCCCCACAAGAAGCGGGAGCCGGAGGGCCTCACGGACGTCGTGGAGGCCGACCTGGGGGCGCTCGACGCCTCGGTCGACCGGGTGGTCCTCGCGGCCTCATCGGACGGTGACACCTTCCGTTCGGTCTCCGACCTGCGGATCCTGCTGTACGACGCGGCGCCGGGCTCGGGCGACCGTGACCCGCTCGCGGTCTTCGACGTGTCGGCGGAGACCGGCGAGGAGACCGCGATCATCTGCGGCGAGCTGTACCGGCGCGGGGAGGGCTGGAAGTTCCGGGCGGTGGGTCAGGGCTATCCGACCGGCCTGGTGGGCCTCGCGACGGACTTCGGGGTGTCCGTGGACGAATCCGCCGACTCCGCCGACTCCTCGGGCTCGGTCGGCTCCGCGGTGGAGGACGGCGGACCCCGGGACGCCGCGGCGCCGGGGCACGATCCCGACGCGACGATGGTGCAGCCGGTCGGTGAGGGCCCGGCCCCGGTGGGCCCGGTGACCCCGCCGCCGGTCCCGTCCGTGCCGCCGCAGCCGGCCGCTCCCCCGCTTCCTGCGACGGCTCCAGCCGCGGCGCCCGGGTACGGGTATCCGCAGCCGGTCCGCGAGTTCCGGATGCCTCCGATGGGGCCGCAGTTCGTCCGGTGACCCCGGGGCCCCGGCGGGCGGGCCGGGCGCACGGGTCCGGCCCGGCGGGCGTCAGGTCTTGGTCTTGTAGCCGCGGCCCCACTGCAGGCCCCAGCCGTACAGCCGGTCCAGCTCGGCCTGGAAGCCGTAGACGAAGCGCACCTCGCGGCGGACGGTCAGCTCGCCCTTGACGTTCTCCACGCTGAAGACGGCGCAGGAGCGGGCCTGCGGGGCGTGCTCGTCCAGCTCGATCTCGATCCGCGGGCCGTTGCTCGGGTAGAGCGTGACCTTGGCGTGGGTGCGGTCGAAGGCCGGCGTCTGGTCGTAGATGTAGACGAAGAAGAGCAGGCGCTTGATCTCGTCCTTGTGGTCCAGGTTGACGAAGATCGTCTCGCCGGAGGGCGCCCCGAAGCGGTCGTCGCCGCTGAGCTTCACGTACGGCGGCTCGTTGGTGTGCCCGAGGAAGCCGCCGAGCGGCTGCACCACGCCCTTGCTGCCGTCGGCCAGCTCGTAGAGGCAGCCGAGGTCCAGGTCGACGTTGACGACGCCCTGGGTGTGGGCCTGGACCTCCTCGGGCTTGAACAGCCGCGTCGGGTGGCGCAGCAGGCCGCCGGTCTGGCGGCGGCGGCCCTCGATGTCGGAGGTGCGCATGCGCCAGGAGAGGTTGACCCGGAGGTTGCCGGTGGCGGCGCCCTGCTTGGTGAGGGAGACCGTGGGACGGCGTCTGGTCAGGTCGATGGAGTTGGCGGCGCTGCCGAAGTCGAAGTCGTCCCCCCTGCCGGGAAACAGGTTGTCCCAGAAGGCCATGCGCCCCCACCCCCACTCGTCGCCCACCCCGGTCACGCGCCGCGGGGCGGCCGGGTGCACCGGCCGCCCCGCAGGAAGCGTTCCTCATTGTCGGGGGTGTCACACCCCGGACGGCACCCCGGTCTTGTCGTCCGAGGAGTCGGATTCCCCGCCGGCCGCCGCGAGCGCCTTGTTGCGCCGGACGGAGGACCAGAAGGAGAGGCCGATGAGGGCGACGCCGATGCCGCCGGTGACGATCTCGGGGATCTCGTACTGGATGGTGACCATGAGGACCACGGCCAGGGCGCCGATGGCGTAGTGGGCGCCGTGCTCCAGGTAGACGTAGTCGTCGAGGGTGCCCTCGCGGACCAGGTAGACCGTGAGCGAACGGACGTACATGGCGCCGACGCCGAGGCCGAGGGCCATCAGGACGATGTCGTTGGTGATGGCGAAGGCGCCGATGACACCGTCGAAGGAGAAGGAGGCGTCGAGGACCTCCAGGTAGAGGAACATGAAGAAGGCGGCCTTGCCGGCCAGCTGGACCGCGGAAACCTTCTTGCCGCTGCGCTTGGCCGCTTCCTCGGCCTCGTGCTCGCGCTCCTCTTCCTCCTCCAGCTTGTTCTCGAAGTAGCCGGAGAGACCGCCGACGACGAGGTACGTGATGAGGCCGGCGATGCCGGAGATCAGCACGGTCTGGGCCTTGTCGACGTGGGCGCCGCCGTGCTGGTGGGCCTGGGTCGCGAAGGTCATCGCGGTGATCAGCAGGATGATCAGGGCGATGCAGACCGACAGCATGTCGACCTTGCCCAGCTTGGCCAGCGGGCGCTCGATCCAGCGCAGCCACTGGATGTCACGGTCCTCGAAGATGAAGTCCAGGAAGATCATCAGCAGGAACATGCCACCGAAGGCGGCGATCGACGGGTGTGCGTCGGTGACCAGTTCCTGGTACCTGTCGGCGTCGTTCAGCGCGAGGTTGACGGCCTCGATGGGGCCGATCTTGGCGCTGACCGCGACGATCACCACGGGGAAGACGAGCCGCATGCCGAAGACGGCGATGAGGACACCGATCGTGAGGAAGATCTTCTGCCAGAAGGCGTTCATCTTCTTCAGGATTCCGGCGTTGACCACCGCGTTGTCGAAGGAGAGCGAGATCTCCAGGACGCAGAGGATCGCGACGACCCCGAACGCCTCCCACCCCCCGTAGACCACGGCCGCGGCCAGGCCGAGCACAGTGATCGCGAACGACCAGCCGAAGGTTTTCAGAACCACTGTCTACCCCATCGTGTTATTACGCGGCTTTACGAAACGTTGACCCCGAAGTCTAGAGCGATGCCCCGCAGGCCGGACGCGTACCCCTGTCCGACCGCTCGGAACTTCCATTCGCCGTTGTAGCGGTAGAGCTCGCCGAAGATCATCGCCGTCTCCGTGGAGGCGTCCTCGGAGAGGTCGTAGCGGGCGAGTTCCTGGCCGTCCGTCCGGTTCACGACCCGGATGAAGGCGTTCGCCACCTGGCCGAACGACTGGCCGCGGTTGTCGGCCTCGTGGATCGAGACCGGGAAGATGATCTTGTCGCAGTGGGCCGGCACCCGGGTCAGGTCCACGATGAGCGACTCGTCGTCGCCGTCACCCTCTCCGGTGAGGTTGTCACCGGTGTGTTCGACGGAGCCCTCGGGGCTCCGGAGGTTGTTGTAGAAGACGAAGTACTCGTCACCGAGCACCCGGCCCGACCGGCACAGCAGTGCGCTGGCGTCGAGGTCGAAGGGGGCTCCGGTGGTGGAGCGCGCGTCCCAGCCGAGCCCCACCAGCACCTGGGTGAGATTGGGTGCGGCCTTCGAGAGGGAGACATTGCCTCCCTTGGCGAGCGTGACGCCCATGACGGTGGTTCCTCCCCGGTGATGACTGCTGATGAGGCACGTCCGGCGCCGCACGGAGGGTGCGGCGCCGGACGGGATGCGGTGGCGTCGGTCAGACGTTGACGCCGAAGTCCTGCGCGATGCCGCGCAGGCCCGAGGCGTAGCCCTGGCCGACGGCGCGGAACTTCCACTCCTCGCCGTTGCGGTACAGCTCGCCGAAGACCATGGCGGTCTCGGTCGAGGCGTCCTCGGACAGGTCGTACCGCGCGATCTCGGCGCCGCCGGCCTGGTTCACGACGCGGATAAACGCGTTGCGGACCTGGCCGAAGGACTGCTGGCGGTTGTCCGCGTCGTAGATCGAGACCGGGAAGACGATCTTGGCGACATCGGCGGGGACCCCGGCCAGGTTGACCTTGACCTGCTCGTCGTCACCCTCGCCCTCGCCGGTGAGGTTGTCACCGGTGTGCTCGACGGAGCCGTCGGCGCTCTTCAGGTTGTTGAAGAACACGAAGTCCTGGTCGTTGCGGACCTTGCCCTCCGCGTTCACCAGGATGGCGCTGGCGTCGAGGTCGAAGTCCGTACCGGTGGTGGTGCGGACGTCCCAGCCCAGACCGACGGTGACGGCGGTCAGGCCAGGGGCCTCCTTGGTCAGCGAGACGTTGCCGCCCTTGCTGAGGCTGACTCCCACGAGTCCCTCCATTGGTTTCCAGGGGCAGCGCCCCCAGTCGTGCGTTGGCATCGGATCAACGTCTGGATCCTAGTGACGGGTTCCCAGTCGAAACAGACGTTTCGCCCGAGTGTTGGCCGGGGAGCCCCCGGCCGGAGTCCCGGAGCGGCCGCCCGGGGCTCTCAGAGGGCCGCGAGCGCCTTCACGTAGTCGTCCAGGTCACGGGCGTCCGGCAGCCCGTTGACGACCGACCAGCGGACCGTGCCGGCCCGGTCGATGACGAAGGTGCCGCGCACCGCGCAGCCCTTGTCCTCGTCGAACACGCCGTAGGCGCGGGAGGCCGCGCCGTGCGGCCAGAAGTCGGAGAGCAGCGGGAACTCCAGCCCCTCCTGCTCGCCGAAGACGCGCAGGGTGTGGATCGAGTCGGCGGAGACGGCCAGCAGCTGGGTGTCCTCGTTGACGAAGGTGTCCAGGTGGTCGCGGAGCTCGCGCAGCTCGCCGGTGCACACGCCGGTGAAGGCGAAGGGGTAGAAGAACAGCACCACGTTGCGGCCGTCCTCGGAGTCCCCGGAGAAGTCGGAGAGCCGCACGGTGCGCCCGTGGTTGTCCTTCAGCTCGAAGTCCGGGGCCTGGGCGCCGATCTCGATCGCCATCGCGTACGCATCCCTTCGCCCGGCGGCCCAGCCCTTGGGCCGATCCGGTGAAACCCACCCTAATGGGCGACGGGTACGCGCAGAGCCCCCGCCGGTCGTGACCGGCGGGGGCTCGTTGCAGCGTGGGGATCAGCGCTTGGGGGCGGCCAGGCGGGTGCCCGTCCAGTCCTTGGCGACGCTGATGCTCTTGGTCTGGGAGAGACCGGCGGTCTGCGCGGCATCGTTGATGTCGCTCGGCTCGATGTAGCCGTCGCGGCCGGTCTTCGGGGTCAGCAGCCAGATGTTGCCGCCGTCCTCCAGAAGACCGATGGCATCCACCAGGGCGTCGGTGAGGTCACCGTCCTCGTCGCGGAACCACAGCACGACGACGTCCGCGACGTCGTCGTAGTCCTCGTCGACGAGCTCCTGGTTGATGAGGGACTCGATGCCTTCACGGAGATCGTGGTCGACGTCGTCGTCGTAGCCGATCTCCTGGACCACCTGTCCGGGCTCGAACCCCAGCCTCGCTGCCGGGTTGGTCCGCTCCTCCGCGTGGTCCGCGGTCGCGCTCACGGCTTGCCTCCTGATCGTTTGGAAAAATGCTTCGGCCGCGCGCGTACGCGCGGCGCTGGCCGTAGTCCACACGGGCCGGGGCGGATCGCGCAAGTACCCGGCCGTGGAGACCGCCGAAACGGTGACGTTTGGGGCCGTCTCGCCGCAACTTCCGGCGAGCGCCCGTCGCGCTCCGTGACGAGGCGTGCACTCTTCGCCCCGCATTGCGGGACTCTGCGGCTTCAGTCTGCCGAACGTGCTGACGAAACGCATGCGCGGGATGGGCGTAAGGTTGCGATTTGACCGAACACGGCACCTCGGGAGGGTTACCCCACGGTAAAGATGACGTTTGCCGTAGGCGGGGTACACGATGGTCATCCCGGCCTCCGCGGGCCCTCCCCGTGGGCCCCACCGACCAGCGAAGGAACAGCGTGGCTTCCGCATCCGATCGCAACCCGATCATCATTGGCGGCCTTCCCAGCCAGGTCCCGGATTTCGATCCCGAAGAGACCCAGGAATGGCTCGACTCCCTGGACGCCGCCGTCGACGAGCGGGGCCGGGAGCGGGCCCGCTACCTCATGCTGAGGCTGATCGAGCGGGCCCGTGAGAAGCGCGTCGCGGTGCCCGAGATGCGCAGCACGGACTACGTGAACACCATCGCGACCAAGGACGAGCCGTTCTTCCCCGGCAACGAGGAGATCGAGCGCAAGGTCCTCAACGCCACCCGGTGGAACGCGGCCGTGATGGTCTCGCGCGCCCAGCGTCCCGGGATCGGCGTCGGCGGCCACATCGCGACCTTCGCCTCCTCCGCCTCGCTGTACGACGTCGGCTTCAACCACTTCTTCCGCGGCAAGGACGAGGGCGACGGCGGCGACCAGATCTTCTTCCAGGGGCACGCCTCCCCCGGCATCTACGCCCGCGCCTTCCTGCTCGACCGGCTGAACGAGACCCAGCTCGACGCCTTCCGCCAGGAGAAGTCGAAGTACCCCAACGGGCTGTCCTCGTACCCGCACCCGCGGCTGATGCCGGACTTCTGGGAGTTCCCGACGGTCTCGATGGGCCTCGGCCCGCTCGGCGCGATCTACCAGGCCCGGATGAACCGCTACATGGCGGCCCGCGGCATCGCCGACACCTCCAAGTCGCACGTGTGGGCCTTCCTCGGCGACGGCGAGATGGACGAGCCGGAGTCGCTCGGCCAGCTGACCATCGCGGCCCGGGAGAACCTGGACAACCTCACCTTCGTCGTCAACTGCAACCTGCAGCGCCTCGACGGCCCGGTGCGCGGCAACGGCAAGGTCATCCAGGAGCTGGAGTCGGTCTTCCGCGGCGCCGGCTGGAACGTCATCAAGCTGGTCTGGGACCGCTCCTGGGACCCGCTGCTCGCGCAGGACCGCGACGGCGTGCTGGTCAACCGGATGAACACCACGCCGGACGGCCAGTACCAGACGTACGCGACGGAGACCGGCGCGTACATCCGCGACCACTTCTTCGGCGACGACCAGCGGCTGCGGGCCATGGTCGAGAACATGACCGACGACCAGATCCTGCACCTGGGCCGCGGCGGTCACGACCACAAGAAGATCTTCGCCGCGTTCTCGGCGGCCAAGGCCCACAAGGGCCAGCCGACGGTGATCCTGGCCAAGACGGTCAAGGGCTGGACGCTGGGCCCCAACTTCGAGGGCCGCAACGCCACCCACCAGATGAAGAAGCTGACGGTCGACGACCTCAAGCGCTTCCGCGACCGGCTGCACATCCCGGTCACGGACAGGCAGCTGGAGGAGGGCCTGCCGCCGTACTACCACCCGGGCCGGAACTCCGAGGAGATCCAGTACATGCACGACCGCCGCAAGGCGCTCGGCGGGTACGTCCCGACGCGGGTGGTCCGCGCCAAGCCGCTGGTCCTGCCCGAGGACAAGACCTACGCCCCGGTGAAGAAGGGCTCGGGCCAGCAGTCGATCGCCACCACGATGGCCTTCGTCCGGCTGCTCAAGGACCTGATGCGGGACAAGGAGATCGGCAAGCGCTTCGTGCTGATCGCGCCCGACGAGTACCGCACCTTCGGCATGGACTCCTTCTTCCCGAGCGCCAAGATCTACAACCCGCTCGGGCAGCAGTACGAGGCCGTGGACCGCGAACTGCTGCTGGCCTACAAGGAGTCTCCGACCGGCCAGATGCTGCACGACGGCATCTCGGAGGCCGGCTGCACGGCCTCGCTGATCGCCGCCGGCTCGGCCTACGCGACGCACGGCGAGCCGCTCATCCCGGTCTACGTCTTCTACTCGATGTTCGGCTTCCAGCGCACCGGCGACCAGTTCTGGCAGATGGCCGACCAGCTCGCGCGCGGCTTCGTGCTCGGCGCCACCGCCGGCCGCACCACGCTGACCGGCGAGGGCCTCCAGCACGCCGACGGGCACTCGCACCTGCTGGCCTCCACCAACCCGGGCTGCGTCGCCTACGACCCGGCCTTCGGCTTCGAGATCGCGCACATCGTGCAGGACGGTCTGCGGCGGATGTACGGCCCCCAGGCCGAGGACGTCTTCTACTACCTGACGGTCTACAACGAGCCGATCCAGCACCCGGCCGAGCCCGAGAACGTGGACGCCGAGGGCATCCTCAAGGGCATCTACCGCTACAAGGCCGGCGAGTCCGGCGCCATCCCGGCGCAGATCATGGCCTCCGGCGTCGGCGTGCCGTGGGCCCTGGAGGCCCAGCGGATCCTCGCCGAGGAGTGGAACGTGCGCGCCGACGTCTGGTCGGCCACCTCCTGGAACGAGCTGCGCCGCGAGGCAGTGGCCGTCGAGGAGCACAACCTGCTCCACCCGGACGAGGAGCAGCGCGTCCCGTACGTGACGCGCAAGCTCCAGGACGCCCAGGGCCCGTTCGTGGCGGTCTCGGACTGGATGCGCTCGGTGCCGGACCAGATCTCCCGCTGGGTGCCGGGCCGTTACACCTCGCTGGGCGCGGACGGCTTCGGCTTCGCGGACACCCGTGGCGCGGCCCGTCGCTACTTCCACATCGACGCCCAGTCGATCGTGCTCGCGGTCCTCACCGAGCTGGCCCACGAGGGCAAGGTCGACCGGTCGGTCCTGAAGCAGGCCGTGGACCGCTACCAGCTACTGGACGTGGCGGCGGCGGACCCGGGCGCCGCGGGCGGCGACGCCTGACCCGTATCCCCTGGTGAAGGGCGGTGGGACCGACGGTCCCGCCGCCCTTCCGCGTTCCTTACGATGCCGGGCATGAAGGATCACCCGTCATGAAGGACCGCTGGGAAGAGCGCACCCAGACACCGCTCCTGGTGCTGGCCGTGGCGTTCGGCCTCGCCTATGCCGTGCCCATCGTGGCGCCCGGCGCCGACCCGTGGGTGCACCGGCTGTGCACCCACGTGGAGTGGGCGGTGTGGGCCGCGTTCGCCCTGGACTACCTCGTGCGCCTCGCGCTCGCCCCGGCCAGGTGGGCGTTCGTGCGGGGGCATCCGCTGGACCTGCTCGCGGTGATACTGCCGATGGTGCAGCCGCTGCGGCTGCTGCGGGTGGTGTCGACGCTCCTCCTGGTCGGCCGGCGGGCCCGGATGGCCCCGCAGATAACGCTCACCACCTATGTGGCGGGCTCGGTGGTCGGGCTGATGATGTTCGGCTCGCTGGCCGTGCTCCACGTGGAGCGGGACGCGCCGAACGGCAACATCAAGACGCTGGGCGACGCGGTCTGGTGGTCCTTCACCACGATGACCACCGTCGGCTACGGCGACCACGCCCCGACCACGGGTCTGGGCCGGGTGCTCGCGGTGGGCCTGATGCTGTCGGGCATCGCCCTGCTCGGTGTGGTGACGGCCAACATCGCCGCCTGGTTCATCGCCCGCTTCGAGCGGGACGACGAGACCGAGCGCCGGCAGCTGGAACTCCTGGAGGCGCTGACCGTCGAGGTGCGGGAGCTGCGGGCCGAGGTGGCCCGGCTGGCCGCCCCGCCGCCCGGCGCCCCGGAGGTCCCGGCGCCGGCCCCTACCTCTCCCAGATCTTGAAGGCTCTGACCTGGTAGGGCGTCTGGGGCACCCAGGTCCCTCGGCCCGGATAGGTCTCGAACTCGCCGGTCTCCGCGCAGACGGCGGACTGGTAGGTGGTGACCGGCCGCCCGGTCCGGTTGGCGAGGGCCTGGGCGGTCGTCCCGGCGGGCAGGGCGACGCAGCTCTCGATGTCGACCGAGGCCAGCTCGTGGGTCTGGGCCCTGCCCTTGAACTCGGCCTTCGGCCACAGGCACAGCTGCCCCGGCCCGCAGGGCCCCAGCGCCGTGCCGCCCGCCGCGGCCGCCGGGCGGGCCGGAGCCGCGGCCGTCGGCACCGCCGCCGGGGCCGCCACCGGGACCGCCGCTTCGGCAGGGATCGTCAGGAGGGTGGTCAGGACCGCTCCGACGGCCAGCATCGTCTTCGTATACATGCAGGTGAACCCCCGTTTCGTCACTCTCTGTAATCAAGAGCTTGGCGGAAGCCACCCGGGAAAGGAAGAGGGGCCGCCCCCGTTCACGCGAACGGGTGACGACCCCCTGCGGGACCCCTGAGGAGCCCTCGGGCCCACCGGCTCAGATGTGGGCCGCGCCCGCGCCCGCCTCCGCGTTGGCGCCGCGCTTGGTGAGCGTGGCGACGACGGCGGCCACGACCGCCACGACGCCGGCGACGGTGAAGGCGAGCCCCATGCCGTCCATGAACGTGTCGTGGATGACCTTGCCGATCACCTGGAACATGTCGGGCGTCATGCCCGGGGCCTTGGCCAGCTCCGGCGGCACCATGCCGAACTCGGCGGCCTGCTCCAGGCGCGGGTCCGGCGGCGTCGGGATGCCCGCGGCCTTCCAGTTCTCCGCGAAGGCGCTGGAGACCTTGGAGGACATCACCGCGCCCAGCACGGCCGTGCCGAGGGCACCGCCGACCTGCATGGCGGCCTGCTGCAGACCGCCGGCCACGCCGGAGAGCTCCAGCGGCGCGTTGCCGACGATGACCTCGGTGGCGCCGACCATGACCGGGGCGAGACCCAGGCCGAGCAGGGCGAACCAGAGGGACATCGCGAGGGTGCCCGTACCGGAGGTGAGGGTGATCATGCCGAACATCGCGACGGCGGTGCAGACCATGCCGCCGACCAGCGGGACCCGCGGGCCGAACTTGGTGATCAGCGCGCCGGCCAGCGGCGAGGAGACGATCATCATGCCGGTCAGCGGCAGCAGGTGCATGCCGCTGTCGACCGGGCTGAGGCCCTTCACGCCCTGGAGGTAGAAGGTCACGAAGAACAGGCCGCCCATGAAGGCGAAGGCCATCAGGACCATCAGCACCACACCGGCCGAGAGCGGCACGGAGCGGAACATCGCCAGCGGGATGAGCGGCTCCTTGACCCGGGTCTCCCAGAAGGCGAAGACGACGAAGAGCAGCAGGGCGCCGATCAGACAGCCCCAGGTCTTGCCGCTCGACCAGCCCCAGGACTCGCCGGCCTTGATGATGCCCCAGATGAGGGAGGCCATCGCGCCGGAGAGCAGCAGGATGCCGAGGACGTCGAAGGAGCGCGGGGCGTTCTCGGCGCGGTGGTCCTTGAGGATCACCAGGCCGAGGACGAGCGCGAGGACGCCGACCGGCACGTTGATGAAGAAGACGGACTGCCAGCTGACGTGCTCGACGAGCAGGCCGCCGACGATCGGACCGCCCGCGGTCGAGGCGCCGATGACCATGCCCCAGATGCCGATGGCCATGTTGAGCTTCTCGGCCGGGAAGGTGGCCCGCAGCAGGCCGAGCGCGGCCGGCATCAGCAGGGCGCCGAAGAGGCCCTGGAGGACGCGGAAGCCGACCACGAGGCCGATCGAGCTCGACAGCCCGATCGCGCCGGAGGAGGCGGCGAAGCCCGCGATGCCGATGATGAAGGTCTGCCGGTGGCCGAAGCGGTCGCCCAGCTTGCCGGCCGTGATCAGCGCGACGGCCAGCGCGAGGAGGTAGCCGTTGGTGATCCACTGGACCTCGGCCAGCGAGGCCTGGAGGTCGTCCTTGATGGCGGGGTTGGCGATGGCGACGATCGTGCCGTCGAGCGCGACCATCATGACGCCCACGGCGACGGCGAACAGGGTCAGCCACGGGTGGCCGCGCAGCCCCTTCGCCTGAGCCGGAGCCGGGCTCCCGTCGGGCGTCCGGCCACCCCCCTGCCCCTGCGGGGCCTTTTCCACGGTGGTCTGACTAGTCATGCGGTGAGGCTAATGTCAGTCACTGACAATTGACTAATCAGTTCACGCGACGGTAACTGTCATGTTGCTCACAGGTACGCTGAGCTGGACGAAACAGCCGAAACGAGACGCGGGAAGGGGGCCGGACGGTGACGCTTCCCGGTCTGCGCGAGCGGAAGAAGCAGCGCACCCGTGACGCGCTGATCCGGGTGGCCCTGGAGCTCTTCACCACCCAGGGGTACGAGGGGACCACCGTCGACGAGATCGCCGACGCGGTCGAGGTCTCGCAGCGCACCTTCTTCCGCTACTTCGCCTCCAAGGAGGAGGTGGCCTTCGCCGTCCAGCAGATGGTGGAGGAGCGGTTCATGCGCGCGCTCACCGAACGGCCCCCCGAGGAGGGCCCGTTCGACGCCATGCGCAACGCGGTCCTGAGCGCCTGGGACACCATCGGCGAGGCCATCGCCGAGGTCGTCCCGGTCGAGCTGTACGTCCGCAGCTTCCAGGTCATCGAGTCCACGCCCGCCCTGCTCGCGGTCCACCTGCGGCGCTCCACGGAGATGGAGGAGTCCATCGCGCGGGTGATCGCCGAGCGCGAGGGGCTCGACGTGGACGCGGACCCGCGCCCGCGGATCGCCGTGGCGGCGTTCAGCGGCGTGATGCGGGTGACAGGCCAGCTGTGGGGGCGGGGCGAGGACCCGACCCTGGAGGCGATCCGCGCGCTCACCGAGCGGTACCTGGACCACCTGGGCCCGGCCCTCGCGCCGGACTGGAGGGCGTGAGCCCGACCGGCCCGAGCCCGCACCCGCTCCGCGGGCCCACCGCGCACCGGTGCGAACCCCACGACCCCGCCCCGGGCCCGTACGAGCTCCGCGTGCGCCCGCGCACACGGAACGTCACCACACCCCGTCCGCCAGGTGATCCGCGTCACTCGCCCGCCCGGGCGTACGACCGCGCCCCCTAGGGTGGCGCCCAATGCCTTCCTTCGATTCCTCCCCCACCCTCTCCGTCTGGCGCATGCTGCTCGCGCTGGCCGTGGTGTTCGTGTTCCTCGCGACCACGGGGTGGACCACGATCCGGCATCAGAGCACGCCAGGAGAGACCCGCGAGAGCGCGCTCGCCGCGTGGGCGCACGGCAGGGTCGGGCACCGTCCGCTGCCCGACGCGGCGGCCCCGGCCCGTACGATCGCCTCCTTCTTCGCCTCCCTCTCCCCCGCGCAGCGCTCCCGGCTCGCCGACCGCTACCCGCTCGTCGTCGGCAACCTCAACGGCGTCCCCGTCACCCTCCGCTACCGCGCCAACCGGGTCTCCCTGGCCCGCACGCTCGACGCCGAGCGGGGCAGGGTCGACGACCCGCGGCTGAACGCCGAGGGGCTGCACGAGGCCCGCCGCCGGGTGGACCGCTTCCGGTCGCTGATGCGCCCGGGCCGCCAGATCCTCGCCTTCGACCCGAGCGGTACGGGACGGACCGCGGAGGTCCTCGGCGACCTGGACCGGGCCCGCCGGGTGTCCGTGGTCGTGCCGGGCGTCGACACCAACCTGCTGACCTTCCAGAAGACCGCCCGGATGTACTCGGCGCCCGCCGGCATGGCCGCCTCCCTGTACGCCGCCGAGCACCGCGCCGACCCGCGCACCCCGACCGCCGTCATCGCCTGGGCCGACTACACCGCGCCCGTCGGCGTCGGCATCGACGCGGCCATCGGGCGGCTCGCCGAGAACGGCGCCGTGCGGCTGGTCGACCTGACCGCCGCGCTGCCCGGGGACGCGCCGGTCAGCCTGTTCTGCCACAGCTACGGCTCCGTCCTGTGCGGGGTCGCCGCGCCCCGGCTGCCCGAGCGGGTGACGGACGTGGTGGTCGCGGGCAGCCCCGGCATGCGCGCCGAGCACGCCGCCGACCTGGCCACCCCGGCCCGCATCTGGGCCATGCGGGACGCGGACGACTGGATCGCGGACGTCCCGCACCTGGAGCTCGGCGGGGTGGGCCACGGGGCCGACCCGGTGGCCCCGGAGTTCGGCGCGCGGCTGCTCTCGGCGGCCGGGGCGACCGGCCACGCGGGCTACTTCGAGCCCGGCACGGGGAGCCTCGCGAACTTCGCCGCGATAGGCGTCGGCGCGTACGGCGAGCTGACCTGCGCTCCCGCGGACAGCGCTTGCCGCAGGGGAATCTCCGGTGCCGAAGCCGCCTGACGCGCGTAGATCACGGCAGATTTCGGGCGTTCCCACAGGGGCGACGCCGGGGCATACGCCGCATACGATGAGGCGTATGGGTGATGTGCTGGCCGGAATACATGCCACCTGGCAGTTCGAGAGCGACGCCATCGTCATCCGTTTCGAACGGGGGATCCGCACGCCGAGGCTCTTCGGCGTGCTGCGCGAACGGCGCATCCCGCACGAGGCGCTGGCGTCCGTGACGCTGGCCCCGGGCAAGCGGGGCACCGTCGTGCTGCACGCCGTGCCGAGGGCCGGGGCCGATCCACTGGTCGAGGCGGCGGCGGGGCAGTTGCAGGAAGGGGGCGACCCCTACCGGATCGCGCTGCCCGTCGAGCGCGAGGCGCAGGCCGCGTACTACCGCGACGAGCTGCGCGCGCTGCTCCCGGCGGACGCGACGGAGCCGACGGACGGCTTCCTGGTCGCGGCGCCCGAGGGGCCGCAGTCCTTCAAGGCGTACGACGGGAAGGCCAGCTTCGACGGGTCGGCCGAGGTCGCCTTCCGCTGGTCCCGGACCGGGGCGTCCTCCGAGAAGTGGCGGGCGGGCGACAAGTTCTACTCCGTGCAGGAGCTGAGCGGGGTCGAGTGGCACTCGCCGGAGGCCCCGAACGGCTGCCTGCGGCTGCTGGAGCGCGACGGCCACGGGTCCCGCGCGGCCCATCCGGAGCAGGACCCGGCCTCGGTGGTCTTCGGGCTCGGCTACGGGCCGGTGCACGAGTCGCTGCCCTTCGCCGCCGCCGTCCTGGCCGCGATCCGCGGCTCCGCGCGGGTCCCCGCCCTCCCCGGCGCGGCCCGGCCCTACGACCCGGCGGGCGTCGCGGAAAGGATTCGCCACCTCGGGGAGCTGCACCAGGCGGGCCTGGTGACCGACGAGGAGTTCTCCTGCCGCAAGGCGGAGCTGCTCGCCGAGCTGTAGCCGGGCCGACGACGCCGGGCTTCAGGGGACGCGGGCACGGGCACGGGCACGGCGTGCGAGCCCCGGCGCGGGCGCCGGGCCCAAGGCGCGGGCACGGGCCCCGGGGCCACGGCCACGGGCGGGGTCTCGTACCCCGGTATGACCCCGCGGCCCGCACCCCGGTATGACGTGCGGCCTGGGCGGGCCCGCCTACCCTGGGCGGGCCATGAAGGACGAACAGCGGCGTCGGCCGCGCATGCGACAGGCCGGGGACCGCGCGGGTGCGGTGCTCCGGGGGACCCGGACCGGGGCGAGCAGCGCCGTCCGCACGGCCGGGGCCCGGGCCGGCGGGCTGCTCCGCACGGTCGGGACCGGGGCGAGCGGGCCGCTCCGCGCGGTCGGGACCCGGGCGAACGGGCTGCTCCGCGCGGTCTGGGCCTGGGCGAGCGGGCTGCTCCAGGGGATCGGGGTGGCCCTCACCACGCCGACCGGTCCCGGCGAGGCGCTGGGCGCGCGGGCGGCCTCCCCGTGGGTGCGGCTGCTGCCGTACGGGATCGCGCTGGCGTTCGTCGCCCCGCTGCTGCCCGTCACGATCACCGTGCTCGTCCAGGACTACCAGGTCAACGGCGCCGTCGCCGGGGCGCTGGCCACCGCGCAGACCGCGCCCCTGGTGCTCGCCGTCACCCGGCCCCTCCAGGCCTGGTGGGTGATCTTCACGGCGGACGTCGCCGGCGGCTTCGTCATGCTCGGCGCCGACGGGGTCGACGGGCGGCCCTGGCCGTGGACGCCGATGGTCGTGGTCGGCTACCTCGCGCTGATGCTCGCCCTCGGCCTGCGCGAGTCCCGGCGCGCCCTCATCGGGGTGTGGCTGATGACCGGGGCCGCCGCGACCGTCTTCGAGATCGTCTCGCCGAAGCGGGCGGGCGGCATCACGCTGCTGCTCTTCGTGCTCAGCGGCGCCGTGCTGATGATCACCGCGACCCTGCGCGGTCGCGGCGAGGCCGAGCGGCGGCTGGTCGAGCAGGAGACCATCAGCGAGGCCGAACGCGCCCGCCGCACCCTCCTGGAGGAGCGGGCCAGGATCGCCCGCGAGCTGCACGACGTGGTCGCCCACCACATGTCGGTGATCACCGTGCAGGCGGACTCCGCCCCGTACCGCATCCCCGAACTGCCGGACGCGGCCCGCGAGGAGTTCGCCTCGATCGCGGCCGGGGCCCGCGAGTCGCTCGCCGAGATGCGGCGGCTGCTCGTGGTGCTGCGCAGCGAGGGCGCGGAGGGCGAGCGGGCCCCGCAGCCGGGGCTCGACCGGGTGCAGCAGCTGATCGAGGCGACGGTGCGGGCCGGGGTGCCGGCCGAGCTGTCCCTCGCCGCCGACCTGGGGGACGTGCCGCAGGCGGTGGACCTCTCGGCGTACCGGATCGTGCAGGAGGCCCTGGCCAACGTCGTCCGGCACGCCCCGGGCGCCGCCACCCGGGTGTCCGTCCGCCCGGACGGCGAGGGCTGGCTGAACGTGCTGGTCGTCAACGGGCCCGCCGCGGAACGGGGTGCGCCCGTCGAGGGCGGTTCCGGCACCGGGCACGGACTCGTCGGGATGCGCGAGCGCGTACGGTTGACCGGCGGCTCGCTCGACACCGGGCCGCTGCCGGACGGGGGCTTCCGGGTCGCCGCCCGGCTGCCGCTGGGTACGACCGACAGCTGAGGAAGCCCGTGACCATTCGCGTGATCATCGTCGACGACCAGGCCATGGTGCGGGCGGGGTTCGCCGCGCTGCTCGCCGCGCAGCCCGACATCGACGTGGTGGGCGAGGCGCCGGACGGCCGGCAGGGCGTGGACGTGGCCCGCTCCACCCACCCGGACGTGGTCCTCATGGACGTGCGGATGCCGGAGCTCGACGGGCTCGCGGCGGCGCGCGAGATCCTGAACCCCCCGCCGGGCGTGGTCCACCGCCCCAAGGTGCTCATGCTCACCACCTTCGACGTGGACGACTACGTGTACGAGGCGCTGCGCGCCGGCGCCTCCGGCTTCCTCCTGAAGGACGCGCCGCCGGCCGACCTGATCGCGGCGGTCCGGATCGTGGCGGCCGGCGAGGCGCTGCTGGCGCCCTCCGTGACCCGGCGGCTGATCGCCGACTTCGCCGCCTCGAAGCCCGCTCCCCGCGCCGACCGGGCCGCGCTGCGGCTCAACGGGCTGACCCCGCGCGAGACGGAGGTCCTGGAGCTGATCGCCCGGGGCCTGTCGAACCAGGAGATCGCCGACCACCTGGTGCTCGCCGAGCAGACCGTGAAGACCCACATCGGCCGGGTGCTGGCCAAGCTGGACCTGCGCGACCGGGCGCAGGCGGTCGTCTTCGCTTACGAGTCGGGGCTCGTGACCCCGGGCCAGGGACGCTAGGGGCCCGACGCCCCGGGGACCCACCGGACCGGACCGCGGGACCCCCGGGCCCGGAGACCCACCGGACCGGACCGCGGGACCCCCAGGCCCGGAGACCCACCGGACCGGACCGCGGGACCCCCAGGCCCGGAGACCCACCGGACCGGACCGGACCGCGGGACCCCCAGGCCGGGACCCCGGACCGGGGGGAAAACCCCACCCCTGACCTGGGGTTGGCTGCTCGTCCGCCCCCTACCCCGGTATCACTCCACGGTTGGCGCCCTGGTGTGACGCCCGGTCACCCGTCCCCTTCCTACCTTCCTCTCGCCAACGACGAGAGAGAGGAAGGGCCGCCCCATGCGCCGCTTCACGAGGACCCTGGTCGCCGCCGCGCTCACCGCGACCGTGGTGGCCGGGACCGCAGGCTGGGCTTCCGGCAGCAGCCAGCAGCCCGTGACGGGGGTGCCGGTCGGCACCGTGGAGTGGCGGGCCGACGGGCTGCCCGACCCGGCGCGCATGACACCCGGTCAGACGGCGGCGTACTTCGGCTCCCTGAGCCCCCGTCGGCAGCGCGAGCTGGCGGCCGCCCACCCCACCGTCGTGGGCAACCTCGACGGCGCCCCGCTCGCGCTGCGCTACGCCGCCAACGCCCGCACCACCGGCACCCGGTTCGCCGGGCAGCAGGTCCTCGCCTACGACCCGCGGGGGCGCGGCCAGGCGGTCCTGGTCTACGGGGACCTGGCGAAGGCCGCGCACGTGGCCGTGCTCGTACCGGGGTCCGACATCGACGCCGGGAACCTCGCGCCGCTCACCCGCAAGGCCACCGCCCTGCGCGAGGCGACCGGCGGCCGGACCGCCGTCGTCGCCTGGGCCGGCTACACCACCCCCGTCGGGGTCGGCCTGGACGCCGCCACCGGGGACCTGGCCGAGGCCGGGGCCGGGCGGCTCAGCCGCTTCACCGAGGGGCTCGCCGCCGTCGGCGCCGCCGAGCCCTCGGTCTTCTGCCACAGCTACGGCTCCGTCGTCTGCGGCATCGCGGCGCCCGCGATCGAGGCCCGCGACCTCGTCGTCCTCGGCTCCCCCGGGATGCGCGCCGACACCGCGTCCGCCCTGGGCACCACCGCCCGGGTGTGGGCCGCCAAGGACCCCACCGACTGGATCGACCGGGTCCCCCACGTCCGGGTGGCCGGCCTCGGCCACGGCACCGACCCCACCGCCCCCGAGTTCGGCGCCCGCCGGATCGCCGCCGGCGACGCCCTGGGCCACGACGGCTACTTCGCCCCCGGGACCGAGTCCCTCCGCGCGTTCGCCGCCATCGCCGAGGGGGATGTCCGATGAAGCGGCTCGCCGAGAGGATCGAGGCCCGCACCCCCGCCCACCGCGACCGCGCGATCGACGGGCTGCGCGCCCTCGCCCTGCTCGCCGTGCCCACCGGGCACTGGCTGCTCGGCGGGTTCACGCTCTCCGACGACGGCGCGATCCACAACGCCAGCCCGCTGTCCGCCTTCGGCGGGCTCGCCCCGGCCAGCTGGATCCTCCAGATGCTGGGCATCTTCTTCCTGGTCGGCGGCTACGCCTCGGTGCTCTCCTTCCGCCGCCACGAGGGGCCGGTCCGCGACTGGCTCAAGGGCCGGCTGGCCCGGCTCGGCCGACCGGTGCTCGGCGTGACCGCCGTGTGGGCGGCGCTGCTGCCACTGCTGCACTACGGGTTCGGGGTGCCGGGCGACACCCTGCGGACCGCGTCCACGCTGGTCGTCCAGCCGCTGTGGTTCGTCGGCGTGTACACGGTCGTCACCGCGCTCACCCCGTACTGCGTCCGGGCCGCCCGCCGGCTCGGGGTGTGGGCCGCGGCCCCGCTGCTCGGCTCCGTCGCCGTCGTCGACCTGCTGCGCTACGGGCCGTACGCCGACGCCGTGCCGTCCTGGCTGAGCGTGCTCAACATCCTGCCCGGCTGGCTCTTCGCCTATCAGCTCGGCGTCTCCTGGGGCGAGGGCCGGGTCACCCGGCGGCACGCCTGGGGGCTGCTGATCGGCGGCGCCGCGCTCTTCGCCGCGCTGCTGGTCTGGTTCGGCTACCCCGCCTCGATGGTCGGCGTCCCCGGCGAGGCCCGCACCAACTCGCACCCGCCGTCGCTGCTCGTGCTCGCCCTGGCCGCCACCCAGAGCGGCGCCGCGATCCTGCTGCGGGACCGGCTCGGGAAGCTGCTGCGGCGGCCCGCGCTCTGGGCGCCGGTGGTCGTGGTCAACCTGTCCGCGATGACGATCCTGTGCTGGCACCAGACGGCGATGCTGGCGGCCGCGATCCCCGCCTCGTACGCCGGTGAGATCACCGGCCTGGTCGGCGCGCCCGACTCGGTCGGCTGGATCCTGGCCCGGTTGGCCTGGATGCCGCTCTTCGCCGGGCTGCTCGTCCTGATCGGGCGGTACGCACGGGGCTTCGAGTCGCCGTGGACGGGGACGGGAACCGCCAGGCGCGCCCTCGCGGGCGTCCTGGCGGCGGGGTTCGCGGTCTTCGCGCTGGGCCTGGCGTGAGGGCGGGCGGGACCGGCGCCGCCGACGTGCCCTCAGACCTCCCGGGACGCCGCGGTGAAGGTCATGTCCGGGTAGCGGTCGCCCGCGACCCGGGCGGCGATCGGCTCCAGGGCGGCGAGCTGGTCGGCGGTCAGGGTGATCCGGGTGGCGGCCGCGTTCTCCCGCAGGCGGGAGCGCTTGCGGGTGCCCGGGATGGGGACGACGTCCAGGCCGTGCACGGCGGCGCGCTGCTGGACCCAGGCGAGGGCGATCTGCGCGGGGCTCGCCCCGTGTTCCTCGGCGATCGTCCGGACCGGGTCGAGCAGGGCCGCGTTGCGGGCCGCGTTCTCGCCGCTGAAGCGGGGCTGCCCGCGGCGGAAGTCCGCGGCGGACAGCTCCTTGGAGGCGTCGGCGAACGCGCCGGTGAGGAAGCCGCGGCCGAGCGGCGAGTAGGGCACCAGGGTGACGCCGAGCTCGGCCGCCGCGCCGACCGCGCTGCGCTCCACGTCGCGGGAGAAGAGCGACCACTCGGACTGGAGCGCGGCGATCGGGTGCACCGCGTACGCCTCGCGCAGCTCGGGTCCGGTCACCTCGCTCAGGCCCAGGTGGCGGACCTTGCCCTCCTGGACGAGCTCGGCCATCGCGCCGACGGACTCGGCGAACGGGACGTCCGGGTCGCGGCGGTGCATGTAGTAGAGGTCCAGCGTCTCGACGCCCAGGCGGCGCAGGCTCGCCTCCACGGAGCTCCGGACGTACGCGCGGTCGTTGCGGACGCCCCGGTGGACCGGGTCGTCGGCCCGGCGCTCGATGCCGAACTTGGTGGCGAGGACCAGCTCGTCGCGGTGCGCGGCGACGAACGGGGCGAGGAACTCCTCGTTGGCGCCCTGCCCGTAGACGTCGGCGGTGTCGATGAGGGTGACGCCGTACTCCAGGGCCGCTTCGAGGGTGTCGCGGGCGGCCTTCTCGTCGGTGTCCCCGTAGAACTCGCTGATGCCCATGGCGCCGAAGCCCTGGACGCCGATCTCCGGTCCGTCCTGGCCGGCGCCGAGACGGACGGTGCCGATCCTGTCGTTGCTGCTGCTCATGAGGTGGCCTCTCCGCATGTGGTCGTCTGGTCGCCGTAGTAGCCGATCTTGAGGTCGAGCACCGCGAGGGTGTCCTGCAGCTCGGCGATCCGGACCAGGACGTCGCGCCGGGTGGTCTCCAGGAGCTCACGGCGCTCGGGGTGGGTGTGCTCGCCCTCCCGCACCAGCTCCGCGTACCGCACCATGTCCGCCACCGACATCCCGGTCAGCCGCAGCTTGCCCACGAACGCCAGCCAGTCCAGGTCCCGCCCGGTGAAACGGCGCTGGCCGGTGTGCGAGCGGTCGACGTGCGGCATGAGGCCGATCCGCTCGTACCAGCGCAGGGTGTGCGCCGAGAGTCCGGTCAGGGCGGCCACCTCACTGATCGTGTAGCGGTCCTTCCGCACCTGCGGTGTCGTGCTCTCGATCAAGCTCATGGCCCCCACGCTAGAAGGTTGGAGTGCACTCGAAGCAAGCAGGCGAAGTACGCTCGGCACCATGCCGAACAGCCTGCAGACCCTGGCGTCGATCGAGAACTGGCCCGTCCCCACCGCGGCCGCCGCCGTCGTCCGCGCGGACGGCACCCTGGCCGGCGCGCACGGCCCCACCGACCGCCGCTTCCCGCTCGCCTCCGTCACCAAGCCGCTCGCGGCGTACGCCGTCCTCGTCGCGTACGAGGAGGGGGCCATCGACCTCGACGAGCCGGCCGGTCCCGAGGGCGCGACCGTGCGCCATCTGCTCGCCCACACCTCCGGGCTCGCCTTCGACGAGAACCGGGTCATGGCGGCCCCCGGCGCCCGCCGGATCTACTCCAACACCGGCTTCGAGGCGCTCGGCGACCACCTCGCCAAGGCCACCGACATCCCCTTCGCCGAATACCTGCACCAGGCGGTGCTGGAGCCGCTCGGCATGACCGCCACGACCCTGGAGGGCTCGCCCGCCAAGGACGGCGTGTCGACCGTGGACGACCTGGTGCGCTTCGCCGCCGAGGTGCAGGCGCCGCGGCTGCTCGACGCGCGGACCGTGCTGGACGCGATGACCGTGACGTACCCGGGTCTCACCGGCATCCTGCCCGGCTACGGGCACCAGAGGCCGAACGACTGGGGCCTCGGCTTCGAGATCCGCGACGGCAAGTCGCCGCACTGGACCGGCGCCTCCTCCTCGCCCCGCACCTTCGGGCACTTCGGCCAGTCCGGGACCTTCCTGTGGGTCGACCCGGACGCGGGGGCCGCCTGCGTGGCGCTGACCGACCGGCCCTTCGGGGCCTGGGCGGTCGAGGCCTGGCCGCCGTTCACGGACGCGGTCCTCGCGGAGCTGCGCGGCGCCTGAGCCGGGGCGCGCAGGTGGGGCCCCGGTCGGTCAGTCCGTCTCGCAGCGGGTCGCGGGCAGGGCCCCGTCCGTCCCCGAGATGACGACCGGGGCCGCCTGGCCGAGGTCCTCCGCGTAGGAGGCCGTGCAGACCAACTGGCGCACGGCGATCGGGTCGAGGTCCTTGACCCGGACCTGGAGCCGGAGGCTCAGCTCGGGGCGCAGGTCGGAGCCGGTCTGCCGCTGGGTGTGGGTCTCGCGCGCGCCGTGGAAGTCGATCTGTGTCGTGAGGCCGGCGGCGCGTTCCTTCTCGTCCGGGCCCTCGATGAGGGCGCCGAGCACCTTGTCGGTGGCGATCCGGTAGGCGGGCGGGTGGGTGATCTCGGTCCGGGCGCCCGCGCCGGAGCCGTCCTCGATGATCCGGCTGAAGCCGAGGTCGCGGGCGACCGGCATCAGCCGGCCGTCCCGGCTCACGAAGAACAGCAGCATCCGCGGGCTGCCGGTCGGGTTCACGGTGACCGGCGCCGCGCCCCCGGCCTCCACGACGTCGCTCTTCTGCACGCCGCAGCCGGCCAGCGTCAGCAGGGCCAGCAGGGCGGCTGCGGCTCCTCGCCGGAAGCGGCTCGCGGCGGGAGTCACAACGGGATCCTGACGGTGAAGACGGCGCCGCCGTCGGGTCGATTGGCGGCGACGACCGTACCACCGTGCAGCCGGACGTTCTCCAGGGTGATCGCGAGGCCGAGGCCGCTGCCCGCCGAGCGGGTACGGGCCGCGTCGGCCTTGTAGAAGCGGTCGAAGACGTGCGGGAGGACGTCCTGCGGGATGCCGGGCCCCCGGTCGGCGACCTCGGTGACGAGCCGGTCGTCCTCGGCGTAGACCCGGACCGTCACCGGCGGGCGGCCGTGCCGCAGCGCGTTGCCGACCAGGTTGGCGACGACGACGTCGAAGCGGCGCGGGTCGAGGGAGGCGCGGACGCCGTCGGTGAGCTCGGTGACGATCTGCTCCGGATCGGTCCAGTGCCGGTTCCGGAGGGTGTTGCGGACCGAGTCGGCCACGTCGACCTCGTCGGTGTGGAGCTCGGCCGCGCGGGCGTCGAAGCGGGAGATCTCCATCAGGTCCTCGACGAGGACGGCGAGTTTGCCCGTCTCGGCGCTGATCAGGCGGACGGCGCGGGCGGTGTCGGTGTCGAGGGTGCCGGCGTCCTCGTCGAGCACCTCGGTGACGGCGAGCATCCCGGCGAGCGGGGTGCGCAGCTCGTGGGAGACGTCGGAGGCGAAACGGCGGGCGCGGGCCTCGGCGTTCCGCAGCTCCGTGACGGAACGTTCCAGCTCGGCGGCCGACTCGTTGAACGTACGCGCCAGGTCGGCGAGTTCGTCGCTGCCCTTGGCGTGGATCCGGGTGTCCAGGCGGCCCCGGCCCATGCTGTGCGCGGCCAGCCGCAGCTCGCGCACCGGCCGCAGCACGCCCCGCGAGGCCACCAGGGCCGGGATCAGGGCGACCAGCAGGGCGGGCAGGGCACCGTCGCGGGCGGCGGCGACCATGGCCTCGATGTTGGCCTCCTCCTCGCCGAGGTCCATCACCGCGTACAGGACGAGTCCGGTGGGCCTGCCCTCCGGGAAGCCCCGGTAGTAGTTCCCGAAGACGGCGGGGACGGCGATGGTGAGGTACGGGGTGCCGTCCTTGACCACGCGCTGGAAGCTGCCGTGGGTGGCGCCGATCGCGGTGGCCCTGCGCCGCAGTTCGGGGGTGAGGACGCTCGACTCGGGCCGGTCGGTGGAGGAGACGCGCAGGTCGCCGTACTCCGCGTACACCCGCCAGGGCCGCGGCTTGCCCTGCCGGGCGATGCTCTGCAGGGCGGTGCGCAGCCCGTCGGGGTTGACGGGCAGCTGGGTGTTGAGGGTCTCGACCTGCTGGCGGAAGGCGGTGACGGCGGTGTCCTGGGTCTGCTCCAGGATCGCGTTGCGGGCGGCCCGGTAGGTGAGGGCGGCGGTGGTGCCGCAGCCGACGGCGGCGACCAGCAGGAAGGCGAGGACGAGCCGGGTGCGCAGCCCGAAGGGGCGCAGGCGTCTTCGACGGGCCTCGGCGTGCCGCCCGCCGCCCGGCACGTGGGCTCTCACAGCGGTCCGAAGCGGTAGCCGAAGCCCCGCAGGGTCTGGATGTAGCGGGGGTCGCCGGGGGTGTCCTCGATCTTGTTGCGGAGCCGGCGGACGCAGGCGTCGACGAGCCGGGCGTCGCCGTGGAAGCTGTGCTCCCAGACGTGTTCGAGGAGCTGCTGGCGGCTGAAGACCTGCTCGGGGGCGGCGGTGAGGTGGAGCAGCAGTTTCAGCTCGGAGGGGGCGAGGGCGATGCGTTCGCCGTTCTTGGCGACGGTGAGTCCGGCCCGGTCGACGGCGAGCTCCCCGTGGAACTCCACGGACGGGCGGCCGCCGCCGGGCTCCTCGATCCGGCGCAGCACGGCGCGGATCCGGGCCTCGATGACCTCGGTGCGGGC
This sequence comes from Streptomyces showdoensis, assembly GCF_039535475.1. Taxonomy (NCBI): domain Bacteria; kingdom Bacillati; phylum Actinomycetota; class Actinomycetes; order Kitasatosporales; family Streptomycetaceae; genus Streptomyces; species Streptomyces showdoensis. The sequence goes on along the minus strand of NZ_BAAAXG010000026.1, from coordinate 3,187,302 downwards.
GGGCTTGACGATGTAGTCGTCGGCGCCCGCCTCCAGGCCGATGACGACATCGAAGTCGTCGCCGCGCGCGGTGAGCATGATGATCGGCAGCTGGCTGGTCTGGCGGACCTGGCGGCAGACCTGGACGCCGTTCATGCCGGGCAGCATGAGGTCGAGCAGCAGCAGGTCGGGGCGGAACTCCCCGAGCGCGTCGAGCCCGGCCTCCCCGGTCGCGGCGGTCCGCACCTCGTGCCCGCGGCGCCGGAGCCCGAGCTCGACGCCTTCACGGACGGAGGGGTCGTCTTCGATCAGCAGCACGCGTGGCATTCGTGGAGTATCCCAAGGTCGGTCGGGTGCGCTCCCCGCCGGGGAGGGGATCCGGCGGGGAGCGGGTCTGCGGAGGGGCGGGCGGGACGGGTGTGGAGGGGCGGCGCGGGCGGGTGGGCTCAGCGCCGTCGGGTGAGCCGGGCGGTGGCGCCCGTGAGGAGGGACTGGACCTCGGTGAGCCGCAGCGGCCGGGCCAGCAGGGCGAAGACGGCGAGGACGGCGGCCGCGCCGGCCAGGCCGGAGAGCAGCGACCCGGCCCCGGTGGTCCGGTCCGCGACGAGCAGCCCGAGCCCGGCGGCGGGCACGGCGGCGGCCAGGAGGCGCAGCAGCGCGCCGCCGGCACCGGTCGCGGGCGCCGACCCGGCTCCGGTCGCCCCGGCCCCGGCGCGTCCGGTCCCGGTGGATCCGGTCCCGGTCCCGGTGGATCCGGTCCCGGTCCCGGTGGATCCGGTCCCGGTGCCGGTGGGTCCGGCGCCGGTGGGTCCGGCCCGCCTCAGCCTGCGCCCGAGCACGTACGCCGTGAGGCCCCAGCCCGCCCAGAGGGCGAACGAGTAGCCCGCGGCCATGCCCGTCACGGCCCAGTGGGCGGGCAGGAAGGCGTGGGCGCAGACGGCGAGCAGGGCGTTGAGGCCCGCGATGACCAGGTTGAGGAAGAAGGGGGTGCGGGTGTCGCGCAGGGCGTAGAAGGCGCGGGTGCACACGTACTGGCCGGAGAGCGCGATCAGGCCGGGCGCGAGGGCCATCAGGATCCAGGCCATCGAGCGGACCGCGTCCGCGTCGGTGCGGCCGTAGCCGAAGACCAGGCCCATCAGCGGGACGGCCAGGGCGAACAGCCCGCAGGCGGCGGGGACGATCGCGGCCGCGCTGGTGCGCTGCGCGTAGGCCACGTCGCGGCGCACGCCCGCGAGGTCGGCCTCGGCCGCCGCGGCGCTCATCCGCGGCAGCAGGGCGGTGACCAGGGCGACGGTCACGATGCCGTGCGGGACGGCCCACAGCAGGTAGGCGTTGTTGTACGCGCTGAGGCCGGCGCCCTCGGCCCGCTGGCCGGCCGCCGTGGCGACCTTGGTGGTCACCCAGTACGCGGCCTGGTTGGTGAGGACCAGCAGGACCAGCCAGCCCGCCGCCTTCAGGGGTGCGGTCAGGCCGCTGCCCCGCCAGTCGAACCGGGGGCGCCAGCGGAAGCCGGCCGCCTTGAGGGAGGGCAGCAGGGCGAGGGCCTGGAGGGCGATGCCCGCGGTGGTGCCCCAGCCGAGCAGCGCGGTCTCGCCGGGGGTGAGCTCCCCGCCCGCCGAGACGGCGAGGAACAGGCCGAAGACGGCGACCACGACGAGGTTGTTGAGGACCGGGGTCCACATCATCGCGCCGAACCGGCCGCGCGCGTTGAGCACCTGGCCGAGCAGCGTGAACAGGCCCAGGAAGAAGATCTGCGGCAGGCAGGAGCGGGCGAAGGCGACGGTCGTGTCCCGCTGCGCGCCGGTGTAGTCGGTGTACGCGTCGACGATCGCGGGTGCCGCGAGCACGGCGACGGCGGTCAGGACGGTGAGGGCGAGCACGCAGATCGTGAGCAGCCGGTCGGTGTAGGCCGCGCCGCCGTCCTCGTGCTCCTTGGCGGCCTTCACCAGTTCGGGGACGAAGACCGCGTTGAGCGCGCCGCCGAGCAGCAGCATGTAGACGATCGTGGGGACGGAGTTGCCGACCGCGTAGCCGTCGGCGACGAAGCCGGTGCCGATGGCCCCCGCCACGACGGCGGAGCGGACGAAGCCGGTGGCGCGGGAGACGAGCGAGCCGGCCGCCATCAGGGCGCCGCTGCGCAGGACGGAGGGCGATCCGGTCTCCGTCAGGGTGGCCGTCATCGGCGGGCCAGATACGCCTGGAAGGCGCGGTACAGCGTGTGGTTGGTCGTGCCCTGCAACGGAATCTCCCACTCCCCCAGCGTCTCGACGACCCGCCCGCCCGTACCGAGCTTCCAGCGGAGCAGCCCGTGGGCGCGGTCGTCCGGATCGAGGGTGGAGGGTACCCCGCGCATGTCGTAGACGTCGGCCCCGACCGCGTGGGCGTCGAGCATCATGCGCCACTGGAGGGCGTTGGAGGGGCGCACCTCGCGGCGGTGGTCGGCGGAGGCGCCGGTCTGGTACCAGACCCGACGGCCGACGGTGATCATGGTGTGGGCGGCGAGGACCTCGCCCTCGTGGCGGGCCAGGTACAGCTTCATCCGCCCCGGGTACTCGGCGTTGAGGACGGCGTACTGGCGCTCGTAGTACGCGAGGGAGCGGCCGAGCCGGAAGCCGTCGCGCTCCTCGGTGATCCGCAGCAGCCGGAAGAACTCGGGCAGGTCGGCGGCGGAGCCGAGGACGACCTCGACGCCGGACTTGCGGGCCTTGCGGATGTTGCGGCGCCACTCCTGGTTGAGCCCGGACCACAGGTCGTCGGAGCTGCGGCCGGCGAGCGGCACCTGGTAGACGAAGCGCGGCTGGGCGTCGGCGCCGTCGTCGGACTCGCCGCCGCAGCGCTTCCATCCCCGGGCCCGCAGCCGTTCGGCGACGGCCGAGCCCAGCGGGTCGACCTCGCTGGCGAGGACGTCGGAGAGCCGCCGCCCCGGCCCGGTGTGCGCCTTGAGCGTGGTCGCGGACCAGCGGCGGTAGTCGGGCCCGGGCCCCATCCGCACGGCGAAGACGCCGGCCGCGCGCAGGTGCCGCAGCAGCGGGTCGAGCCAGCCGTCGAGATCGGGGTCGGCCCAGTCGGCGACGGGCCCCTCGGGGAGGTAGGCGAAGTACTTGCGGGTGCCGGGGAAGGCCCGCAGGAGCACGAGCGCGACCCCGGTGAGCTCACCGGACTCGGGTCCCCAGCCTATGAGCTGGTGGCTCCAGCCGTCCTTGACCGCGGCCCAGGAGGGGAGTTGGAGGAAGCTGGGCCCGCCCGGCCCGGTGGAGCGGGCGGCGAGGAAGGCGCGGTACGTCTCCGGGGTGACGGGTCCGAGCCGCAGCGCGGGGCGGGTGGGCGCGGGCGTCACGAGCAGCGCTGACACAACGAGGGCCTCCTTGTTCCGCCCCGTCGGTGGTGGGGCGCACAGCAGGCTCACAGCCGGTATTGACCGCTCCGCGCGAGGAATGTGACCGGACGATGACCGTTTCTCACCAGGCCCCGTCACATGGCCCCGGGGCCGGGCACGGCCCCCCCGGCCGCGGCCTACAGTCCGGTGCATCCCACTCCTTCCACCCTCGCGGAGGCCGTGCCGTGCTGCGCACCCACATACGCATCCCCCTGTTCCTGATCGCGGCCGCGTCGCTGACCGCCTGCTCCACGGCGGCCGCCGACCCGCAGGCCGCCTCGCCGAAGGCGCCCGCCGACGGCACCCCCGCGAAGGTGACCGTGACGCCCCCGGCGGCCGGGCAGCCGGTCAGGGTGACGGCCGCCGGCGGCACCCTGGCGACGGTGAAGGTGGTCGACGAGGACGGCACCGAGCTCGCGGGCCGCACCGCCGCGGGCGGCACCTCCTGGGCCTCGGACCGCAAGGCCGCGCCCGGCACCACGTACACGGTGGAGGTGACCTCCCGCGGCGCCGGCGGCAAGGAGACGAAGGACCGGAAGTCCTTCTCGACCCCCGACGCGGACAAGGTCAACAAGCTGACGCTGGCCCCCGGCAAGAACACGACGGTGGGCATCGCGCACCCCCTGTCGATCGTCTTCGACCGCCCCGTCACCAACAAGGCGGACGTGGAGCGCCAGTTGAAGGTCACCACCTCCAACGGCACCGAGGGCTCGTGGGGCTGGCTCAAGGACTACTCGGGCAGGGACCGCGCGGACTGGCGGCCCCGCGCGTACTGGAAGCCCGGCACGAAGGTGACCCTGGACGCGACGCTGAACGGCACGGACTCGGGCGACGGCTGGTTCGTCCGCGACTACCGCACCGGCTTCACCGTCGCCTCCCAGGCCCAGGTGATCAAGGTCGACCTGGACCGCAAGAAGCTCTCCGTCGTCCGGGACGGGCGCACCGTCCGCACCATCCCGGTCTCCGGCGGCACCCCCGGCGGCGACAAGCGCTCCTGGCGGGGCACGGCCGTCCTGATGGCGAAGGAGGGCACGATCAACATGAACTCCGAGACGGTCGGCCTCGGCGACGCCTACGACAAGGACGTCGACTACTCGATGCGGCTGACCTGGTCCGGCATGTACGCCCACGCCGCCCCGTGGAACGCGCGCTGGTTCGGCAACGCCAACAAGAGCTCCGGCTGCATCGGCATGAGCGACGAGAACGCCGCCTCCTTCTACGCCTCCGTCCGGGTCGGCGACCCCTTCGAGATCACCGGCGAGGACACCAAGGGCGTCGTCGCCGAGGGCAACGGCTACGGCGCCTGGAACCTGGACTGGACCGCCTGGCAGGCGAAGAGCGCGCTGCGCGGCTGACCCCGGCCGGGTCACCCACAGGAGTGGCCGTACGGGATTCCCGCCTCCGGCCCGCGACGCGCTGGTTACGCTCGGCGGCACAGCGAGTCGACACGCCGTGCGCGTCCGGGCCGGAGGTTTCCGCCATGGTCAACATCGTCCAACTCGACCCCAGCGCCTCCCCCCTGGACTACTACGGCTGGGAGCTGCGCCGCTTACGCGAGGCGCACGGGCTGAGGCAGCAGCAGCTCGGGGACATCATCTTCTGCTCGGGCTCCCTGGTCGGGCAGGTCGAGTGCGCGAAGAAGATCCCCACCCGCGAGTTCTCCGAACGGCTGGACGCCGCACTGGGCACGGACGGGCTGTTCAGCCGGCTCATCGGGCTGGTGCTGCGGAGCCAGTTGCCGACGTGGTTCCAGCCGTTCGCGCAGATGGAGGCCATCGCGACGTACATCTCCACGTTCCAGACGCAGCTGGTGTACGGGCTGCTGCAGACCGAGGAGTACGCGCGGGCGGTGCTGGCCACCGGCATGCCGGACGACCTGGAGGGCCTGCTCGCGGCGCGGATGGAGCGCCAGCGCATCCTGGCCCGGGAGCGCCCGCCGCTCGCCTGGGCGGTGCTCGACGAGGCGGTGCTGCACCGGCCGATCGGCGGCCGCGAGGTGATGCGGCGGCAACTGGCGCATCTGCTGACGTTCGCCGACCACCGCTGGATGCGCATCCAGGTCCTGCCCTTCGAGGCGGGCGAACACGCCAGCCTCGAAGGGTCGTTCACCGCCCTCCGGTTCGACGACGACCCGGACATCGTCTACACGGAGGACCTGATCTCCGGCCACATGACCGCCAACCCTGACACCGTCAGGGAAGGTGCGCTCCGTTACTCTCACGTGCAGGCCACCGCCCTCTCCGTAGAGGATTCGGCGGCACTGATCACCCGCGTGATGGAGGAACGTTATGGAGACCCGTCCTGAACTGACCGGCGCGCGGTGGCGGAAGTCCTCGTACAGCGGAAACACCGGCGGCGAGTGCGTCGAGGTCGCCGACGGCTTCCCCGGCGCCGTCCCGGTCCGTGACAGCAAGGACCCCGCCGGCCCCGCCCTGATCGTCGGCGCCGCCGCCTGGCAGGCCTTCGTGGACGGCGTCCGCTAGAACGCCCGCCGCATCTCCCACAGCAGCACCTCCGCATCGCCGGTCGCGAGCAGGGCCAGGCCCTCCGCGCCGGTGACGCGGGCCGCGTCACCCTCCGCCAGTTCCTCGCCGTCGAGGCGGACCGTGCCGCGCGCCACGTGGACGTAGACGAAGTCCGCGTCCGGGACGGCCGCCCGCTCGCCCGCCTCCAGGCGCCGCACGTGCAGCATCGAGCCCGCCGCCGGGAGGGCGTACGGGGTGGCGTCGGCGATGCCGCGGACCACGTCGTACGCGGGGTCGCCGCCGGGGGCCAGCGGGGCCAGCCACATCTGGACGAAGACCAGCGGGTCCGGGCCGTCGTTGCGCTCCACGTGCCGGACGCCCTCGGCGGCGCTCAGGTGCTGGAGGTCGCCGGGGCGCACCACGGTCGCGTGGCCGGCCGAGTCGCGGTGGGTCAGCTCGCCCTCGACGACCCAGGTCACGATCTCGGTGTGACTGTGCGGGTGCTCGTCGAAACCGGCGCCCGGGGCGAGCCGCTCCTCGTTGACCGCGAGCAGCGCGCCGAAGCGGAGGTTGTCGGGGTCGTAGTAACGGCCGAAGGAAAGGGCGTGCCGGGTCTCGATCCCGGCCCCGGGCTCACCTCCGGGGTACCGCTCCCCGGCGCGCTGGATGCGTATCACGGGTTCACGGTAGCGGCGCCGGGCGGCTGGGCGGCCACGAAGCCGGCCGACGAGTGGTGGCTCTTCGTGGCGTGCGCACCGGAACGCGTCACCGTCCCTTCCGCGGCGCACGCCACCGTGCGACTCTCCGTGGCCCGGAACCGGCCGTAGGCGGCCAGCGGCTTCCGGCGCTGTCGGATCTCCACAGCCCCCGACGGGCCGGGCAGGTCGGCACGACGCGGCGAAGGCATCCGGATCGGCCGGCGGACCACGTCTGTGACCTGCGCTTTCGTTCCGTGGCGCCGGTCCGTGCCAGCCGACTCCCCGACATAGGGCAGTCTTGTCCCCGTGTCTGAACCCGTGAAGCCAGCTCACCCGCATGCCGCGACCCTGAAGCGCCTCGAACAGTCTTCGGGGCGGCTCGCCGCCGGCGCCATCGCCCGCATGGACGAGACGCTGCCGTGGTACCGGGCGATGCCGCCCGAGAACCGGTCGTGGATCGGTCTGGTCGCTCAGGCCGGCATCGCCGCGTTCACCGAGTGGTTCCGGCACCCGGAGACGCCGCAGGCGATCTCCACCGACGTGTTCGGCACCGCGCCGCGCGAGCTGACCCGGGCGATCACCCTGCGCCAGACCGTCGAGATGGTCCGGACGACCATCGAGGTCATGGAGTCGGCGATCGACGAGGTCGCCGCCCCCGGCGACGAGCGCGTGCTGCGCGAGGCGCTGCTGGTCTACGCGCGGGAGATCGCCTTCGCCACCGCCCAGGTGTACGCGCAGGCCGCCGAGGCCCGCGGCGCCTGGGACGCCCGGCTGGAGTCGCTGGTCGTGAACGCGGTGCTCTCGGGCGAGGCCGACGAGGGGGCCGTGTCCCGGGCCGCCGCCCTCGGCTGGAACTCGCCGGAGAACGTGTGCGTGATCCTGGGCACGGCGCCCGACGGGGACAGCGAGCTGACCGTGGAGGCGATCCGGCGGGCCGCCCGGCACGCCAAGCTCCAGGTCCTCACGGGTGTGCTCGGGGACCGGCTCGTGGTCATCGCGGGCGGCAACGACAATCCGCTGGCCGTGGCGAAGGCCCTGATCGGGCCGTACGCGCAGGGCCCCGTCGTCGCGGGCCCCGTCGTGCCCGACCTGCTGGCCGCCACCCGCTCCGCGCAGGCCGCCGCCGCCGGGCTCAAGGCCTGCTCGGCCTGGCAGGACGCCCCGCGCCCGGTGCTCGCGGACGATCTCCTGCCCGAGCGCGCCATCGCCTCCGACCCTTCGGCCCGTGAGCAGCTGGTGGAGGAGATCTACAGACCGCTGGAAGAAGCGGGCTCGGCGCTGCTCGAAACTCTGAGTGTCTACCTGGAGCAGGCCAGCAGCCTGGAAGGCGCGGCGCGGATGCTGTTCGTCCACCCGAACACCGTGCGCTACCGGCTTCGACGTGTGACCGACGTCACCGGCTGGTCACCCTCCGACGTCCGCTCCGCCTTCACCCTGCGGATCGCGCTCATCCTCGGGCGCTTGGCCGACGCGGAGACGCAGTCCTAGACTTTTGTCGAACACCAACAATTCGACCGACGGTTCTTCGTCCTTGTCCCCACGGGCGTCCGGGACCGTCCCCAAGAGAGAGTGTGAGGGTGCTCGTACTCGTCGCTCCCGGCCAAGGCGCCCAGACGCCCGGCTTCCTGACTCCCTGGCTCGAACTCCCCGGTGCCGCCGACCGCGTCGCGGCCTGGTCCGACGCCATCGGGCTCGACCTCGCCCACTACGGCACGAAGGCGGACGCGGACGAGATCCGCGACACCGCCGTGGCCCAGCCGCTGCTGGTGGCCGCCGGTCTGCTGTCCGCCGCCGCCCTCGGTGACGTCGCCCCCGACGCCGCCTTCGGTCTCGGCGCCGTGTCCCCCGGCGCCGTCGCCGGTCACAGCGTCGGCGAGTTCACCGCCGCCGCGTTCGCGGGCGTCCTCGACGCCACCGCGGCGCTGCGCCTCGTCCGCACCCGTGGTCTCGCGATGGCCGAGGCCGCCGCGATCACCCGGACCGGCATGTCGGCGCTGCTCGGCGGCGACCCCGAGGTGACCGTCCCGCACCTGGAGAAGCTGGGCCTGACCCCGGCCAACGTCAACGGCGCCGGCCAGATCGTCGCCGCCGGCACCCTGGAGCAGCTGGCCGCCCTGGCCGAGGACAAGCCCGAGGGCGTCCGCCGGGTGGTCCCGCTGCAGGTCGCCGGCGCGTTCCACACGCACCACATGGCCCCGGCCGTGGAGAAGCTGGCCGCCGCCGCCCAGGAGCTGTCCCCGGCCGACCCGGCCGTGCGCTACGTCTCCAACAAGGACGGCCAGGTCGTCACCGGCGGCGCCGAGGTCATCGCCCGCCTGGTCGGCCAGGTCGCCAACCCGGTCCGCTGGGACCTGTGCATGGAGACCTTCAAGGAGCTCGGTGTCACCGGCCTGGTCGAGGTGTGCCCCGGCGGCACCCTGACCGGCCTCGCCAAGCGCGCCCTGCCCGGTGTCCCCACCGTGGCCCTGAAGACCCCCGACGACCTCGACGCGGCCCGCACGCTCGTCGCCGAGACGGCCACGGCCTGACAAGGAGTGTCGAGAAGCATGGCGAAGATCAAGCCCAGCAAGGGCGCCCCGTACGCGCGCATCCTCGGTGTCGGCGGCTACCGCCCCACCCGTGTGGTGCCCAACGAGGTGATCCTGGAGAAGATCGACTCCTCCGACGAGTGGATCCGCTCGCGCTCCGGCATCGCCACCCGCCACTGGGCGTCGCCCGAGGAGACCGTCACCGCGATGTCGGTGGAGGCCTCCGGCAAGGCGATCGCCGACGCCGGGATCACCCCGGAGCAGATCGGCGCGGTCGTCGTCTCCACGGTCTCGCACTTCAAGCAGACCCCGGCGGTGGCCACCGAGATCGCCGACAAGATCGGCGCCGGCAAGCCGGCCGCCTTCGACATCTCCGCCGGCTGCGCGGGCTTCGGCTACGGCCTCACGCTCGCCAAGGGCATGGTCGTCGAGGGTTCGGCCGAGTACGTGCTGGTGATCGGCGTGGAGCGGCTGAGCGACCTGACGGACCTGGAGGACCGCGCGACGGCCTTCCTGTTCGGCGACGGCGCGGGCGCCGTGGTCGTCGGCCCCTCGGACGAGCCGCACATCGGCCCCACCGTGTGGGGTTCGGAGGGCGACAAGTCCGAGACGATCAAGCAGACCGTGCCGTGGAACGAGTTCCACGTCGGCGACGTGTCGAAGCTCCCCCTCAACGAGCAGGGCGACATCAAGTTCCCGGCCATCACGCAGGAGGGCCAGGCGGTCTTCCGCTGGGCCGTCTTCGAGATGGCGAAGGTCGCCCAGCAGGCGCTGGACGCCGCCGGCATCTCGGCGGACGACCTGGACGTCTTCATCCCGCACCAGGCGAACATGCGGATCATCGACTCGATGGTGAAGACCCTCAAGCTGCCGGAGCACGTCACGGTCGCCCGTGACGTGGAGACCACCGGCAACACCTCGGCCGCCTCGATCCCGCTCGCGATGGAGCGGCTCCTGGCGACCGGCAAGGCAAAGAGCGGCGACACGGCGCTCATCATCGGCTTCGGGGCGGGTCTCGTCTTCGCCGCGACGGTCGTTACTCTCCCCTAGGCACTCCGGATCATCCGGAAGCCCATTTCTTCAGAACACCACAAGGAGCGCCACCATGGCCTACACCCAGGACGAGATCGTCAAGGGCCTCGCCGAGATCGTCAACGAGATCGCCGGCATCCCGGCGGAGGACGTCGAGCTCGACAAGTCCTTCACCGACGACCTGGACGTCGACTCCCTGTCCATGGTCGAGGTCGTCGTGGCCGCCGAAGAGCGCTTCGACGTCAAGATCCCCGACGAGGACGTCAAGAACCTCAAGACGGTCGGCGACGCGACCGAGTACATCCTGAAGCACCAGGCCTGATCTCGGGCCTAGCTGACCCGGTTCGCCACCCAGCGGTGGCGCCGCTTTTCGACCATCACACACATGGAGAAAGAATTCCTGTGAGCTCGACCAATCGCACCGTGGTCGTCACCGGTATCGGCGCAACCACTCCGCTGGGTGGCGACTCCGCTTCCACCTGGGAGGGCCTCCTCGCCGGCCGCTCCGGCGTCAAGCCCCTGGAGGGCGAGCGCTTCGAGGAGCTGCCCGTACGGATCGCCGCGCGCGTCGCGGTGGAGCCGTCCGAGGTGCTGCCCCGCCCGCTGGCCCGCAAGCTGGACCGCTCGGCGCAGTTCGCGCTGATCGCGGCCCGCGAGGCGTGGGCCGACGCGGGCTACACCGCGCCCGCCGGCGAGGACGAGAAGATCGTGCCCGAGCGGCTCGGTTCCGTCATCGCCTCCGGCATCGGCGGTGTCACCACGCTGCTCGACCAGTACGACGTGCTGAAGGAGTCCGGCGTCCGCCGCGTCTCCCCGCACACCGTGCCGATGCTGATGCCCAACAGCCCCTCCGCCAACGTCGGCCTGGAGGTGAACGCCCGGGCGGGCGTCCACACCCCGGTCTCCGCGTGCGCGTCGGGTGCCGAGGCGATCGGCTACGCCGTCGAGATGATCCGCACCGGCCGTGCCGACGTGGTCGTCGCGGGCGGCACCGAGGCGGCGATCCACCCGCTGCCGATCGCGGCCTTCGCCAACATGATGGCGATGTCCAAGAACAACGACGAGCCCCAGCAGGCCTCGCGCCCCTACGACAAGGGCCGGGACGGCTTCGTCCTCGGCGAGGGCGCCGGCGTGGTCGTGCTGGAGTCCGAGGAGCACGCGAAGGCGCGCGGCGCGAAGATCTACTGCGAGGTGCTGGGCCAGGGCCTGTCGGCCGACAGCCACCACATCGCGCAGCCCGAGCCGACCGGCCGGGGCATCGCCGCGGCGCTGCAGAACCTCCTCGACGCGACGGACCTGAAGCCGTCCGAGGTCGTCCACCTCAACGCCCACGCCACGTCCACCCCGCAGGGCGACGTCGCCGAGATCAAGGCGCTGCGCAAGGTCCTGGGCGACGAGCTGGACCACGTGGCGGTCTCCGCGACCAAGTCGATGACCGGCCACCTCCTGGGCGGCGCGGGCGGCATCGAGACCGTCGCGACGGTCCTGGCCCTCCACCACCGGCTGGCCCCGCCGACCATCAACGTCACCGACCTCGACCCCGAGGTCGACGCCGACATCGTCCGCGACGAGCCGCGCGAGCTGCCCCAGGGCACGATCGCCGCGATCAACAACTCGTTCGGCTTCGGCGGCCACAACGTGGTGCTGGCGTTCCGTACGGTCTGACGCCTCCGGACGGAGTACGGCACAGCGCTCCGAAGCCCGCGAAGCGGTGCGAGGGGCGCACGGAGGAGGGGCCGACTCGTTCGGCTTCGGCGGCCACGATGTGGTGCCGGCGTTCCGTACGGTCCGATCCGTGCCGTGACGTTCCGTCATGCGTGAGGCCCACCCCCGACGGGGGTGGGCCTCCGTCGTTCCCGGGGGTCAGCGGATCGCGAACAGGCCCGGTTCGCCGTTCATCGTGATGTGGTTGACGACGACGTGGCCGCCGGGGACCGGGATGAGCTCGGGGTAGATCGACAGGGGCTGCTCCTCGGTCCTGGGGGTGCGTTCCCCGCGGACCCTTCCCGTGGCGGGGTCCAGCAGGAGCACCTGGAGCCGGCCGCGGACGAGCACGGCGACGGTGCCGTCGGGCTGGCGGGCCAGGGACTCGAACATGCCCGCGTCGGTCCTGTGCTGCCAGACCTTCCGGCCGTCCTTCAGGGAGTACGCGACCACCGACGTGGCCACGGACGAACTGCGCTCCACGCGGGTGACGAGCAGGTCCCCGAAGACCAGCGGGCGTTCGTCGTCGAAGGCGGTCACGGTCCCGTCCGCGCCCGTGAGGGGCACGGTGGCCTTGGGCGTGCCGGTGGCGTCGAATCCGAGCAGGGCGTGGGAGCCGCGCTTGTCGCGTTCGTCGAGGGCGATGACCGCGGGGGTCACCGACACGACCCGGGCCCGGACGGCGGACTCGACGGGCAGCGCGCGGTTCCACCGCTCCTTGCCGGTGGCCGTGTCCAGCGCGAGCAACCGCGCACCCTCGCCGCACTGTTCGACGAGGAGCGTGCGGTCCCCGTCCGCGTCCAGGGCCCGGACCTCGCACTCCCGGCCGAGGGCCCGCTGCCAGCGCTGCTCGCCGCTCTCGGCCGAGCGGCCCCGGACGGCGCGGTCCTCGACGGCGACGGTGGTGGTGTCCGCGACGGCGACCCCGCCCACACCGGCACCGCCGACGGGCTCGCGCCACAGGACCTCGCCCGTGGTGGTGTGGACGGCGAGGAGCGTCGCGCAGGGCTTCCCGTCGCGTCCGTACGCGATGAGCCCGATGTTCCGCCCGACGCGCGGGCTCATCGCGCAGACGGCCTCCCGCGCCGGCGCGGAAACGTTCCAGCGCGCCTTTCCGTCGCGGGCGCCGTACGCGTACAGCCCGTCGATCCGTCCGTCGACCACGACGTCGCCGAGCCCCCAGGCCCCGGGCCGCCGGTCCGCGCCGGCCACCGGCACCCGCCAGGCCAGGGCCGGCCGCGCGGGCGGCTTCGCCTGCGGCCGCCCCGCCTCGGCGGCCCCCTCCTCGCCGGCCGGCCACACGCCCCACGCCCCGGCCAGCAGGCCGAGGCAGACGCCGACGGCGAGGGCGGCGCGCCCGGCCGTGCCGAGCGCGGCCGGTTCCGGCTCGGCGGCGGCCGGCCGGTCGTGCTTGTTCAGGACGGCGGCCCGCACCCGGGACTCCTCCCCGGTGGGCCCCCAGGCCTTGGCGCCCTCGGGGACCGCGTCGCGGGGCTCCTCCTCCACGGCCGTCGGGGCGTGCCGGCCGAGGGCGTAGCCGAGCCCTCCCACCGCGAGCAGCCCCGCCCCGGCGAGCAGCCACCACCAGACGGTGACGCCCTCGGGCCAGGAGCCCTCGCACTCGTAGCTCATCTCGCCGAGGCCCCGGACGACGAAGCCGCCGAGCAGCACCGCCGCGGCGCCGAAGGCGGCCCCGGACAGCAGAACGGCGGCCGTCGAGGCCGCCGTACGTCCACGCATCGCTTACCCCCCACATCGCGGGACCCGCCCCTGCGGGTCCCGGCGGGGAATCTAGACCACCTGGTGCAGCCAGCGCACGGGAGCGCCCTCGCCCGCGTAGCGGAAGGGTTCCAGCTCGTCGTCCCAGGGCTTGCCGAGCAGCTTGGCGATCTCCGCCTCGAGCACCGTCTCGCCCTGGGCCGCGCGGGCCAGGGCGGCGCGCAGGCGGTCCTCGGGGACCAGGATGTCGCCGTGGATGCCGGTGACCGCGTGGAAGATGCCCAGCGCGGGGGTGGCGCTGTAGCGCTCGCCCTCGGCGGTGGGGCAGGGCTCCGCGGTGACCTCGAAGCGGAGCATCTGCCAGCCGCGCAGGGCGGAGGCGAGTTCGGAGGCGGTGCCGGTCCGCCCCTTCCAGGAGAGCTCGGCTCTCCAGGTGCCGGGGGACGCCGGCTGGCGGATCCAGTCGAGCTGGACCCTCGCACCGAGGACACCCGCGACCGCCCATTCGACGTGCGGGCAGAGCGCGCGCGGTGCGGAGTGTACGTACAGGACTCCACGTGTCGTCACCGGGACCTCCAGTGTGGGACGAGGTTCGCCTTGCCCAGCGGCCTCAGTAAACACATCAGGAGTAGATCTTCGCAAACCCCCAAAAAGGGGACAGCATGTGACGTGATGTAATTTACCGGACCCGATCGGCCGAGGCGCCTCTGGTTCGACGGGGGAAAAGCTACCGTGCCTCACCCACATCGGGGTGACGTACGGTCGCTCAGGGGCGGGTGGACACGAAGCTTTCACCCGCCAGGACGCCGAGGAGGGGCCCCGGGATGCGCGGGCGACGTCGATTCCGTACCACCGCCGCCGCGGTCGCGCTGCTGTGCGGCGCGGTGCTGCCGGGCTGCTCGGCGGACGGCCCGGGCGACGCGGCGGGCCCGGCGGCCACGGCGCCGAAGCCGAAGCCCAGCCCGAAGCCGACGCCCCTGTGGGACCCCTCCCCCGGCTCCGTGGCCGCCGTCGGCGACTCGATCACCCGCGCCTTCGACGCCTGCGCGGTCCTGGCGGACTGCCCCGAGGTGTCCTGGGCGACCGGCACGGACGCGGGCGTCAACAGCCTGGCCCTGCGGCTGCTCGGGCCGAAGGGCGTGGCGGGGCGGAGCTGGAACCTGGCGCGGACCGGGGCGCGGATGGCGGAGCTGCCGGAGCAGATGGCCGCGGCGGCGGCCGAACGCCCCGAGCTGGTCACGGTCATGATGGGCGCGAACGACGCCTGCCGGGCGCGGCCCGAGCTGATGACCCCGGTCGGGGAGTTCCGCGCCTCGTTCACGACGGCGCTCGCCCGACTGCGGGCCGGGGCGCCGAAGGCGCAGGTGTACGTGTCGAGCCTGCCGGACCTGAAGCGGCTGTGGGCGACCGGGCGGGTCAGCCCGATGGGCCGTCAGGTGTGGGGCCTGGGGGTGTGCGGGTCGATGCTGGCGGACCCGGAGGACCTGGGCCCGGCGGCCGAGGAGCGCAGGAACCGGGTGCGGGACCGGGTGGTGGCCTACAACCGGGTGCTCCAGGAGGTGTGCGCGAAGGACGTGCGCTGCCGCTACGACGGCGGGGCGGTCTTCGGCTTCCGCTTCGAGGACGGGCAGCTGAGCCCGTGGGACTGGTTCCACCCGAGCCGGGACGGCCAGGCGCGGCTGGCGGAGATCGCGTACCGGCGGATCAGCGCGGCGTAGTTCCCGGAGGGACGCGCGGGCCCCGGGGCGGGAGTCGGGTTCCGCCCCGGGGCCGGTCCGTGGGACCGCGGAGCTCAGAGCTCCAGGGTCGCGGTCAGGCGCGCGTCGGCCAGCGAGTGCGCGGCGAGCACCTGGTAGCCGCCGGTGACGAGGGTCCAGGCGTTCTTCTCCTCGTCCCAGATCTCGAAGGCGCGGCGGGGCAGTTCGACGGTCGCCTCGACGGTCTCGCCCGCGCCGGCCTCGACGCTCGCGAAGGCGGCCAGCCAGCGGGCCGGGCGCTCGACGGAATCGGTGACGGGCGCGAGGTAGATCTGGACGGTCTCGCGGCCGGGGCGCGCACCGGTGTTGGTGACGCGCACGGTGGCGCTGTCCGGGGTGACGACGAGGGAGTCGTAGGTCCAGGTGGTGTAGCCGAGGCCGTGGCCGAAGGCGTACGCGGGGTCGGCGCCGGCCTTGTCCCAGGCGCGGTACCCGATGAACACGCCCTCGTCGTAGTGGAGTTCGCCGTCGGTCGGGGTGACCTCGGTGACGGGCACGTCGGCGAGGGCGACGGGCCAGGTGGTGGGGAGCCGGCCGCCGGGCTCCTCGGCGCCGGTGAGGACGTCGGCGAGCGCGGCGCCGCCCTCCTGGCCGGGGAACCAGCTGAGCAGGACGGCGGCGACCTCCTCGCGCCAGGGCATCTCGACCGGGGAGCCGGCGTTGACGACGACCACGGTGTTCGGGTTGGCGGCGGCGACGGCCCGGACGAGGTCGTCCTGGCGTCCGGGCAGGGCGAGGTCCTTGCGGTCGAAGCCCTCGGACTCGACGCGCTCGGTGGTGGCGACGACCACGACGGCGGTGTCGGCGGCGCGGGCGGCCTCGACGGCTTCGGCGATCAGTTCGTCGGGGTCACGGCGCGGACCGAGGTGGACGAAGGAGAACATGACGGCCGGGAGCGGGGCCGCGAACTCCTTGTCCAGGGTGTGCAGCAGGGAGACCTCGACGGTCTCGCCGGCGGTGAGGGCGACCCGGCCGCGCTCGACGGGCGAGCCGAAGAACGCCTCGAAGGGGTCGGTCTCGGGGCCCATCGCCTGGACGCCTTCGAACAGCGTCTCGCCGGCGACGGCGAGCGCGAAGGCGCCGAGGCCGCGGGTGCCGAAGGAGTGCTCGCCGGTCTCGCGGGGCGTGAAGCTGCCGATGACCTCGATGGAGGCGAGGGCCTCGTGGGTGACGCCGGCCGGGAGGTCGTCGCCGATCCACTGGACCTGGCCGTTGGGGAGGGTGCCCTCGCCGAGGACGGTGCCGTCGGCGTCGCGGCAGACCGCGCGGAGGGTGAAGCCCTGGTCGGCGGGGGCGAGCTCCTCGCTGGGGTCGGCGCCGACGTGGAAGGTGAGCGCGCCCTCGGGCAGCGCGGCGGCGAGGCCGTCGAGCGGGGAGACGGTGTGGGCGGGGAAGACCTGGGCGGAGCCGCCGCCGAGGACGCGGGCGTCGCGGGCGGCGGCGCCGGAGAGGGCGACGCTGCCGGGCCGGAGCGGCAGGGCGCCGTCCTCGTTGCGGACGAGGACGAAGCCGCGGCGGGCGACCTCGCGGGCGAGGGCGTCGCCGTCGATCGCGGCGGGCGGCTCGGCGACGACCGGCGGGGCGCCTTCGAGGGCGCCGACGCGGGCGGCGAGCCGCAGCACGTTGCGGACGGCGGCGTCGACGGCGGACTCCTCGACGTCGCCGGTGCGGACGGCGGCGGCGAGCGCCGCGCCGTACACGGTGTGCGGGCCGGGCATGGCGACGTCCATGCCGCCCTCGATGTCGCCCTTGGTGTCGCGGGCGGCCATCCAGTCGGAGACGTTGTAGCCGTCGAAGCCCCATTCGCCGCGCAGGACCTCGTTGACGAGGTACCGGTGCTCGGTCATGGTCGTGCCGTTGACCCGGTTGTAGGCGGTCATGATGCCCCAGGGGTGGGCGTTCCTGACGATGGCCTCGAAGGGCGCGAGGTAGAGCTCGCGGAGCGGGCGCGGGGCGATCCTGCTGTCGACGGTGAAGCGGTCGGTCTCCGCGTCGTTGCCGACGTAGTGCTTGACGGTGGTGCCGACGCCGCCGTCCTGGACGCCCCGGACGTAGCCGGTGCCGATGGCGCCGGTGAGGTACGGGTCCTCGCTGTAGGCCTCGAAGTGCCGGCCGCCCAGCGGCGTGCGGTGCAGGTTGACGGTGGGGGCGAGGAGGACGTGGACGCCCTTGCGGCGGGCCTCCTGGGCGAGAAGCCGGCCGGCCCGGCGGGCGAGCTCCGGGTCCCAGGTGGCGGCGAGGGCGGTCGGCGAGGGCAGGGCGACGGACGGGTCGTCGGCGGTCCAGCGGACGCCGCGGACGCCGATCGGGCCGTCGGACATGACCAGGGAGGCCAGACCGATCTCGGGCAGGGCCGGCAGCGACCACATGTCCTGGCCGGCGAGCAGCCGGGCCTTGGTGTCCAGGTCGAGCTTGGCCAGGGCCGCCTCGACGGCCGCCTCGCGCACGGCGTCCGCGCTCGTGGGGCTCGTGGCGTCCGTCGGGTCCGTCGCGTTCGTCTCCGGCACGGCCGTACCTCCTCGTTGAAGTGCTGGTGCGGCCATGATGACTCGCCTACCTGTAGATCGGTAGGTTACGTTACGATTTAGTTATCAACGGCATGCCGTACGGTCCTCCTGACGAGGACCTTCGGAAGGGGGACGCGGGGATGGCGCGGGCCAGGAGCGAGGAGCGGCGGGCGGAGATCGTCCGCGCCGCCCTCGAGGTGATCGCCGAGCGCGGCTACCGGGGCGCCTCCCTCGGCGCGGTCGCCGAGCGGGTCGGGCTCACCCAGCAGGGGCTGCTGCACTACTTCCCGACCAAGGAGGCGCTGCTCGTCGCCGTCCTGGAGGAGCGCGACCGCTGGGACACCAGCGGCGGCCGGGACCGCGAGCGCTGGCGGCTGGACCTCATGGAGTCGCTGGTGGAGTACAACGCGATGCGCCCCGGCATCGTGCAGACCTTCTCCGCCCTGCTCGGCGAGAGCGTCACCGAGGACCACCCGGCGCGGGCCTTCTTCACCGAGCGCTACACCCAGGTGCGGGAGAACATGGCCGAGGTCCTGCGCGCCGAGTTCGGCGACGAGCTCCCCGGCGGCCTCACCCCGGAGCGGGTGGCGCCGCTGCTCACGGCGGTCATGGACGGGCTGCAGTACCAGTGGCTGCTGGACCCGGACGCGGTGGACATGGGGGCGTCCTTCCGGGACTTCCTGGCGCTGCTCAGGGAGGACTCGAAGCGATCGGCCTGAGGTCCCCACGGGGCGGCCCAACGGGCTTTACCGGACCGATGGTTGGCCGAGGACTCCGTAGCGGGAGCGACGGACGGGACGGGATACTTCCGCCGGCCCGTCACCGCCGTACGGAAGGACCTTCGTGCCCCCGATACGCAGCATGCTCGCCCTCGCCCTCACCGCCGCCTCGCTCGCCGTGGGGGCCCCGCCCGCCCACGCGGCGCAGGCGCCGGCCGTCACCGTGGAGGAGGCCAGACTCGACCGGGCCGCACCCCAGGAGATCCTGCGGCGCGGCGGATTCGACGGCCTGGCGCCGGAGTTCGCCGACGCGCTCGCGCACGCCCGCACGATCCGGCAGGCCGAGCGGACCGTCGTGCGGTACGGATCGGGGCTGTGGCGGCAGGCGGTCGACCGGGCGCAGGGGCGCGGACCGCTGCGCGGAGACCTCTCCCGGGACGACGACCGGCCGCTGTACTGGGCGCGGCTCGCGCTCACCCGCGAACTGCGCGGCTGGCAGCCCCGGTTCGGGGTCACCGAGGAGGGCCGGGCCCGGCTCCTGGACCGGCTGGAGCGCTCCTCCCGCGGCCAGGACTCGATCCGCTACCCGGCGGGCAGGGGCGTCAAGCGGATCCTGCTGACCGGCTTCGACCCCTTCACCCTCGACCGGGACGTGCGGATCAGCAACCCCTCCGGGGCCACCGCGCTCGCCCTGGACGGCACCTGGCTGCGCACCGCCGACGGCTCCCTCGCCCGGGTCGAGACGGCCGTCTTCCCGGTCCGCTGGGAGGACTTCGCGGACGGCACGGTCGAGCGGACGCTGCGCCCGCACCTGCCGGAGGTCGACCTGTTCACCACGGTGAGCCAGGGCCGCCCCGGCCGCTTCGACATCGAGCGCACCAACGGCGCCTGGCGCGGCGGCTTCCCGGACAACGAGAACCTGTCCAGGACCGGGACGGTGCCCGTGCCGCCCGACCCGGCGGACGGTCCCGCGGCGCAGCCCCAGTGGACGTCGACGACCCTCCCGTACGCGGCGATCACGGCGGCCGCCACCGGACGCTTCCCCGTGTACGACAACACCTCGGTGACCGAGCTCCCCGCCGGGACGGACACCCCCGTGGTCCGCCCCGCCGGGCCGACGCCGGGCTCGCTGGCCCGGGCGGGCGGCGGCGGGAACTACCTCTCCAACGAGATCGCCTACCGGGCCACCCTGCTGCGCGACCGGCTCGGCCTGACCCGGCTGCCCGGCGGCCATGTGCACACCCCGGTGCTCCAGTTCGGCGCCGACAACGCGGACCCGGCGACGGGCACGGTCACCGATCCGGAGTTCGTGCGCAACCGGCTGGACATCATCGCCCAGGTGCGGGCCGTCGTGGCGGTGGCCGCCGGCTCCTGATCAGCGGGCGAGCGCGGCCAGGTCCTCGCCCGCGAGGGCCGGGTCGCGGGTCAGGGCGGCGTGCACGGCCGCGAGGACGGGCAGCTCGGCCGCCCGGGTCGCCAGGTCCACGTCCTTCGCGGCGAGGGCGACCGGGAAGTGCGAGCCGGTCGCCGTGGCCCGGCCGACGGCGCCCGCGAGGGGGCCCGCGGCGAGGGTGCGCAGGGCGAGTTCGCGGGGCAGGCCCAGCGCGTCGGCGAGGGTCAGCGACTCGGCGACCAGGGCGACCCCGCCGATGGCCGCGTTGATGAGCACCAGCTTGAGGGCGGCCCCGGTACCCGGGCCGCCGCAGGCCGTGACGGAGCCGAGCAGCTCCAGGACCTCCGCGACGGGCCCGGTGTCGCCGCCCGCGAGGACGAGCAGCTCGCCCGTCGCGGCCCGGTCGACGCTGCCCATGACCGGCGCGTCGATCAGGGTGACGCCCTCGGGCAGCCGCGCGGCGAGGGCGCGCACGGTGTCGGGGCCGACGGTCGAGGTGTCGATCCAGTGCGTGCCGGGGCGCAGGGCCGGGATCATCGCGTCGGCGACGGCGAGCGCGGCGGCCGGGTCGGCCAGCATGGTGACGACGACGTCGGCGTCCGCCACCGCCTCGGCGGGCCCGGTGGCGCGCACGGCCCCGGCGGCGACGAGCCCGTCGGCCTTGGCGGCGGTGCGGTTCCAGACGGTCAGCGGGTGACCGGCGTCGAGGAGGCGGCGGGCCATGGGCAGGCCCATGGAGCCGAGGCCGAGGAAGGCGATCCCGCGGCGGGCGGCGGGCGTGCCGTGCGGGGTGTCCGTACCGTGCGTGGTGTCCGTGGTGTTCATGGCCTCGACGCTAGGCGGGCCCATCCCATGCGACAAGCGAATGTCTAGCATGGCTGCCATGCCCTCTCCTCATGGCTTGTACGAGATCTTCCTCGCCGTCGCCGAGCACGGCTCCTTCACCGCAGCCGCCCGCGCCCTCGGCTACACCCAGTCCGCCGTCTCCCGCCAGATCCAGGCCCTGGAGGACGAGACGGGCGCCGCCCTCTTCGAGCGGCTGCCGCGCGGGGTGCGGCTCAGCGAGGCAGGCCGGGTGCTGCTGCCGCACGCGGAGGCGGTCCGGGACCGGCTGGCCGTCGCCCGCACCGAACTCGCGGCGCTGCGCACCCTGGACGGCGGGCTGCTGCGGCTCGGCGCCTTCTCCAGCGCGGGCGCCGCCCTGGTCCCCCGGGCGCAGGCGGTGTTCCGGGTGCGGCACCCGGGGGTCGTGGTGACCCGGGTCGAGGGGCCCTCGGTCAAGCACCTGGCGCTGGTCGCGGCCGGAGAGGAGGACCTGGCGGTGGTCAGCCCGGCCGCCGGCGGGGCGGCGCCCGAGGGGGTGACGCTCCACCACCTCTTGGACGAACCGATGCTGGTGGCGCTGGCCGCCGGGCATCCGTGCGCGGGCCGGCGGGCGGTCCGGCTCGCGGAGCTGGTCGACGAGGAGTGGATCGTCGGCAACGAGCGCCTGGAGGACACGCTGTTCCGGCCCGCCGTCGCCGCCGGGCTCCGGCCCCGCACGGGCCTGATCGCCCACGACTGGATCGCGAAGCTGGGCGCGGTCGCGGCGGGCCTCGGCATCACCCTTGTACCGGCGCTGGCGGCGGCCTCGGTGCGGCGTGACGTGGCGCTGGTGACGATCCATCCGGACGACGTACCGCAGCGGCGGATCTGCGCGGCGACCCCCGCGGTCCCGACGGCGGCGGCGAGCGCCTTCCTGGCGCTGCTGCGTGCGACGGCGGCGGAACCGGCGGCCGAGTGGGCGGCGGAGCGGGCGGCGGAGCCGGCGCCCGCCGAGCACGACGGTTAACACCCTCAACCGCCTGTTGCTCCTTACCGAGGGAGGCGGGATGATGGCGGCCATGATCGTCGCAGCCACCCAGTTCGCCCCGGTCGCCGGGGACATCGCCGCCAACGTCCGTACCGCCGCCGGACTCGTCCGGGCCGCGGGGGCCGAGGGGGCCAGGGTCGTCGTCTTCGCCGAGCTGGCCCTCACCGGCTACGAGCCGAGCCTGATCCGGGACACCCCGGGCCTGGTGCTCACCGAGGACGACCCGCGCCTCGACCCGCTGCGGGAGGCCTGCCGGGAGGCGTCGGCCGCGGCCGTCGTCAACGGGCCCGTGCGCACCGACTCGGGGCGCCCGGCCATCACCACGCTGGTGATCGGCCCGGACGGCTCCCTGCTGACCCGCTACGACAAGCGGCACCTGTACGGGATCGAGGCGGAGGTCTTCGCGCCCGGCACCGCCGACGGGCGCTTCGCGCTGGACGGCGTCCGGTTCGCGACCGCCACCTGCTACGACAACCGCTTCCCGGAGCTGGCCGAGCGGGCGGCCGCCGACGGCTGCGCGGTCTACCTGGCGAGTTCGGTGCTCGACGCGGCCAACGACTCGTTCGAGAAGGTCTATCCGGTGCGGGCCCGGGACTTCGGCCTGCACGTGGTCCTGGGCAACGTGCTCGGCGCCAACGAGGACGGCGTCGGCGCCGGACGCGCCGGGGCCTGGGCCCCGGACGGGCGCCGGATCGCCGACGCGGGCGGCGAGGAGCCGGGGTACGCGCTGGCGGAGGTGCCGGACGCCCGGTGACGGGGAGGTACCGGGCGTCCGGAGACGGGAAGGTCCGGACGTCGGGGAAGACGTCCGGGACCCGGTGAACGGAAAGACCGGACGGCCGGTGATCGTGGTCACCGGCCGTCCGGCGCGGGGCACCGCCGCGGAACCCCCGGTCCGTGACGGCGCCCCGTCCCCTTACGGGGCGCTCAGGCCCAGCGTGTACGCGCCGGAGCCGCTGTAGGCGTGGACCACATAGCGGTAGTAGCCCGCGGTGCCGTTGTAGGTGACGTCCTCATCGGCGCTCTCCGTGCCGCCGACCGCGACGTCCGCCCAGGCCGACCCGTTCCACTTCTGCAGGTACAGGTCGAAGTCGGCACCGGCCGGGCCGCGCAGGCAGCCCACGTGGGTGCCGGAGGTGGCCGAGTAGTAGTACGAGCCGTTCGGCTGGGCCTGGGCCTGGCCGGCGGCGAGGGTGCCCTGGTACGTGTACTCGGCGTTGTCGCAGCCGGTGGGCGGCGTGGTGCTGCCGACCGACAGCTGGTAGGTCACCGTGTGGGTGACCGAGCCGGTGCCGGTGACGGTGATCGGGTAGGTGCCGTTGGCGGTGCCGGCCGCGGCCTGCACGGTCATCGTCGAGGAGCCGCCCGAGGTCACCGAGGACGGGCTGAAGGAGACGGTGACCCCGCTCGGGGCGCCGCTCGCGGAGAGCTGCACGGACTGCGCGCTGCCGCCGGTGGTGCTGGTGTTCACCGTGGCGGTGACCGAGGCGCCCGGCTGGACCGAGCCGGAGGCCGGGTTCAGGGCCAGCGAGAAGTCCGGGGTGGTGGTGCCGCCACAGTCGGTCTCACCGGACTGGGCGGGGACGCCGATCGCGTTCCAGGCCGCCTTCACCGCGTTGCACTCGGCGCTGCCGTAGGTGTTCTTGGCGGTGGAGAGGGTCGCCTTGCGGGCGGCGAGGTGGTTCCAGGAGGAGGTCTTCATGAGCAGGGCGCCCATGAAGATCTTGCCGGCCTTCTGGATGCCGATGCCGGTCACCGAGGAGGGGCCGCCGGAACAGATGGGGCTGGAGGGCTTGCCGCCGCCCGGGTTGGAGCCCTCGGCGAGCAGGTAGAACCAGTGGTTCTGCGGGCCGGCCGCCGCGTGCACCTCGGTGCCCGAGTTCAACTGGGGGTAGCAGTTGGGGTCGTTGTTGGCGAGTGAGGGGTTGTACATGTAGCGGATCGGCTTGTTGTCGCCGAGGAAGTTCAGCTTCTCGCCGACCGTGTAGTCGGGGGTGTCGTTCGGGTTGTTGGCGAAGTGCTCGGTGAGAGCGCCGAATATGTCCCCGGTGGACTCGTTCATCCCGCCGTTCTCGTTGGACGAGCCGGAGCCGCCCGGAGTCCGGTCGAAGATCTCGTGGCCGTACTCGTGGGCCACCACGTCGATGCCGGTGAGCTGCATCGTGCCGTTCTGGTTGCGGCCGTACGTGGTCTTCGTGCCGTCGTAGTAGGCGTTGACCTCGGTCAGACCGGCGCGGGCCGGGACCATGCCGCCCTGCCCGTTCTGGCCGTTGTAGCCGAACCACTGCTTGACCATGTCGTGCTCGCGCTGGGCCGCGTACATGATGTCGACGCAGGCGGTCACCAGGTCGTTGGCGGTGCCGTTGCCCCAGGGCGAGGAGCCGGTGTAGGCGCTGCCGTTCTGGCCGCCGCACTTGAAGCCGGAGCGGTTCGGGTCGGTCATCGAGCTCGCGGCGGTGTCGATGGTGACGTTGCCGTTGTGGTAGCCGCGCCCGTCGGCGTGCAGGATCTTGTCCGTGGCGCGGGCGACGGCGCCGGTGCGGGCGTCGACGTAGGTGTCGAGCGAGCTCGGCCGGTCCTTGGCGGTGCGGCCGACGACCAGGGTGTGCCAGGTGAGGACCGGCTTGTTCCCCTTGAGGAGGACGGTCAGCTCGGGGGTGCTCGCGCTCTCGACCGAGGCGAGCTGGCCGCGGGCGGTGGCGAGCGCGGCGGCGGAGCTCACGGTGGCCTTGGTGGAGAGCCGGATGGCCGGGGCGGGCGCGGAGGTGACGTCACGGACCTTGCCGGCGCTGTCGGAGAGGACGACGGCGTCGCCGCCGGCCACCGGGATCCCCTTGTAGGTGCGCTGGTACGTGGCGTAGTACAGGCCACCGGACCAGGGGGTGACGGCGGTACGGACGAGTTCCTCGTCCACGCCGTGGCGCAGTCCGTCGAGCCCGCTGTCGGCGGCCTTGTCGGCGGCGGCCAGCGCGAGGGACTTGCCGTGCCCGGGCGGTACGGGCTGCGGCGCCGGGGTCACGGCGGTGGCGGTGCCCGCGAGGGTGCCCGCGAGGCTCGCCGTCAGCGCGAGCGCCGCTACGGCCGCCGAGATTCTGCTGGGGTGCACGTCTGCTCCGATCAGTGTGGGGGGAGACGGTGGGACGCCCGAGTATGTGCGTGGACATGGCAAGTCCGGGACATCACAGCGGTCATAAGACGCGCGTTATGGATCCGACCCCGCCGAACCCTGCCGTCCGCCCGCATCCACTGCGTACGCTGCTGAAATGCAGCTGGAGTTGAGGCATCTCGAAGCCGTCTGCCGGATAGCGGAAGCGGGCAGTCTGGGGCGCGCGGCGGTCCGCCTCGGCGTCTCGCAGCCCGCGCTCTCCGCGCAGCTGCGGCGCATCGAACGGGCCGCGGGCGGCGAGCTGTTCGTCCGCGGGCGGCACGGGGTGGACCCCACCCCGCTGGGCGAGTTCGTGCTGTCCAAGGCACGCCGGGTGCTCGGCGAGATGGACGCGCTCGCGGCCGGCGCCCGGGCCGCCGAGCCGCATCCGACCCTGCGGCTCGGGTGCATCCTGCTGGTCCTGGTGGACGGCCTGCTCGGGCGCCTCGACCGGGAGATGGAGGGGCAGGAGATCGCGGTCAGCATCGAGCACTCGGTGACGACGCTCAGCCGGATGCTCGGCGCCGGGCAGTACGACGCCATCGTGTACGGGGAGTGCAACGACCACGAGGTGCCGCTCCCCGAGGGCACGGCGGCCCGCACGCTGATCCCGAAGGAACCGTTCTGCGTGCGGATGTCCGCCTCCCACCCGCTGGCCTCACGGGAGCGGGTGGAGCTCGCGGACCTGGCGGGCGAGACCTGGATGACGATGGTGGAGGACGACGACGGCGGCCCGGAGGCGCTGGTCGGGGCCTGCCAGAAGGCCGGCTTCACCCCGACGCTGCGCTACCGGATCGCCGACCGCAAGATGCACTACGACCTGATCGCGGCCGGCCGCGCGATCTCCGTGAGCCAGCCGACGGCACCGCCCGCCGAGGGCACCGTGCTGCGCCCGCTGGCCGGCGACCCGATCACGGGCCGCATCCGGCTCGCCTGGAACCGGGCGGCGGTCTCCGAGCGCCGGGCCGGGCTCCTGTACCGCGCGGCGGGCCTCGCGTATCTGGCGAACGTCCCCAACAACGCCTTCCTCCAGGCCTGGTGGGAGGCGCGCCCGGAGCTGCACCCGGTGCTGGACTGAGGGGAGCCGGCGGCACGCTCAGGCGCCGGAGGCGGCCCCTTCGGCGGGCCGGTGCGCGCGGCCCTCGCCGCCGTCGCCCTCGTCGTCGCCGGCCGTCTCGCCGTTCAGGTCGCGGGCCATCAGGGTGGCGCCGGCGACCGCGCCCGGCATCAGCAGGACGGCGACGAACGGGACGAGGAAGGCGAGGGTGAGGGGGACGCCGAAGCCGAGGGCGGCCATCCGGCGGCGGCGCAACAGGCCCAGCCGCTCCTTGAGTTCGACGCCGCGGCGCTGGAGCGCGACCGCGGTCAGCTCCTCGGTGAGGAAGAAGCCGGAGACGCAGAAGCCGATCGCGGGGACGACCGTCTGGCCCACCACCGGGATGAACCCGGCCGCGAAGAGCAGGACGCCGTAGAGCGCCACCCGGGCCAGCACCCGCAGGCTGTCGCGGGCCGAGATCCACAGGTCCTTCCAGAGCGGCAGCCCGGACTCGGGCGCGTCGCCGCCCTGGCTGCGGTCGACCTCCTCGGACAGCGACTCGTAGAAGGGCTGGCCGACCAGGAGCGTGACGGCGGTGAAGGTGATCACCGCGAGGAAGAGCCCGAGCGCGAAGACCAGGAAGGTCAGCGTGCCCCGGAACACGCCCTGCCACGGCGAGCCCCAGTCGTCGGCGAAGGGGGTGGCCCAGGCCGTCAGGTCGTCGGCCCCGTAGAAGAGGCCGACGAGCGCCCCCACGTAGAGGACGAAGGTCACGAGCCCCGGCAGCAGCCCGAACCCGAACCACCGCCCGTGCCGGCCGACCCACTTCTGACCTTGCAGCAGGTAACCGAATCCCGCCCCGAAATCGCGCATGGTGATCACCCTAACGGCGGTCGGCCCGAGGCCCTCTTGTTGTTCCCGAGTTGAGACGGTAGACCCCTCCGTAATGATCACCGGGCCCAGTCACGGAGGTTCGCACGCATGGCACGACCCCGTTCCGTCCTGATCGCCACGACCTGCGCCGCGCTCGGAGCGCTGGTCCTCACCTCGCTCCCGGCGAGCGCGGCGCCGCCGGGCCCGCCGGGGCCGAGGCCCCTTCCCGTACGGGAGGACGGCGGGCCGGAGTCCGCGGCGGCGCGGCTGCCGCGGGCACCCGTCGCCGCGGAACCGGTCGCCGCCCTGCGCGCGGACGCCGGCTATCCGCGCCGCACGGCCCTGACCGTGCCGCCGGTGGACCCGGCCGACAGGTCGCTGAAGCTGGGGCTCGCCCCGTACCACGCGCTCGCTCCGCGGCTCAACGCCCTGCAGCGGGTGGGCGACCGGGTGAGCGTCGAGGTCGCCGGGCGCTCGGCCGGCGGGCACGAGCTGTACCTGGTGACCGTCACCGCGCCGGAGTCCGCGTCGCAGGCCCGCGAGCAGGAGCGGATGCGCGAGCGGATCGAGAACGCGCCCGCCGCGGCGGCGAAGGACCCCCGGATCAAGGCCGCGTACAAGACGCCGGTGTTCATCAACAACAACATCCACGGCAACGAGTGGGAGGGCACGGACGCGGCCCTGAAGCTCATCGAGGAGCTGGCCCGCGCCACCGACCGCAAGACCGCCGGGCTGCTCGCGCACACCCGGATCTACCTCAACGTGACGGCCAATCCGGACGGGCGGATCGCCGGCACCCGCGCCAACGCCGACGGCTTCGACCTCAACCGCGACTTCGTGACCGCCTCCCAGCCGGAGGCGCGGGCGATCCGGCGGATCGCCATCGACAAGCAGCCGGCCGTGATGCTGGACCTGCACGGCTACGTCAACGGCACCCTGATCGAGCCGACCACCCCTCCGCACGGCGAGAACTACGAGTACGACCTGTTCCTGAAGAACTCCTACGCCAACGCGCTCGGCATGGAGAAGGCCGTCAACGGCCTCGGCTACACCCCGGCGAAGGACGGCGTGGAGCCCGCGGTCATCCCGTTCCGGGACATGCCGGAGGGCTGGGACGACTGGCCGCCGATCTTCACCCCGCAGTACATGCCGTTCCAGGGCGCGGTGGCCGCGCACACCATCGAGTTCCCCATGGCGGTGAACAACGAGGAGTACGACACGCTGCCGGTGACGGAGCTGCGCCGCCGCTCGGCGATCAACGTGGCCGTCGCGGGCGCGGCGATGCGGGCCGCCCTGGACTACACGGACGCGCACCGGGCCTCGGTGCTCGCGGACCAGATCGAGACCTTCCGGCGGGCCGCGGCGGGCGAGCCGCAGCGCCCGGTGTCGGAGAAGACCGTGCCCGGGGTGCCGGGGATCGGCCCGGAGGACGTCTACACGACCACGTTCCCGCGGGCGTACGTGATCCCGGCCGGCCGGTCCCAGCGGTCGGCGGTCGCGGCGGCGCGGCTGGTGGACCACCTGGTCGCCAACGACGTGCGGGTCGGGCGGGCGAAGGACGGCTCGTACGTGGTGGACCTGCGCCAGCCCAAGCGGGGCATCGCCAACGTGATCCTGGCGGACGGCCGGGACATCAGCGCGGACGTGTCGACGATGTACGACATCTCCGGGTGGAGCCTCGGGCTGCTGTGGGGCGCGACGGTGCGCAGGGTGGAGCGCGGCCCGGTGCCGGCCGTGGTGCGCACGGTGCACGCGGCGGCGCCGACCGGTTCCGTGGCACCGCACGGGGACCTGCTGCTGCGGCTGGACGACCCCAAGGAGCTGGTGGCGGTGAACGCGCTGCTGGCACGGGGGGGTCGCGGTGCGCCGGACGGCGGGCGGGGCGGCGGTCGTGCCGGGTTCGGCGCGCAAGGCCGCCCGGGAGCTCGCGGAGCGGTACGGGGTGGTGTTCCGGGCCACGAAGGAGCGGGGCGCGGCGCCGCTGGCGCGGACCCGGGTGGTGGCCTCGGCGTCGGCGGGCGAGCTGTTCGCGCTGCGGGAGATGGGCTTCGCGGTGGTGCCGGTCTCGGCGGAGCGCCTGAACGCGGGCTTCCGCTGGGCGGCCGGGGACGTGCTGTACGTGTCGCGCGGGCTGGACTGGGCGGAGCTGTCCCCGGCGGCGCGGGCGGCGCTGCGGGCGAGCCGGGCGGGCGTGGTCGCCGTCGGGGCGGACGGGGCCGCGTTCAACGCGGCGGCGGGGCTGCTGGCGGCCACGGCCGTCGCGGGCAACGCGGACGCGAACGGAGTGGTGGCGGTCCGCGGCGCGGGCTCCCCGCTGACCTCGGGCGCCCCGGGGCACGCCTTCGTCTACGCGCCGCTGTGGTTCACCGGGCTCGGGGCGGGGGTGCGGACGGACCTGTCGTACGCGCCGGTCGCGCCGCTGGTCTCGGGGCACTGGCGGGCCGGGGCGGACGGCCGGGGCGGTCCGGCGGACGCGGCCGGGCGGGCCGCGGTGGTCAGCGGCCGGGCCGGGTACGGCGCGCCGGTGGTGCTGATCGGCACCGAGCCGCTGTTCCGTGACCACCCGAAGGGCTCGTTCGCCCTGGTGGGACGGGCTCTGCTGGCCCGCTGACGCGGCGCGCGGGAACGCGTGGAAGAGGGCCGCACCTCGGTCGGTCGGGGTGCGGCCCCCTCACTACGGTATCCCGTGATCAGACCGCGAGCTCCACCGTGATGTTGCCGCGGGTCGCCTTGGAGTACGGGCAGACCTGGTGAGCCTTCTCGATCAGGCTCTTGGCGGTCTCGGCGTCCACGTTCGGAATGGTCGCCGAGATCTTCACGATGATGCCGAAGCCCTCGTCGTTCTTGCCGATGCCCACCTCGGCGGTGACCGTCGAGCCGGACACGTCCGCGTTCTCGTTGCGGGCGACGACGCCCAGGGCGCCCTGGAAGCAGGCGCTGTACCCGGCGGCGAAGAGCTGCTCGGGGTTGGTGCCGGCGCCGGAGCCGCCCATGGCCTTGGGCGGGTTCACGACGACGTCGAGCTGGCCGTCGTCGGTGGCCACCCGGCCGTCGCGGCCGTTCTCGGCGGTCGCGACGGCGGTGTACAGGACATCGGAGTGCTGGATGGACATGCTGATGTCTTCCTTCTTCGTTCGCCGCGACTCGCGCCCACGATCGCGACGGCTGAGGGAAGACTAACGGGTCAGCGAGACGATCATCTTTCCGGTGTTCTCGCCGCGGAGCAGGCCGAGGAAGCCGTCCACGCCGTTCTCGATGCCCTCGACGAAGGTCTCGCCGTACTTCAGCTCGCCGGAGCGCAGCCAGCCGCCGACCTCCTGGACGAACTGCTGCTGCATCCCGTAGTGGTCGCCGACGAGGACGCCCTGGAGGCGGAGCCGCTTGCCGATGATCATGGCCATGTTGCGCGGGCCGGGGACCGGCTCGGTGTCGTTGTACTGCGCGATCATGCCGCAGATGGTGGCGCGGCCGTGCACGTTGAGCGAGGAGATCGCGGCTTCCAGGTGGTCGCCGCCGACGTTGTCGAAGTAGACGTCGATGCCGTCCGGGGCGGCCTCGCGGAGCTGGTCCTTGACCGGGCCGTTCTTGTAGTTGAAGGCGGCGTCGAAGCCGAGCTCCTCGACGAGCCACTTGACCTTCTCGTCGGAGCCGGCCGAGCCGATCACCCGGGAGGCGCCCTTGAGCTTCGCCATCTGGCCGACCTGGCTGCCGACGGCGCCGGCCGCGCCGGAGACGAAGACGGCGTCGCCCTCCTTGAAGGAGGCCACGTCGAAGAGGCCGGCGTAGGCGGTGAGGCCGGTCATGCCGAGCACGCCGAGGTAGGTGGAGAGCGGGGCGAGCTCCGGGTCGACCTTGGTGGCGTGCTGGGCGGGCACCTCCGCGTACTCGCGCCAGCCGAGGCCGTGCAGCACGTGGTCGCCGACGGCGAAGCCCTCGGCGTTGGAGGCGACGACCTCGCCGACCGCACCGCCGTCCATGGGGTGGTCCAGCGCGAACGGGGGAATGTAGGACTTGACCTCGTTCATGCGGCCGCGCATGTACGGGTCGACGGAGAAGTGCAGGTTGCGCACGAGGACACGGCCCTCGGCGGGCTCGGCGACCGGGGTCTCGCGCAGGGCGAAGTCCGCGGGCACGGGCCAGCCGTGCGGACGGGAGACGAGGTGCCACTCACGGCTGGACGCGGGCAGTGCGGACATCGGCTGAGCCTCCTAGAAATGCTTCATGAACTGAAACAACCATGCGCCTCAATATTTCATGTTGTCAAGTATCGGAGTACGATGAACCCATGCCCACCAGACGCACGGACCCTCTGACGCTGGAAGTCGTGGAGCTCATCGGCACGGTCGTGGCGCGCTACCACGACGAGTACGAGGAGGCCGCCGCCCAGCACGCCCTCACCGGCGCCCAGGCCCGCGTCCTCGGCCTGCTCTCGCTGGAGCCGACACCCATGCGGAAGATCGCCGAGAAGCTCAAGTGCGAGCCGTCCAACGTGACGGGGATCATCGACCGCCTGGAGTCCCGCGGCCTCGCCGAGCGCCGCCCCGACCCCGCCGACCGCCGGGTCAAGGTGGCCGCCCCCACCGAGGAGGGCCGCGACGTCGCCCGCCGCCTGCGCGAGTCGCTGCACTTCGCCCGCGAGCCGCTCGGCGAGCTGACCGAGGCCGAGCGCACACTCCTGCGCGACCTCCTGAGGCGGATGCTCGGCACGGCGTAAGCGCACGACGTCAGCGCACGGCGTAAGCGCACGACGTCAGCGCACGGCGTAAGCGCACGACGTCAGCGCACGGCGTCAGCGCACGGCGTCACCGCACGACGTCAGCGCACGACGTCAGTGCACGGCGTCACCGCACCGCGGGGCCGCGCGGCGCACCGCACCGCGGGGCCGCCCGCACCGCCTTACACGCACCACCACAGGAAGCGGGTGCACGTCGGCGTCGGGCTCGGCGAGGAGCTGGGCGTCGCGCTCGGCGTTCCCGTGCCCGTGGTCGGCGCCGGGCCGCTCGCCGTGGGCGAGGCGCTGCCGGAGGCCGTGGCGGAGGGCGTGCCGCCCGGGGCCGGGGAGCCGGTGGACGTCCGCGGCGAGGGGCCGCCGGACCCGTCCCCCGAGCCCGTACCGGAGCCGGAGCCCGTTCCCGTACCGCCGGCGGGCGCGCCGGAGTCACCGGAGCCGCCGGAGCCCCCGCCGGCAGCGCCGTCGTCGCCCGGGCCCTGCGAGGCGTGGCCCGTGGGCGTCGGGCCCGCGGAGTCGGGCTGCTCGACCGTGCCGGGGTCCTCGGACCGCCCGGTGCTCTCCGAAGGGGTGGGCACGGCGGGATCGAGGGGGGTCTCGACGACCTCCTCCTCCCGCACGGCGGTGGCCGCGCCGCCCCCGTCGGGCTCCAGGGCCAGGCGCGCCATGCTCAGCGCCCCCGCCGCGAGCACCAGCCCCAGCGTGCCGAGCAGGACCGTCCGTCCCCGCCGCGAGCGCGCCCGGCGGCCGCCCTTGCCCGCGCCCCGCGCACCCCGGCGCGCCGCGGCCCGCCCCCGAGCGGGGCGCGGCGGCTCCAGGAGGTCGAGCTCGAAGGCGTCGCCGAACTCCGGCTCGGCGGCCGGCGGGGGAACGTACGCCGGCTCGGCGATCGGATGGGGGGCGCGGTACCGCAGCTCCTCGGCGGGGGTCCCGCAGCCGGCACAGGCCAGGGCGCCGTTGAGATGCCGTCGGCACTGGTGGCAGTAGTCCATGGCGCCCGCAGGCTATGCGCCCCATGGACACGACAGATAGCCACGGACGTGAGGATCCTGTGAGGAAACCGCAGGTCGTGGGCGTGCCGTCGCTAATCTCCCCCTTCGGGCAGGATGGGCGCATGACCCCTGCCGCCCCCTTTGGACCGTACGAGTTCCAGCTCGTCCTGCTCCGCCGGATGGCCGACCACCAGCCGGGGCTCGTCGAGGACGCGCTGCGCGAGCTGGGCGCCACCCACGGCGTGATGCGCGAGGCGAACAAGCGCTGGCAGGCGCGGGCGCACGCCCCGCGCGGACCGGGCGAACTCGACCGCTACCGCGCCGCACTGGGCGAACCCGAGGCGCGCCTGGCGATCCCGGGCTTCCCCGCCGGCCACCAGGCCTGGACGTGGCCGGTGCCGCTCTGGCCCGAGCTGCGGTTCACGGTCGCCGTCGGCCCGCGCCGCGCCGTCTGGTCCCGGGCGCTGACCAGGGCGCCGGGCGCCCCCGTACCCGAACTGGGCACCGCGGCCGACCTGCTGCCGTGGCGGTGCACGATCGACGAGGTCTACGCCGCCTTCCGGGACGCCCGGGCCCGCGAGCAGGTCTCCCCCGCGCTCACCCGGCTCGACTTCACGCTGCCCGACGGGTCCGCGTGCGCGGCCGAGTTCGCCTGGGGGCTGCTCCAGCGGCTGCTGCCGGTGGAGCCCTGACCCGGCCTGACCCCGTGTCACCGACCCCCGGCGCCGCTCCACCCCCGGGCGGCGCAGCCCAACGCGCGCCCGGGCCGGGGCGGCAGCACGATGCGAACAGGACCGCGCTCCGCGCACCCCTCGCCCGTGCCAGCACCGCACTCCGGAGGAACGCCGTGACCGTCAGCCTTGAGCAGCTGCGCCGCTGCCATGTCGCCGTCGACCTGGGAGCAGCCCGCACCCGGGTCTTCGTCAAGGGCGCCGGACTCGTCGTCGACGAGCCGTCCGTCGCCGCCGTGAACACCCGCACCGGAGCGCTGATCGCCGTCGGCGCCCTCGCCGAGAAGATGACCGGCCGCACCCCGGACTACATCCGGGTGGTCCGCCCGGTCTCCGGCGGCACCGTCGTCGACATCGAGATGGCCCAGCGGATGCTCCGTCACCTGCTCGGCGACAAGCTCCGCCGCCAGCTGCGCCGCAAGCCGCGGCTGCGCGCCGCCGCCTGCACCCCGCACGACAGCGACCCGCTCGCCCAGCGCGCCGCCGTGGAGACCCTGGTCGGCCTCGGCGCCCGCCGGGTCGAACTGGTCGACACCCTGATCGCGGCGGCCGTGGGCTGCGGACTCCCGGTGGAGCAGCCCACCGCGACCATGATCATGGTGTGCGGGGCCGCCACCACCCAGGTCGCCGTGCTCTCGCTCGGCGCCATCGTCACCGCCGAACGCGTCCCGGTCGGCGGCGACGCCATCGACCACGCGGTCATCCAGCACCTGCGCCACCAGCACGAGCTGATGCTGCCCAGCCAGTCGGTGCGCCCGCTGCAAGTGGCCCTGCACGGCAACGGCCTGACGCTCCAGGGGCCGACCTACACCGAGATCCACGGCCGGGACGTGGCCACCGGCCTGGCCCGTTCGGTGACCGTCGACACCGCCGCCGTGCGGGAGGCCATCCAGACCCCGCTGACCGCCGTGCTCGACGTCATCGGCAAGGTGCTCCGCGACTGCCCGCCCGACCTGGTGGCCGACCTCGCGGACCGCGGCATCATGATGGTCGGCGGCAGCGCCCTGCTGCCGGGCCTCGACCAGATGCTGCGCGAGGCCACCGGGATGCCGGTGCACATCGCCGAGCGGCCCGACATCTGCGCCGTGCTGGGTCTGGGGGCGATGCTGGAGGGCAAGATCCAGCCGCTCGTCCTCGACCCGCTGGCCGAAAGCGAATAGTCGGCGGGCGGGTGTTTTGTACGACAATGAACCCATGTCGATCATGGACGAGCAGGGGGACGGGCGGGGCGACGGGCACGGCGCGCACGCCGACGGGCCCGCCGACGCCTCCCCGGTCCCCCGGCTGCCCATGCTGCTCGAAGCCGTCCTCGGCGTCGGCAGCGAACTGGAGCTGCGCTCCACCCTCCAGCACCTCGTGGAGACCGCGACCCAGCTGACCGGGGCCCGCTACGGGGCGCTCGGGGTCGTCGACCCCGAGCGCCGGACCGTGACCGAGCTGTACACCTCCGGCCTCAGCGAGGAGCAGCGGGGGCGCATCGGCCGGCTCCCCGACGGGCACACCGGGCTGGTCGGCGTGCTCGTCCAGGAGGCCCGGTCGGTGCGGCTCGACGACGCGGCCGCCGACCCGCGCTCCGCCGGCGTGCCCGAGGGGCACCCGGAGACGAACGCCTTCCTCGGCGTGCCCATCCGGGTGCACACCGAGGTGTTCGGCAACCTCTACCTCACCGAGAAGCGCGAGGGCCCCTTCACCGAGGAGGACCACAGCCTGCTGCGCGTCCTCGCCTCCCAGGCGGGCATCGCGATCGGCAACGCCCGGCTGTACGAGACGGCCCGGCAGCGCGAGCGGTGGATCGAGGGCGCCGCCGCCGTCACCACGGCGCTGCTCGCCGGCGAACCCGCCGAGAACGCCCTGATGACCGTCGCCGAGCGGGCCAGGCTGCTCGCCGACGCCTCCGCCGGCGTGGTGCTCCAGCCCACCGAGGAGGGCGGCATGGAGATCGTCGCCGCCTCGACCACCGACGACCCCGGCGACCTGGTCGGCACCACGATCGCCCCCGGCTCCCCCGTCCTGGTCCAGCTGCTCGGCGGCGAGCCCGTCTTCATCGAGGACTCGTCGACCGACCCCCGGATGACCACCCACGTCCGCAGCCGCTTCGGGCCCTCGATGATGCTGCCGCTGCAGAGCGGCGGGAAGCTCATCGGCACCCTCGCCCTGCCCCGGCGGCGCGGCGGCCGCCCGTACACGGCGGTGGACCGGCTGCTCGCCGCCCAGTTCGCCTCCCAGGCGGCCCTCGCCCTGGTGCTCGCCGACGCCCAGCACAACCGGGAGCGGCTCGCCGTCTACGAGGACCGCGACCGGATCGCCCGCGACCTGCACGACCTGGTCGTCCAGCGCCTGTTCGCCACCGAGATGATGCTGGAGTCGACCCGGCGCCGGGCGGGCGAGTCCTCCGACGAGAACGCGCTCCTCGGACGGGCGGTCGACGAGCTGGACTCGACGATCCAGGAGGTCCGCACGACCATCTTCGCGCTCCAGCAGCCGCCGGCGGACGCCCCGACCTCGTTCCGCGGCCGGGTGCTGCGGGAGACCGGCGGCGCGGCGGCGCTGCTCGGCTTCCAGCCCTCCGTCCACTTCTCCGGCGCGGTCGACACCCTCGCCGACGAGAGCTCCGCCGACCGGCTGCTCGGCGCCCTGCGCGGGGCGCTCGCCGCCGCCCACCGCCGCCCCGGCGTCCGGGCCGTCACGGTGGAGGTGACGGCCGGCGAGGCCGGACTGCGCCTCCACGTGGAGGACGACGGCACCCCGCCCACGACGCTCGACTGGCCCTGACCCGTACGGCGTACCCCCGCGCGCCCCGCCGCCCTCTCCGGATCTTGACTGGGAGCGTGGACACCGAAGCGAAGATCCCCGCGGCCGCCTACCGCAACCTGGCCATGGCGACCATCGGCTTCACCCTCACCTTCTGGGCCTGGGACCTGATCGCCCCGCTCGCCAGCTGGTACGGGGACCGGCTCTCCCTCAGCTCCTTCGAGCAGTCGCTGCTCGTCGCCGTCCCCGTCCTGGTCGGCTCGCTGGGCCGGATCCCGGCGGGGGCGCTCACCGACCGGTACGGCGCGCGGCGCATGTTCCCGCTGGCGGCGGCGCTGACCATCGTGCCCGTGCTGCTCCTGACCGTGGTCAAGGACTCGTACGGCCTGATGCTGGCCGTCGGCTTCCTGCTCGGCCTCGGCGGCACCACCTTCGCCATCGGCATCCCGCTGGTGAACTCCTGGTTCCCGCCGGCCAAGCGCGGCTTCGCCCTCGGGGTCTTCGGGATGGGCATGGGCGGCGTGGCGCTCTCCGGCTACTTCACCCCGCGGATCGCGAAGCACGGCGAGAACCTGCCCTTCCTCGTGGTGGCCGTCGCCCTCGCCGTGTACGCCGTGCTCGCCGCCCTGCTCATCACCGACCGCCCCGACCGGCCGGTCCCCTCCGCCTCCCTCGCCCACCGCCTCGGCGAGGCCGGGCGGCTGCGGGTCACCTGGGAGCTGTCGGCGCTCTACGCGATCGGCTTCGGCGGCATCGTCGCCTTCGGCGTCTACCTGCCGACGTACCTGAAGACCTGGTACGAGCTCGACCCGACCGACGCGGGCACCAAGGCCGCCGGATTCGCCCTGGTGACGGTGGTGTTCCGGCCCATCGGCGGCTGGCTCTCGGACCGGATCCACCCCGCCCTGGTGACCTCCGCGGCGCTCGGCGTCGTCGCGCTCCTCGCGATCGTCCAGGCCTTCGACCCGCCCCTGAACCCCGGCGGCACCACCGCCCTGCTCCTGATGGCCGCGGGCCTCGGCACCGCGAGCGGCTCCGTCTTCGCCCTCGTCTCCCAGGTCACCCCGCAGGCCCAGGTCGGCAGCGTCACCGGCATCGTCGGCGCGACGGGCGGCCTGGGCGGCTTCGTCCCGCCGCTGGTCATGGGCGCCATCTACAGCGCCAAGGGCTCGTACTCGATCGGCTTCATGCTGCTGTCCGACCTGGCCCTGGCGGGCTGCGTCTACGCGTACGGCCGCATGCGGAACGTCCGGCCCGAGGGCGAAGGACCGCGGCCCGAGGTGAGCAAGGTCGCAGCGCGCCGCCCCTGACGCCTGGGCAGAATGCCACCATGAGCGCCCTGTTGCCCGCCCTGGCGGCCGCCTCCGACCGGCCCGCCCTGCGCTTCGGCGCGGACACGCTGACCTACCGGGAGCTGGCCGGCGCCGCCGGAGCCCTGGCGGAACGGATCCGCGACGCCGGCCGCGTGGCCGTGTGGGCCACGCCCACCGCGGAGACGGCCGTCGCCGTGGTGGCGGCCCTCCTCGCCGGCGTCCCGGCCGTCCCCCTCAACCCGCGGATCGGCTCGCGCGAACTGGTCCACATCCTCGACGACAGCCGTCCCGGCATGCTGCTGGCGGGCGGCCGGGACCTGCCGCCCGAGGCGGCGGTCCTGCCCAGGATCGACGTCGACGTCCGGGCGGCCGGCCGCCCCGCGCGGCCGGCCGCGGAGGACCCGGAATCCCCCGCCCTGATCGTCTACACCTCCGGGACCACCGGCCCGCCCAAGGGCGTGGTGCTCTCCCGCCGGGCCGTCGCCGCCTCCCTCGACACCCTGGAGGAGGCCTGGAAGTGGACCGGGGACGACGTGCTCGTGCACGCCCTCCCCCTCTTCCACGTGCACGGCCTGATCCTGGGCATCCTCGGCCCGCTGCGCCGCGGCGGCGAGGTCCGGCACCTGGGCGCGTTCTCCGTCGAGGGGGTGGCGAAGGAACTCGGCGACGGCGGGGGCACGATGCTGTTCGGCGTCCCGACCATGTACCACCGCATCGCCGAGGCGCTCCCCCACGACCCCGCCCTGGTCCGGGCGCTGGCCGGCGCCCGGCTCCTCGTCTCCGGCTCGGCCGCGCTGCCCGTGCACGACCACGAGCGGATCACGGCGGCGACGGAGCGGACGGTGATCGAGCGCTACGGCATGACCGAGACGCTCATGAACACCTCGGTCCCCGTCGGCTCGCCCCCGCGCCCCGGCTCGGTCGGACCGCCGCTGCGCGGGGTGGAGCTGCGCCTGGCGGAGGAGGACGGCTCGGTCCTGGACGCCCGGGACGGCGAGACGGTCGGCGAGATCCAGGTGAAGGGCCCGAACCTCTTCACCGCCTATCTGAACCGCCCCGACGCCACCGCGGCGGCCTTCACCGACGACGGCTGGTTCCGCACGGGCGACATGGCGGTGCGGGAGGCCGACGGCTACCTCCGGATCGTCGGCCGCAAGGCGACCGACCTCATCAAGAGCGGCGGCTACAAGATCGGCGCGGGCGAGATCGAGAACGCGCTGCTCGAACACCCCGGGGTCCGCGAGGCGGCCGTCACCGGCGAACCCGACCCCGACCTCGGCGAGCGGATCGTGGCCTGGGTGGTCCCCGCCGACCCGGCCCGCCCCCCGGCGCCCGAGGCGCTGGCCGCCCACGTCGCGACCCTGCTCGCCCCGCACAAGCGCCCGCGCGAGGTCCGCTTCCTCCCGGAGCTGCCCCGCAACGACATGGGCAAGATCCTCAAGAAGGCCCTCCCCGGGACGCCCGATGCCTGAACGGCTCACGGCCCGCCGGACGATCGCCCTGGTCACCGACGACTTCATGCCCGCGTCCGGTCCCCCGCCCGCCCAGGCGCCGGACGGCCCCCTCGCCTGGAGCGGCTACGACGCGTCCCGCGCCCGCGCCGCCGAGCGCACCGGCGAGGACGAGTCCGTCCTGTACGGCACGGCGACCGTGGGCGGGCACCCCTGCGTGCTCGTCGCCTTCGAGTTCGGCTTCCTCGGCGGCTCCCTCGGCCGGACGGCCGGGGACCGCCTGGTCGCCGCCTACCGCGCGGCGGCCGAGCGCCGGCTGCCCCTGGTCTCCCTGGTGGCGACCGGCGGCAGCCGCATGCAGGAGGGCATGGTCGCGCTGACCCAGCTCCAGCGGGTGGCCGCCGCGGCGGTCGGCCTCCGGAGGGCGGGCGTGGCCCATGTGACGGTGCTCCGCGACCCGTCGACGGGTGGCGGCTGGGCCACGGTGGGCGCGGGCGCCGACGTGGTCCTGGCCCTCCCCTCCGCCCAGGTCGCCTTCGCCGGCTCCCGGGTCCGCCCGGCGGACGCCGACCCGGCCGCGTACACGGCCGAGGACCAGCACGCCCACGGCCACGTGGACGCCCTGGTCCCCCCGGAACGCCTCCGGGGGACGCTGGCCCGGTGGCTGCGCCTGCTGAGCCCGGCCGGCGCCCCCGGCGAGCCGCCGGAACCGCCCCGCGCCCTGGGCTCCCCGGCCCTCCCCGCGTCGGGCTGGGACGCCGTGCACCGGGCCCGCGGCACGGACCGCCCGAGGGCCACGGCGTACCTGGACGCGTACTTCACCGAACGGGCCGTGATCCGGGGCGACCGGGCGGGCGGCGTGGACCCGGGCGTGGAGTGCGGCTTCGGCCTGCGCGACGGACGGGTGATCGCGTACGCGGCCCAGCACAACGGAGCGACCCGCCCGGCCGGGTTCCGCACGGCGGCCCGCCTGATCAGGCTGGCCGACCGGCTGGGCATCCCGGTCCTGACCCTGATCGACACTCCGGGCGCGGCCAACGACGCCGAGGCCGAACGGGCGGGCGCCGGACCGGCCATCGCGGAGGCGTTCACGGCGATCGCGGAGGCCCGCACCCCCGTCACGTCCCTCCTGGTCGGCGAAGGCGGCTCGGGCGGCGCGCTGGCGCTGGCGGCCCCCGGCAACACCTGGACCGTCCCCGACGGCTACTTCTCCGTCATCGCCCCCGAGCTCGCCGCGCAGATCCTCAAACGCGAGCCGGACCGCGTCCCCGAGACCGCGGAGCACCTCCGGATCCGCCCCCAGGACCTGGTGGAACTGGGCGTCGTGCGCGGGATCGTGCCCCCGTCCCCGTCCCCCGGACAGCACGAAGCCCCCTCGCGAGGAGGGGGCTAAGCGCCGGTACAGGTGACGATCAGCCGTTGTCGCC
Source organism: Streptomyces showdoensis (assembly GCF_039535475.1). Taxonomy (NCBI): domain Bacteria; kingdom Bacillati; phylum Actinomycetota; class Actinomycetes; order Kitasatosporales; family Streptomycetaceae; genus Streptomyces; species Streptomyces showdoensis. The sequence goes on along the minus strand of NZ_BAAAXG010000026.1, from coordinate 3,147,125 downwards.
CGTGCAGATGCTGAAGTCCTCACAGACGACGACGGTGTGGTCCACGACCGTCACCACGTTGGTACCGTCGCCCTCGTCGCCGTACCCGTGGGCGAGGGCCGTGCCCGAACCCGAGAGGACGACGGCGGCGGCCAGAGCGGCCGTGGCGATGAACTTGCGCATGAAAACCTCCTGACGAGCGGAGTTGCTCGACCGGAGCCTCTCGGGGGCATAGGCCCACGGCAAGCGCACGCGCCCTGTCCCGGGTGCGGGATGACCCGTTCGGGCGGCGCACTCGCTACTTCACGCCCACCGCCCGGATGATCTCCTGCGTGACGGATCCGCCCCGGTCGTCCCGGGCCCCGGCCCGCAGCGAGACGGACCTGGCGCCGCGCGGAACCCGCAGTTCACCGCGGAGCGAGCGGTCGAGCCCGACCGGGGTCCAGGTGGCCCCCTCGTCGTAGGAGACCGCGAGCGAACCGCCGCCGATGCGACCGGTGCCGGTCGCGCCCTTCACGTACTCGGCGAAGATCCGCACGGGCACCCGGGACCCCGCCCGGACGTCGCCGACGAGGTCGGTGGGCAGGTCGAAGCCGAGGTTGATCAGCGGCAGGTAGGTGACCCGGTCCCCCGGGGTCTCGGCGGACCGGAAGGTCCACTCGGCGTGCCCCTTGGTGCCGAGCCGCCAGCGCGCCGGGTCGAGGGCGGTGTCGGTGACGACCTTGTACGCGGCCTCCTCGGCCGGCGCGTCCCAGGCGTAGGCGCCGGAGCTCTGCTTGCGGTCGACGCGGACGCCGTTCACGTACACCTCGGTGTACTGGGTCATGGAGTCGTCGCCCCACACATTGCCGAAGCCGGTGTGGTCGGACCCGGAGTCGCCCCAGCCCGGGGTGTTGAACCGCAGGTCGTTGCCGCTGCGCTGCTGGCCCCAGCCGAGACCGGTGCCGAGCCAGGGGTGCCAGACCGGCTTGAACCACTCCAGCTCGGTCTCGCCGCCGCCCCGGTAGACGGACTGGCCGCCGCGCTGCTCCAGGGAGTCGCCGAGGTCGACGGACTCGTGCCAGCGCTGTCCGGTGCCGGTGGAGACGTAGTCGGTGCGCTCGGTGGGGAAGGCGATCCACTCCTTGAAGCCGAAGCCGATCCGGAAGGTGTCGGTGAGGGAGTACCGGAACTCGCCGCCGAGCTCCTTGCGGGCCGTCGGCATGTGGAACGTGGACCGGATGGTGGCCAGTTCCTTGCGCCCGGGCCGGAACACCAGGTCGGTGCCGATGGCGCCGGGGTGCCCCTCGGAGAGGTCGTACGTGTACGGGGTGAAGCGGGTGCCGGTCAGCTCCAGCGCCGTCCCGCGGCGGGCGGCGGCCGCGAGCGTGCCGGCGTCGGCGGTGTTCAGGGTGGCGACGGCGAGCGGCCGGTCCTCGTAGTCGGCGGTGCCGAACCAGGCCATCAGGCGGCCGGGCCGGTCGTCGGTGACGAACAGGGCCTTCGCGCCCGCGTCCTGGGCGGTCTGGGCGAGCGCGACCGTGTCGGCGCCCTCGGTGCGGCGGACCAGGACGGCCTTGCCGGCGACGTCCTTGCCGGCGTACTCGGCGGCGGTGCCGGTGCCCGCGTCGACGACGCGGAGCCGGTGGCGGCCCTCCAGGAGGGTGGCGCCTGCCTGCGCGGTGACGTCGGAGAGCCGGGCGCCGCCCGCCGAGGCCTCCAGCATCGGCTTGCCGAGCCGCCAGACCGTCCGGTACTCGAAGCTGCCGGTGGCGGGCTTCGCGGTGGGCGCGGCGAAGATCGAGTCGTAGGCGGCCGGGACCTGGACGGCGCCGCCGTAGGAGGCCCCGTTGGCCTGCCGGTCGAACTCCATCAGGAGCTGCCGGGTCTCGGTGCGCCGCTCCACCTCGGCGCGGATCTCGCGCAGCCGCCGCCCGTCGAGGGTGATCTCGCGGTCGCGGTCGAGGGCGATCTCGGGCTCGGTGAGGAAGCCGAGGCCGAGGGAGTCCTTCCCGTGCGAGCCGCGCACGTCGAGGAAGGTGTCGACGGTGTACGTGCCGGGCTTCAGGCGCAGCCGGAGGGTGCCGGACTCGTCGACGGCGGCCGGGAAGGGGTCGCTGTCGGCGGTCAGCCGCTGCACGCCGAGGTGGGCCGGGGCGGGGCGGCCGTCGCGGTCCTTGACGTGGACGGTGAGGGTGTAGCGCTCCTCCTCCTTGACCAGGCCGAGCGCGGTGTGGGCCACGACGGTGCCGCCGGTGCGCGCGGTGATCCGGCCGGAGCTGGTGCCGACGGGGGCCTTGGTGCCGTCGCCGGTGACGGTGGTCGCGGCGGTGCCGTGGGCCGGGACGGTGAGGGCGGCGTCGGCGAGGACGGCGGTGCCGTCGGGCATGCCCTCGACGGCGAGGTCGAGGCGGACGGGCGCGTCGGAGGAGTTGGTGTAGGTGACGGTCCTCGTCACGGGCTTGTTCGCCTCGTAGGGCCAGGAGGAGAAGCCCAGGTCGGCGGAGCCGGTGGCGGTGACGTTAGCGGAGATCGCGGCGGCGACGTCGACGCGGCCGGCGCCGAGGTCGTAGGCGGAGTCGGCGAGCGTCTTGGAGCTGGACATGAGGGCGTTCTTGAGCTGGGCGCCGGTCCAGTCGGGGTGCTTCTCGGCGAGCAGGGCGGCGACGCCGGCGACGTGCGGGGTCGCCATCGACGTGCCGCTCATGGAGGTGTAGAGGCCGCTGCCCGGGAGGAGTCGGGAGCGGGCGGCGAGGATGCCGACGCCGGGGGCGGAGAGGTCGGGCTTGAGGCCCTGGTCCCCGTAGCGGGGGCCCTTGCTGGTGAAGTAGGCGGCCTCGTCGGCGGAGTCGACGGCGCCGACGGTGAGCGCGGAGTCGGCGGCGCCGGGCGAGCCGATGGAGCCGGGGGCGCCGGAGTTGCCGGCGGCGATGACGAAGAGCGCGCCGGTCTCGGCGGACAGCGCGTTCACGGCCTGGGCCATGGGGTCGGTGCCGTCGCTGGCCTCCTGCGAGCCGAGGCTCATCGACACGATCTTCGCGTCGACGTCCCGGGCGGCCCACTCCATGCCGGCGATGATCTGCGACTCGCTGCCGGAGCCCTCGTCGCTGAGGACCTTGCCGACGGCGAGGGCGGCACCGGGGGCGACGCCCTGTTCCTTGCCGGCGGAGCCCGCGCCGCTGCCGCCGACGGTGGAGGCGACGTGGGTGCCGTGGCCGTTGCGGTCGGCGACCTCCTGGCCCTCGATGAAGGAGCGGGTCTCGCCGACCCGTCCGGCGAGGTCGGGGTGTCCGGCGTCGACGCCGGTGTCGAGGACGGCGACCTTGACGCCCTTGCCGGTGAGACCGGCCGCCCAGGCCTCGGGGCTGCCGATCTGGGCGTTGGAGTCGGCCATGGCGGCGGTCACCCTGGCGTCCAGCCAGACCTTGACGGGGCCCGCGGACCGCCGGGCGGGGGCGGTGAACTCGCGCCAGAAGGCGCCCGGTTCGGCGAGGGTGACGGCGGCGCCGCCGATGCTGGGCAGCGCGCGGACCGTCTCGGTGCCGCGCGGGGCGACGGCGGCGGCGCGGGCGCCCCTGCCGCCCCCGTGGGTGACGATCAGCGGGAGTTCGCCGGTGATGCCCTGCTCGACGAGGCCGGTGACGTCGAAGAGGCGCCGGTCGAGGACCCCGGACTCCAGGTAGGGCCGGGCCTCGTCGGGTATGACGGTGACCCTGCCGTTCACGGTCTCGCTGCGAACGGCCCCGGTGGCGCCCGGGGCCCGCTCGACGGTGACGGTGCGCCGCCCGTCGCCGAGTTCGGTGAGGGTGACGCGGTCACCGGTGACGAGGGTGACGGTGGCGGAGGCGGACGCCGCGGCGCTCCGGAAGGTGTCCGGCACGGCGGGTTGCGCAGCCCCGGCGGGGGTCTGGCCCACCGTGAGCAGCACCAGGGAGAGCCCTGCGGCGAGCAGGCCGGCTGCCCTTCCTCCTGCGGAAGGTCTGATCACGACACACTCCTCGGGCGCCCGGGGGAAGGGGTGGTTCCGGGCGTCGCGAGGAGTCTGGTCCGCGGGGCGGGAGTTGACCCTCGCCGCGGCTGGCGGCTATGTGCCGTGGCGGCCAACCGCCAGTTCGGACAAGGGGGCTGTACGCGCCGACCCGGACGGACGGGACGGCGGGACCGTCCGCGCCGGACCGGGCCGCCGGGGCCGTGCCGGGCGTGGCCGGTCACGCCGGACCGGGCCGCGCGAGCCGTGCGCGCCGGGCCGGGCAGGGCCTGGCCGCGCCGGGGCCGCCCGCTCCGGACCCGGCCGCCGGGGCCGCTCAGGCCGTGGGGTTCTCCGCGTCGTACCGCCGGAAGCCCTTCGCGTACAGGGCGAGGAGACCGATCGCGAGGACGCAGGCGAGGCCGCCGCCGGTGACGGCCACGGCCGGGGAGGTGAGGTCGGCGACGGAGCCGGCGAGGAAGTCGCCGAGCCGCGGGCCGCCCGCGACGACCACGATGAACACGCCCTGCAGCCGCCCGCGCATCTCGTCGGGGGCGGCGACCTGCATCATCGTGTTGCGGAAGATCATCGAGACGGTGTCGGCGTACCCGGCGACGGCGAGCAGCAGCAGCCCGAGCCAGAGGTTGCGGGTGAGGCCGAAGGCGGCGATGGCGGTCCCCCAGGCCGCCACGGAGAGCAGGATCGCCTGCCCGTGGTGCCGGATCCGCCCCTGCCAGCCGGACAGCACCCCGCCCAGCAGCGCGCCGAACGCCGGTGCGGCGACCAGGAGTCCGGTGGTGCCGGCGTCCCCGCCGAACCAGAGGACGGCGACGGCCGGGAACAGCGCGCGCGGGTGGGCGAGGATCATCGCGCAGAAGTCGGAGAAGAAGGTCATGCGCAGGTTGGGGCGGGTGGCGAGGAAGCGCAGCCCGTCGAGGACGGAGGCCCGCTTGGCGCCCGTGCGGTCCGGCAGCATCTTCGGCAGCCGCCACATCGCGTAGAGGGAGGCGGCGAAGGCGAGGACGTCGATGGTGTACGCGGCCTGGTAGCCGGCGAGTCCGACGATGAGGCCGCCGAGGCTGGGGCCGACGAGGGTGCCGAAGGTCGTGGTCATCGCGTTGAGCGCGTTGGCGGCGCGCAGCTGCTCGGGGGGCAGCAGGCGGGGGATCATCGAGCTGCGGGCGGGCGCGTTGAGCGCGGCGCAGACGGCCTGGAGGGCGACGATCCCGTACAGGAACCAGACGTTGCGGAACCCGGCGAAGGCGGCCGCGGCGAGGGCGGCGGAGAGCACGGCGGAGCCGCCGGCCGAGGCGAGGCCCAGCTTGCGCCGGTCGACGGTGTCGGCGATGGCGCCGCCGTACAGGCCGAAGACCACCAGCGGGATGAGCGCGAAGAGCCCGACCAGGCCGGCCGAGAACGTCGAGCGGGTGATGGCGTAGACCTGGAGCGAGACGGCCAGGGTCGTCATGCCCTGGCCGACCCAGGTGACGCTGTTGCCGAGCCAGAGCCGGCGGTAGTGGACGGAGGTCCGCAGCGGGGTGAGATCGGCGAAGACCCGGGGCCGTTCGGGGGCCTGGACCTCGCTCACGCGACGTCGGCCGTGATGTCGTACCGGAGCTCGGGGCGCGCCCAGTGGATGCGGCCGGAGGGCGGGATCGTGCCGGTGCGGCGGGCGCCGGTGCGCAGGTAGAAGTCCTCGGCGGGCGGATGGGCGACGACCCGGACCGAGCCGAGCCCGGCGGCCCGCGCCTCCCCGAGCATGTGCTCCACGAGCAGCCGCCCGACCCCGCGCCCCTGGGCCTCGTCGGCGACGAAGGCGAGGTCGAGCTCCGCCTCGTCGAGGAGCAGCGCGTAGAAGCCGAGCACCTTGCCGTGGGCGTCGACGGCGACGTACACGGGGTGGTGCTCGACGTACGGCCCGCCGACGACGTACCCGTCGACCATGGCGGCGTAGTCGCCCCGGTAGGCGCCGGACTTCCGGACGAGTTGGGTGAGGCGCTTGGCGTCGTCCGCCGTGGCACGCCTGAGGGTGATGTCGACCATGGGGCGAGTATAGGGGCGTTGACGGGATTGGCTCCTTACATTTATGTGAAGCTTGAAGGGAGGGGAGCCCACGGGCTCAGCCGGACCCCTCACCGGCTCCCGACGCCGCCCCCGCCCCCTCGCACACGGACGGTGCCGGGACCAGGAGCGCCCCGGCACCGGGGCGGGCGGGCAGCACGCCGCCGCGCCGGAAGGCCGTGCCGAAGTCCGCCTCGCCGAGGGCCGCGCGGGCCGCCGTCCCCGTGCGGTCGACGTCGCCGCGTTCCGCCGGAGGCAGCGGCGCGCCCGTGGCCCGGCGGAGCTCCGCCGCCGCGCCGAGGAGCAGCGCGGCGGACCGGGCCCGGCCCGCCGGGACCTGCGCCGAGGCCAGGCCCTCCAGGGCCAGCGCGACCGCCCGCGGGTCACCGGAGGCGGCCGCCCTCGCGTACCCCCGCTCCTGCAGCGCCAGGGCCTCCGCCGTCTCGCCGCGGGCCAGCGCGACGAAGCCCAGCTCGGCCAGGACCAGCGCGTTGGCGCAGTCGAGGCCGACCTCGCGGTGCCAGTCGAGGACCTCCCGCAGATGCCCCTCGGCCTCCTCCGCCCGGCCCTCGCGGCGCGCGCCGAGCCCGAGCCCGAGCACCGCGTTGATCTCGCCCGCGCGGAAGCCGACCTCGACGGCCCGTTCCCGGGCGGCCGAGTGGTAGGCCCGCGCCTCCGCCAGGTCCCCGCGCAGCAGCGCCGTGCGGCCGATCCCGGTGAGCAGATCGGGCAGCTCGGTGGTGAGTCCGAGGCCCTCCGCCTCGGCCAGCGCGGCCCGCTTGAGGCCGTCGGCCCGCTCGTACCGCCCGCGGATCTCGGCGACGGCCGCCCGCGGGTACACCGTCCAGAGCCGGGAACAGGCGTCGCCCACCTCGGCGAAGAGCGCGTCCGCCCGCTCGGCGTCCGCCTCCGCGCCCGTCACGTCGCCGCCGAGCAGCCGCTGCACGGAGCGGTCCGCGAGCGCCGCGGCCTCGCCCCACCGGTCGCCGGCCGCGCGGAACCCGTCGAGCGCCGCGCCGGTCAGGCCGCCGCCCTCCGGCCGGCCGCCGGTGCCGCAGAGCGCGTGCGCGAGGAACCAGCGGGCCCACGGCCGGCCGGCCGGATCGCCCACCGCGTCGAACCCGGCGAGCACCTCGGCGATCCGCCGCTGCCGGTCGGCCCCGTCGCCGCCCATGATGGCGAGACCGGTGCGCCAGACGGCCACGCGGGCACGGAGGGCGGGGAGACCGGGGAAGGCGGGGAAGGCGGGGAGGTCGGGGACTGCAGGGAGGTCCGGGAGGGCGGGGAGGCCGGGGAAGGCGGGGAGGTCCGGGAGGTCGGGGTACGCGGAAGGAGGAGGGGCGGCCTGTGGTTCCCCGGCCGACCGCAGCGCGGCGGTCGCCGAACGCAGGGCCTCGCCGAGCCGCCCGCGCATGATCCAGTACCAGGCGAGACCGTCGACGATGCGCAGCGCGGCCCCGGCGGCCGCCGCATCGGCCCCCTCCGCCGGCGCCCGCTCCAGCGCCCGCTCCAGGGCCGCCCGCAGGTTCGGCGTCTCCGCGTCGAGGCGGCCGAGCCAGGCGCGCTGGTCCGGACCGTGGAGGGCGGGGCGGGCGGCCTCGGCGAGGCGGGTGTAGTACGCGAGGTGGCGGGCCCGCACGGCGTCCCGCTCGCCCGCGTCCGCCAGCCGCTCCAGGCAGTACGCGGCGACCGACTCAAGCAGCCGGTAGCGCGGCCCGCCCTCGCCGTCGACGGCCACCACCAGCGAACGGTCCACCAGCCTCACCAGCAGCCCGAGCACCTCCCCGGCGGCCACGCCCCCGCCCGCGCAGACCTCTTCGGCGGCCGGCAGGGTGCAGCCCTCCGCGTGGACGGCGAGCCGGCGCAGCACGACCCGCTCCGGTCCGCTCAGCAGGTCCCAGCTCCAGTCGATGACCGCGCGCAGGGTCTGCTGCCGGGCGGGCGCGCCCCGCTGCCCCGCGTCGAGCAGCCGGAACCGGTCGTCGAGCCGTTCCAGGAGCCCGTTCACCCCGAGGGCCCTGACCCGGGTCGCGGCCAGTTCCAGGGCGAGCGGGATGCCGTCGAGGCGGCGGCAGATGCCCCGGACCGCCTCCCGGGAGGCGTCGTCGAGGACGAAGCCGGGCGCGGAGGCGGCGGCCCGGGCGGCGAACAACTCGACCGCGCCCTCCGCGTCGAGCGGCTCGACCGCCCAGAGCGTCTCGCCCGCCAGCGCCAGGGGCTCCTGGCCGGTGGCGAGCACGGTGAGGCCGGGCGCGGTGCGCAGCAGCAGTTCGACGAGGGCTGCGGCCTCGTCGACGACGTGCTCGCAGTTGTCGAGGACGAGCAGCGTCCGCCGGCCGCGCAGTACCTGGGCGAGCCGCTCCCCCGCGCCGGGCGGGCGCCGCCCCTCGGGCCCGGCCCCGCGGACCCCGTCGTCGCGCAGTTCGAGCGCGGCGGCCACGACCTCGGCCAGCTCCCCGCCCGCCCCCGCGAACTCGACGAGCCAGACCCCGTCGGCGTACTCCGCGCCGAGCCCGCCGGCCGCCTCCAGGGCCAGCCGGGTCTTCCCGACGCCGCCGGGCCCGGTGAGCGTGACGAGCCGGCGCTCCCGCAGCAGCTCCCGCACCTCGGCGACGGCCGCGTCCCGCCCGACGATCCCGGTGAGCGGTACGGGGAGGTTGCCGCGCGCGGGGCCGGGTGCGGCCCGTTCCGCCGCGGCCGACAGCGCGGGGTCCTGGCGGAGCATCGCGGCGTGCAGGGCGGCGAGTTCGGGGCTGGGGTCGAGCCCCAGGTCCTCGGCGAGGAGGGCGCGCAGCTCCTCGTAACCGGCCAGCGCCTCGCTCTGGCGCCCCGCGCGGTACAGGGCCTTCAGCTGCACGGCCCGCAGCCGCTCGCGCAGCGGGTGGCGGGCGACGAGCTCACCCAACTCCCCCGCCAGGGCGTGGTGTTCGCCCACCTCCAGGCGCGCCTCGGCGAGCGTCTCCCGCACGACGAGCCGCTCCTCCTCAAGGCGCTCGGCGGTGGCCCGCACGAACGGCTCCGCGACCCCGTCGGCGAGGTCGGCGAAGGCCGGTCCGCGCCACAACTCCAGCGCCTCGGAGAGGAGTTCGATCCGCCGACGCGGATCCTCCGCGACCCGGGCGGCGCCGGAGAGCCCGGCGAACCGCTCCGCGTCCAGGGCCCCTTCGGGGACGAGGAGCGCGTAGCCGGGGGCGCGGGTGACGACGAGCTCCCGCCCGCCGGGCTCGGCCTCCTCCAGGGCGCGCCGCAGCTGGGAGACCTTGGCCTGGAGGGCGCGCGGCGGGTTGCCGGGCGGCTCCTCGCCCCACAGGGCGTCGACCAGCCGGTGCACGGCGACCGGCCGGCCGGCCTCGGCGAGCAGGACGGCGAGCAGGGCGCGCACCTTGAGCTCCGGGACCCGGACCGGCCGCCCGTCCGCCGTCCGTACGGCCGTCTCCCCCAGCACCCCGAATCGCATGCGGCCACCGTAACCCGGCGCCCAGGGCCCCTGATCAGGACGCGGACCGGCCCGAACAGAACCCGAGCAGGACCCGAACACCCGGCGAGGAGAGTCGCCGAAGAACGACGCAGCACGCACCGCCTCACGGCACCCACTCCGGAAGGACCCGCCCCCATGACCACCCTCGCCTCTCCCGCCTCCCCCCGCCACACCCTCCTCGTCCTCACCCATCCCCGCCCGGACTCGCTCACGGCGCAGGTCGCCGCCCGGCTGCGCGCCCGGCTGGAGGGCGCCGGCGGCACCGTCGACGTGATGGACCTGTACGCCGAGGGCTTCGACCCGGCACTCCGGCCGCAGGACGAGCCGGACTGGACCGACCGGGAGAAGACGTACTCGCCGGAGGTCCACGCGCACATGGACCGCATCCTGGCGGCCGACGACGTCCTGGTGGTGTTCCCCGTGTGGTGGTTCGGCCCGCCGGCCATGCTGAAGGGCTGGATCGACCGCGTGTGGAACTACGGCTTCGCCTACGGCCGCAGCCGTCCGCGGCTGGCGGCCAAGCGGATGGTGTGGCTGCCGCTGATGGGGGCGACGGCCGCGGAGATCGGGGAACTCGGCATGACGGACATCCTCGACCGCACCCTCCGGCACGGGATCTCCGCGTACTGCGGGATCGAGGACTCCACGGTGAGCACCCTGTACGGCACGGAGCTGTCCGGCCTGGCCCCGGAGGCGCGGCCGGCCCGGGTGGCGGAGCTGCTGACGGAGGCGGAGGCGGCGCTCGACGCGACGCTGGGCACGCCGAAGGAGGCGGCCAGGGTCGGCTAGCGCCCGCGGTACGCGCGGGTCACCGGCGGGACCACCGTCCGACAGGGGCGAGTCACCGGCTCACCGGCGGGCGACCCCGCTCACCCGCCGGCGGCCCGGCTCACAGGCAGGCGGTGAGGTCGTCCGGGTCGACGCTGTCGAGCCGGACGGCCAGGGCGTTGAGGCGGTCGCGGAGTCCGACGATCTCCTCCAGTTCGAGCCCGGTGGCGGCGGCGATGCGGCGCGGCACGCCGAGGGCCCGCTCGCGCAGGGCGGCGCCGTCGCCGGTGACGCGGACGGTGACGGACCGCTCGTCCTCGGCGCTGCGGCGCCGCTCGACGTATCCGGCCGCCTCCAGCCGCTTGAGCAGCGGGGACAGGGTCCCGGAGTCGAGCCGGAGCCGCTCGCCGATGCCCTTGACGGGCAGCTCGCCGTGCTCCCAGAGGACGAGCATCACCAGGTACTGGGGGTAGGTGAGCCCGAGCTCCTTGAGCGCGCCGCGGTAGACGCCGTTGAAGGCGCGGGTGGCGGCGTGCAGGGAGAAGCAGATCTGGTTGTCGAGCCGGAGGAAGTCCTCGTCGGCGGGTGCGTCGGTGGTGCGTCCGTCCATGGGACCCAGGGTACGGGAGACCCGCATCACACGCGATTAAGTTGTGCACAACTGAATAGCGCGCTACAAATATGAGGGCAGCACGCCGCAGACCCTGGACAGAACGGACGGGAACACCCATGGACGCGATCTACACCGCAGTCGCCACCGCCAACGGCCGCGAGGGCCGCGCCGTCAGCTCCGACGGCCACCTGGACCTCCCCCTCGCCCACCCGGCGGCCCTCGGCGGCAACGGCCAGGGCACCAACCCGGAGCAGCTCTTCGCCGCCGGCTACGCGGCCTGCTTCGCGAGCGCGATGGGCGTGGTGGCCCGCCAGGAGAAGATCGACATCGCGGACGCCTCGATCACCGCCGAGGTCTCCATCGGCAAGGACCCGTCCGACGGCGGCTTCGGCCTGGCCGTCGTGATGCGCGCGGAGTTCCCGGACCACCTGCAGGGCGAGGCCGGCACGGCCCTCCTGGAGAAGACCCACGCCTTCTGCCCGTACTCGAAGGCGACGCGGGGCAACATCAAGGTCGAGCTCGTCGTCGAGTAGGACCGCCCTCCACCCCCTGTTCGCAAGTGAACGCCCTCTGTGCGCTTTTCGCGCATGGAGGGCGTTCGCATGTGGTCGTTCATGTGGAGACACGGGGGATTCGCCTGCCGTACGGCGGGCAGTCATGGGACGGCCGCCGGGCGGTGGTTCGGGGGCGCTCTCCTTGGGGCGCCCCGCGCCGGTGCCCGTCGGCCGGCGCGTCCCCACCCCGTCCATCCCCACCCTCGGAGGACAACTCCCCCATGGCTGACCTCAACCGCCGCCGCTTCCTGCAACTCGCGGGCGGCACCGCCGCGTTCACCATGCTGTCCGACAGCATCGCCCGCGCCGCCTCCATACCGGCGCAGGGATCGACCGGCACGATCCAGGACATCGAGCACATCGTCGTCCTGATGCAGGAGAATCGTTCCTTCGACCACTATTTCGGTGCGATGAAGGGCGTTCGGGGCTTCGGTGACCCGCGCCCCGTCACGCTGCCCAGCGGCAAGTCCGTCTGGAACCAGTCGGACGGCAGCAAGGTGACCCTGCCCTTCCGGCCGACCAGCGACAAGCTGGGGATGGAGTACCTCCAGGGCCTGAACCACGACTGGCAGGGCGGCCAGAGCGCCTTCAACAAGGGCAAGTACGACAACTGGATCCCGGCCAAGACCAAGGCCACGATGGCGCACCTCACCCGTGAGGACATCCCGTTCCACTACGCGCTCGCCGACGCCTTCACCATCTGCGACGCGTACCACTGTTCGTTCATCGGCGCGACCGACCCCAACCGCTACTACATGTGGACGGGTTACGTCGGCAACGACGGCACGGGCGGCGGCCCGGTCCTCAACAACGCCGAGGCGGGCTACGGCTGGACCACCTACCCGGAGCGCCTGCAGGCGGCCGGGGTCTCCTGGAAGATCTACCAGGACATCGGCGACGGCCTGAACGCGGCCGGCTCGTGGGGCTGGATCAACGACGCCTTCCGCGGCAACTACGGCGACAACTCGCTCCTCTACTTCAACACCTACCGCAACGCGCAGCCGGGCAACCCGCTCTACGACAAGGCCCGCACCGGCACGAACGCGAAGGCGGGCGAGGGCTACTTCGACAGGCTCCGGGCCGACGTCCAGTCCGGGAGCCTCCCGCAGATCTCCTGGATCGCCGCCCCCGAGGCCTTCTCGGAGCACGCCAACTGGCCCTCGAACTACGGCGCCTGGTACATCTCGCAGGTCCTGGACGCGCTGACCTCGAACCCGGACGTGTGGGCGAAGACGGCCCTGTTCATCACGTACGACGAGAACGACGGCTTCTTCGACCACGTGGTCCCGCCGTACGCCCCGGGCTCGGCCGCGCAGGGCCTCTCGACGACCCCCACCGCCCTCGACTACTTCGGCGGCAAGACGGGCTACGCGGCCGGCCCCTACGGCCTGGGCCCGCGCGTCCCGATGATCGTCGTCTCCCCGTGGTCCACCGGCGGCTACACCTGCTCCGAGACCTTCGACCACACCTCGGTCATCCGCTTCATGGAGTCCCGCTTCGGCGTCCGCGAGCCCAACATCTCGCCCTGGCGCCGCGCGGTCTGCGGCGACCTGACCTCGGCCTTCGACTTCACGCGCACCCAGACCCGGCAGCCCACGCTCCCGCCCACCGCGGGCTACTACCCCCCGGACAAGAACCGCCACTCCGACTTCCTGGCCACCGCCCCGGCCGTAGGCACGATGCCCCGCCAGGAACCGGGCAGCAAGCCCACCCGCCCCCTGAAGTACGCCCCGTACGTGGACGGCGCGGCGGACGTCTCGGCCGGCACCTACCGCCTGACCTTCAGCGGCGGCCCGTCGGCGGGCGCCCAGTTCTACGTGACCTCGGCGAACCGCACGGACGCCCCGTGGACGTACACGGCGGAAGCCAACAAGTCCATCGCGGACACCTGGAACACCAAGTACAGCAAGACCCTCACGGACCTCACGGTCCACGGCCCCAACGGCTTCCTCCGCCGCTTCCGCTCCCCCGGCAAGACGGCGACCCCGGAGATCACGGCCCGCCACAACCCGACGACGGGCAACCTGGACCTGACCTTCACGAACCCGACGGCCACGGACGCGACCCTCACGATCACCTCCGCCTACGCGGGCGCCCCGCAGACCGTGACGGTCCCGAAGAACTCGACGGTCACCCGCACCCTGGACCTGACCGCCTCCGCCCGCTGGTACGACGTGACGATCACGTCCTCGTCGAACACGGACTTCCTCCGCCGCCTGGCGGGCCACGTGGAAACGGGCGCGACGGGCGTCTCGGACCCTGGGATCCTGACGTACTGATCGTCCCCGTCTCACTGCTCGGCAGGGGCCATCACAGCAAACCTCCGTGGCGCCTCCCAGCTAAGCATCACGAGGGCGGCCCCGACAGACACGCACCCGTCGGGGCCGCCGTTTCGCGAACCCTTTCTGCCCGGCATCATTGGCCGTCGGGATCCGCAGGACCACCCACACCAGCCTGGCGACTACCCATTCCGAGGGCGTCAACCACCGTCCAGGGGCGCACAAAGCCGCAGGGAGCTGGCTGCCGAGTCCACCGCATCCGCGCCAACCGGGGGCGGAACCGTCTCCAACGCAAAGACAGCCGTTGGGAACCCGTCGGATACACCCTCGCCCCAGGCAGCACCCGCAAACGCGTCCGCGTCTACTGCAGCACGCGGAGTGAAGCCGCCGACAAACTCGCCGAGAAGATCGCCAACAGCAACCGCGGTCTCCCTGTCGCCACCGCCGACAGCACCGTCGGCGACTATCTGACCTACTGGCTCGGCAGCGTCGCCGTCCACCGGCTCCGCGAGAACACCCACACCCGCTACGCCGCCTGCGTCCGCCTCCACCTCATCCCCGGCCTCGGCACCAAGAAGATCGCCCGCCTCACCGCCAAGGACGTACGCACCTTCCTCGACCGGCTCCGCACCACCTGCCAGTGCTGCACCCAGGGCCTGGACACCGAACGAAATCGGTGCTGCGCCATCGGCGAGTGCTGCCAGAAGCAGTTGTCCCCTTCGACGGTGATGTACGTGCACTCGGTCCTCAAGTCCGCCCTCGAACACGCTGTCCGCGAAGACGAACTGACCCGCAACATCGCCCCCTGCCCCTCGGAGGGAGGGCCGGGGTCTGGGGCAGAGCCCCAGAACAGTCTGCTGCTGCGGGTTGTTGCGCGCCCGGACCGGCGGGGTCGTCGCCAAGCGGGGCGGAGACAGGAGCGGGCGGCGGCCCCGCAGGGCCGGAGCGCGCGCGGGCCGCGTCAGCGGGCCGCCTTGATCAAGTAAAGAAACTCTGAACAGCTCACCGCGTGCTGCGTCGCGTGCTGCGCCTCCGCCAGGTGCGGCCGGTTCAGCGTCGACGTCTGCCTTCGTTCAGCCGGTCGTGTAGGCGCTGGGCCTTGGCTACGGTCTCTTCGGGGCTGTAGTTGCCGCTGAGGCGCTTGCGTTGCTCCATGACGGCGCGCATCGCGTCACGGTGGGCGGTGGCTGCTTCGAACTCGGTGCCGGCCTTGGCGAACCGTTCCTCGGCGGCGGCAAGTTCCGCAGTTACCTCATCGTCGCTCTTTCCACTGAGCCACACCGCTTCCTCGTCCGCCCGGCGCTGAGCCGCCATCTCCTCCAGCCCCTCGTTGTAGCGCTTGAGGAACTGATCGCGTGGGCTGAGCTGGCAGACGAAGAAGGCGTCGAACTCGTCGTGATCAAGGAACTCCTCGGCCACGCCCACATCGGCGTCACCGCCACCGTCTACGCCCACGTCCGGCTCCGCCTCCAGCGCGACGCCATCGACACCCTCAGCACCGCCCTTGACGGTGCAGTCAGGGACGAGTCGACCCGCGACAACCTGCCGCTGTGCGGAACTACCGTCCACTGACGTTGCCGTCAACTACTGCCGTCACCCACCGCAAAAGCCCCGCCAGGACGTACCTGACGGGGCTTCAATTTTGCTGGCTGTCCAGCGCGAGAGTTGCGGGATGGGAATGCGTGAGTAACCCGACGAATCGAGACTTACTTTGTCGGCATCAGAGGGCTCTCAGCGTCGAACTCGAACGTCTCCATCGCGGCGTCGATCGGAAACTCGGAGTGGTCTCGCCAAACGCGTGCGATAGAGACGAGAAGATTCCACGAGGCATTTGCGTGCTCAGCTACTGCAGCGCCGCTAGAGGGAGAGGCCCGAAAATAGCGAACGGCAGCAACCTGTTTGTCGGCAACCAGACGCAGGGCGGCCACAGTGCGACGCGCCTCTTCTTGCAGCGCATCGGCATCCGAGATTCTTGCATATACGAACGAGACCAGACGTGCAATCTGACCCTCGGTAATCCGCTCCATCCAATACTCCAAACAGTGATGGGCGCCTGACGTGCGCGTGAGGTCGGACAGAATAATCCGGCCGACCTCACACAGAACACAACGATCAATTCATCCGGCGAAGCCAGGTGAATCTCTCACGAGATTAGCATCCCGGAGTGTAAACTCTGATGTTTCGGTAGTTGTGATTGTCCACCCAGCCGACGTCACCGTGGCGGTTCACGAGAATCCGATATCTATTCTCGCCGTCACCCATGTCGTAGATCAATGCCGCATCATTGGCACCCGGAGATGAAGGGCCCCACTTTCGCGCGTGCGCGCCAGGGGTTGGGTTGTTGCGGCCCGTTCTTACCTCAAACCTGTCAGGGCCCGTACGATCACCATTCAGCCTTGGCTGCGCTTGCCCGGCCAGGATTTCTGCAATGCGCTGCTGGATGATACCCGGAACTTCGGGCCCATTGCCCCCGGCATTGTGCACCAGCACTGGCGTCGCCCCCGCCAGCACATAGTACGTATGCAGCCCATCAACCGTGAGGTTGTAAGTACGCGTACGGCGCGTGAAGGGCCGGTTCGCCGTGATGGCGACTTCGGCACCGGCGTCCGTCCGCAGCGTCATCCCAGGCGCCAGGTGTTCGGCCTTAACCCACCGCCTCTCCGACACCGACCAGAACGGGTGCTCGTATGTGGCCGTGACATGTTCTGGGCCCGTAGGCGTCGCTATGGTCAGATCATTGAATAGCTTGTCGCCATCAGTGACGATGAGCCGCGTTACCTTGCGCGCACCTGTTTCCCCCGAGTACGGATCGGTCGCCAGCACCTCGTCGCCGACGACGATCTTTTCGATGTCCTTGGTGGAACCGTCGGCCATCTGGACATCTGTGCCCGCGAGGAAACACCTTCCGCACCCGGCGCCCTTGGAGATCTTGCCGCCCGAGCGACCGCTCGGAGAGCCGGGGATGCGCGAGCCGCCCTCGAACGCGCCGGTCTCCTGGGCCACAGCTATCAGGCGCTGGATCTCGACTTCTCGGAAGATCTCCTGCAACACAGGCGGACACGAGTAGGAGCCACGACCCCAGCAGGAATTGGCAGCCGCGGCCATCAGGTCCTGCTCGCTCGGGTCCCACCCCGTGAAGTGGGTGATGTTCCGCTTGTAGATCTGCCTCCACTCGGCGTATCGCTTCGTTCCGAGGTGCTTCCTGGCGGTTGTGCTGATGAAGTCCTCGGTCTGGTTCACCGGATTGGTGTTGGCGGCAGCGTCGTTCACCGTGGGCTCGCCGCCCACGCTGTGGCGTGGCCTGCCGTCCCCCTGCCCCGACTTTCCGTCCTCCCGCTCCGTGTGCCCCGTCCCGTCGTCCAGCCCGAGGCCAGTCGGGTCGGAGAAGGCGACCGGGTTGTTGGCCGCGTAGCTGTAGCCCGACAGGGTCTGGAGCTTCTCGAGTTCGAGGAGGGGGTCGACGCTGATGAAGCGGCCCGTGACCGGGTCGTACTCGCGGGCGCCGATGTGGACGAGGCTCGTGTCCGCGTCGTTCGTGCCGCCGACGAAGCCCTTGTCGCCGAGCCAGTCGGTGGGCTGGGTGCCCCGCGGGCCGCCGAAGATGGTGGTCTTGCGGCGGGTGACCACCTGCGGTGCGTCGTGGGCGATCTGGGTGGTGCTGGTGCCGTTCTGGTCGGCCAGCACGAAGGTGAGCTTGCCGCCCTTCAGCACGGCGTAGTCACCGTAGTAGCGGGTGCCCGTGACCTTGTCGTTCTTGTCCTTGTGCAGCTCGTTGCCGCCAGGCAGGTACAGCGTCGTACCGGTCGAGTCGCGGCGGAGCAGGCGCGCCCCGGCCGTGTCGTAGAGGTACTCGGTCGTGTCGGTGACCTTCGTCGTGGACTTGAGGTGCCCCTCGTCGTCCCAGTCGAAGGTCTCCAGGTCCGCGTCCCCGATCTTCCGGGTCGCGGTGTTGCCGGCCTTGTCGTACGTGTAGGCGTCCGTACGCGCGGTCCCGCCCGTCTGCGTCACCGAGGGCAGATCGTGCTTGCCCTTGGCCGGATCCGCGTAGGTGCGGGTCGTGTCCTCCGTCGGACCGGTCGGCGTCTTGTGCTGGACCTCCGTCTTGCGGTTGCCGACCGCGTCGTACGTGTAGCTGGTCCAGTACGCGTCCTGGCCGCCGACCACCGCGTCCGACGGAGCCGCCGCGCAGTCCGTGCCCGTGTTGGTCCACGCCTCCGTGATCCGGCGCAGGGCGTCGGTCTGGAAGCACTGGGTGTCGGTGGTACGCGCCGCGTCCTGGCCGTAGGCCGCGGCGACCTTGGTGATGTTGCCGGCCGGGTCGTAGGTGTAGGCGGTGTCCTCGATGCGCTGGGGCGCCGTGTCCCGGTCGGTGTACGAACGGGTCAGGTTGCCCGTGTGCTCGTCGTACTCGTTGCTCGTCCACACATGGCGGCCGAACTCGCTGTACTCGGTCCGGGTCGGGTGCCCGTAGTGGTCGTACGTGACCTTCGAGATCAGCGCGTGGTCATCGGAGTTGACCGTGTCGAGCAGACCCGTCACCGACGTGTAGCCGGTGCTGACCATCTCGTACGGCAGATCGGCCATCGCCGGCTGCTCGACGTCCGTCACCTGGCCGGTGTTCGGGTTGTACGTCGTGAACCACTCGTACGTGCCCGCCAGCCCCGTCTCCGTCGCGGGAACCGTGAACTTCGTCAGACCGGGCTGGTCGAGGCCGTTGTAGCTGCTGGTCTCGGTGACCCAGGCGTTGCCGTCCTCGTCGTACCGTGTCGCCTTCGCGGGCAGGCCCTTCGAGCCCGTCGCGTCGTACGTCCACTCAGCGAGGGGCTTCGCCCCCTTCTTCAGAGTCGTGGGACGGCCCAGAGCGTCATAGTCCGTGTGCAGCTTGATGTCACGCGCGTCGGTGACGTCGGTCGCCCGGTCGCCCACGTCGAAGTCCGTGTGCGCGTTGCCCTTGTCGGGGTCCTTGATGTCGGTCTGCCGACCACGGACATCGTAACCGTACGACCACTCCGCCCCGCTCGCGTCCGTGACCTTCTCGATCCGACCGCGCTTGTCGTACGCATAGGACAGGGACTGCGACGCCGTCCGCGCGGCGTTCGTGTACTCCTTCACCTCCGTGGTTCGCCCCAGCGCGTCCACCACGGTGGTGGTCGCCGTGCCGCCGGCCGGCGGGACGACGGTGGTCGTGTCCCCCGTGTACGTCGTCGTCGTGCGCTTGGTCTCGACCGTGTACCGCTTGGCGATCACCGCGGTGACGCGTCCGGCGCCGTCGTACAGCGTCTCGGTCGAGGACGGGTACATGGTCTGCTGGCCGGTGACCAGGTTGGGCTCCGGGATCCCGGTCGCGTAGTAGCTGCCGGAATCGGCGACGGCCTCGCCGCGCGAGTTGTAGAACTGCTCGGTGATGAGCCGTCCGGCGCGGTCCGGGGAGTCCTGCTGCGTCTGGAGGGTGCGCAGCAGACCGTCCTGGAAGCTGTAGCCGGTCTTGTACTTGTTGTCCTGGCTCAGCGACTGGGTGGTCGTGACGATCGGCCCGTTGGTGCGGACCAGGTAGCTGAACTGGAAGTTCGGCGACGTGGGGTAGGTGGCCTGGGAACGCGTCGGCAGCCACGCCTTGGTGATGCGGCCGAGTGGGTCGTAGGCCATCGACTTCACCTTGCCGTTGGCATCGGTGATCTTGGTCGGCTGGCCGCGCCGGGGGTCGAGGACGGTCGTGACCTTGTGCAGGAGCGGGTTGGTCACGGCCGTACCGGTCGGCACCTCGCCCGTGGGCGGAGTGAAGTCCGTACGGGTCACGGCGCCGTACGCGTCGGCGGCGGCGAGCTGGCGGCCGTACACGTCGAAGCAGAGCTGCTTGCCGTCTGCCCCGCAGGTGCTGGGCACGGAGGACGTGACGTCGTAGCCGTCACCCTTGCCGTTGATGCGGTCGACCTTGGTCACCAGACCCTTGGTCGGGGCCTCGCCCAGGGCCTTGCCGTCGTAGTACGTACGGACGTCGTCGACGATGTCGTCGGGCTTGGAGACCGGCATCGCGCAGGCCACGGCGTAGGTCTCGGCCCGCGCGACCTTGTCCAGGATGGCCGAGGAACCCGTACGGGCGTAGGTGAGCTCGGTGCACTTCTCGTCGCCGGCCCGCGCAGTGTCGCCGAGGTCGGTGATGGTCTTGACCAGCCCGTACTCGTCGAAGCCGTGCACCGTGCGGGTCGTCCGCTCGCCGCCGGTGACGGCGGTGCGCGTCTCTTCGCCTTCGGTGCCCGTCATGAACGCCTCGAGGTCGGGAAGCCCCGGACGGGTACGGGCCGCCGTGGCACTCGGCGAGATCCAGGGGGTGTACGAGGTGGAGCCGACGAACGCGCCGCCGTCACCGTTGTACGTGACCCGCTCCCGCGGCATTCCGGCGAACGGCTTCCGGTCGGTCACGGAGACGCCGGCGGTGTTCTTCACCGCCGCTCCTGCGATCCCGCGGAAGTAGCGGGTCTCGCTCAGCGTGCGGGGGTCGAGGCCGGCACCCTTGCGGGTCTGGACCAGGTAGTAGCCGCGCGGCTCCGAGTACTCCCGGTACTCCGCCTTGGTGAACTCGTCCTCGTTCTTGGCCCACTCGGCGCCGCCGACGTAGCTGTACTCGGTGGTCACATCCGGGGTGGCCGAGACGTTGTCGCCCTCCACCACACGGCTGACGACATAGGAGTTGAACCAGTCCTGCTTCGGTGTGGATCCCTCGGCCTCCCACTTGACGGGGAAGCAGCGCGTACCGTTCGTCGCGTCCAGCGGCGGCAGCGTGGTGTTCGTGCAGTCCGGGGCGTGGTACCAGATGCCGGTCGTTCCGCCGGTCTCCGTGGTGATCTTCGACATGCGGAGCCGGATGAACGGGGCCAGCCCGTCGCCCAGGTTGTCGACTCGGTTGGGCTTCTGCTCACCAGCGAAGGTGATCGGGGGCACGTCCGCGGTAGCGGCGCCGTCCTTGGCCTTGCGCCAGAGGCCGGCCAGCCACATGGGCTTGGAGATGCCGTCGCCCGACGGCGGGAAGGTCTGGGTCAGCTCCCAGCTGTCGACGTCCTTGTACGCCCCACCGGACAGGACCTGGGTGGCGATCGTCTTCAGGCGTACGTTCGACCAGAAGCTGGGCGAGATCTGCGACTTGCACTCCGTGGCCGAGTCCGCGCAGTACAGGTCGAACGGTGTGTCCGGCCACCTGGCGGAGTTCGCCGCGTCGAAGGTGCAGCTGGCGGCCTCGCAGCGGTCACCGGAGGTGAAGGTCACCCTCCCCATGGCCTTGGCAGCGTACGGCGATCCGTCCCGCAGGCCGTACTCGACGCGGTCCAGGTAGCCGCCCCGGTCGTAGGACGTCTTCGTCGACGCCCCGGTCGTCGGGTTGGTGTTACGGCCGTAGTTGTTCTTCTCCTTCTTCCAGAAGTACGCCATGGCGTTGCCGCGCGGGTCCACGACGTAGTCGAGGTTCCAGCGCCAGGCCTGCTGGCACCAGGCGGCGGCGAAGGAGGCGTTGTAGCAGGGCTCGCCCGCGTGGTTGCCGAAGACGGGCGCGTTCAGGGTGGAGTTGGTCTCCGGGTTGCCGGTCGCCCAGCCGGGCAGCCGGTTGCGGCCGAAGTAGTACTGGGTGCCGTCGAGCGTGGTGATCTTCCAGTACTCACCGGTGCCGCCCTCGCCCTTGGCACCCGCGGCACCCAGGTCGCCGTTGCTGGCTCCGGTCAGCTTCTCGATCTTCTCTCCGCCGTCGGAGACCGGGTGCCAGCCCTTGGTGGCGTCGTAGACGAGCTCCGTCGTCTTGCCGCCGAGCGAGAGGGTGGCGTTGTCGGTGTACCAGCACGGGTCGCCGACCTTGGCGGTGTTCGTCCCGCCGGTCTTGTCGTCCTCGCAGGACTTGTAGCGACGCTCGATGTAACCCGGCTCGTACGACCAGCCGTCGCCGATCCAGCCCGCCTGGTTGTTGCTCGCTGCCGTACGGCCGTCTACGGCCTGCGAGTTGTAGCCGAGGGTCACGTCGGGCTTGAGGCCGCCCGGTACCGCGGGCGTGCCCACCGGATAGCTCCAGGTGAACGCGCCGGTGGCGCCGCCGGCGCTCCAGGCGCCCGAGGCCTCGAGGGAGGTTGCCTTGAAGGTGCCGGTGGGTCCGCTGGCACCGGCGGTCGCGGCCAGGACGGTCATCGCCGTCGGCGCGAGGGCCGTTGTGCCCTTCGCGGCAGGCACGGGAGCGACCGCGCTGAGCTTCTGGTTCTTCGTATCGTTCGTAGTCGCCAGCGGCTTCGCCACCCGGCAGGCGGCCTTGTCCGGCGTGGTCAGCGCACAGGCCGGCAGCTGCACCAGCTTGAGCCGGGCCCCCCAGTCACCGCCGTAGGCGTCCTTGAAGGCCGCGTAGTCGACCGTGACGCGGGCCCGCCCGCCGGCCGCCACCCCGTCGGCCCTGCCGACGGACAGCAGAAGTCCGTCAACTCCGGCCTTCTGGGCTTTCGCCCGCGGCTCGACCGAGATCCTGGCCCGGGTCAGCGGGGCGGCCTTCGAAGCCTTCTCCGCGACGGCCGTCACCGTCACCGGCAGCGGGGTGCCGACCGCCGCGGACTTGGGGAGCAGTGCCCCCGCCCCCTCGACCGGCACGGTCTGTGCCCCGGCGGCCGGCCACACGGCACGCGCAGCCGCCTTGGCCGCCGCGTCGTTCGGCCGCTTGACGTCGTCGCCGGCGCCCAGGGGCACGACGGGCACCGGCTTCGGCTGCTTCAGGCCCGGCAGCGAGGTGCTGAGACCGGGCCCTTCCGTAAGCGCGACGGATGTCGACGGCAGCAGCCCCACCGCCATCACCGCGGACAATGCCACGGCCCATCCGCGCGTGCGGATTCTATTCACTTACCCCCCAATTACTGAATGCCATTAACCCCACGGCACCCTAACAGGGAGGTCGCGAAGTAATGCAGCAAGAATAATTTTCGACATTGAATACACTTGTCCACAAAGGCCTCAAACCACCCAATGTCTCGCAGCTGTCCCATAGAGTCCCAGGTCGACGGGGATAGGGGCGTGCCGTCCGGGCGCGCCGCGAGGTGTCACATAAGCCCGCCTTTACACCTCAAACACACCATGCCCACCGCGCCTCCCCGAAGAATTGATCAGGCACTTGTCACTCCCCGCCTGTAGAGTCGGCGCCGATTTCGAAGCAACAAGTTGGGGGAGGGGCGGGGCATGTTCGCGCCAAATCGATTGCTTTTCAGACAGGGGTGGGTAAGCCACCTCACGCGGGGGGTTCTGGCCGGGGCTCTACCTGTGCCCTTGACTGCTGCGCTCCCGGGGGGCGCGGCGGATAACGCTCTCCAGCCGGCCAGCTGGGTTGATCCGGTGACCACCGGAAGGGTCAGCGAAGAGGACTACGCCCTGGAACAGGCTGCCACCACCGGACAGCCCTTCGAGCTCGAGTCCGCCCGTACCGAGACGACCGACACCTGGGCCCAGCCCGACGGCAAGTGGATCGTCAAGCAGCACGGGACGTCCGTGCGGATGCTGCGCAACAACGCCTGGATCCCGACCGATCCCACACTGGAGTTCACCGCGGACGGTCAGGTCGCCTCGAAGGCGACCGCCATCACGGTGAGCTTCTCGGGGGGCGGCGACGGGCCGCTGCTGACCGGCGTCAAGGATGGTCGCACGCTGTCCCTGACGTGGCCGAAGCCACTGCCCAGGCCGGTTCTCGCCGAGAACGTCGCGACCTACGCCGAGGTGCTGCCTGGGGTCGATCTCCAGCTCAAGGCGGACGTCGAGGGTTTCTCGCAGCTGCTGGTCGTCAAGACCGCGCAGGCCGCTCAGAATCCCGAGCTGGCCGCCCTTCGTTTCAAGCTGGACACCGTCGGCCTCGATGTTGCCACCGACCCGGACACCGGCAGTGTGACGGCGGTCAACCCGGCCGACCA
Source organism: Streptomyces showdoensis (assembly GCF_039535475.1). Taxonomy (NCBI): domain Bacteria; kingdom Bacillati; phylum Actinomycetota; class Actinomycetes; order Kitasatosporales; family Streptomycetaceae; genus Streptomyces; species Streptomyces showdoensis. The sequence goes on along the minus strand of NZ_BAAAXG010000026.1, from coordinate 3,123,536 downwards.
GGTCGTCTTCACCAGTCCGTCGCCCATGATGTGGGACTCTACGACGGTGTCCTCTGGCACCACCCCTGCCGCTCGTACAGCCTTCAGTGCCAGCGCGGCCGATGAGGGCGCTGCGGATGACGCGTTCGAGCCGGCGCCTGGCGCCCAGGACGCCCTCATGCCCACGACCGTCACGGGCGACAGTCTGGAGATCAAGCCCGACCAGCAGCTCCTGACGGGCGCCGACACTCAGTACCCCGTCTTCATCGACCCGTCGTGGACCTGGGGCAAGCAGCAGAACTGGACGCGGGTTTACCGGAGTTATCCGAACACCTCCTTCTGGAACACCAAGGAGGTCGTCCGAGTCGGCTATGAGGACGACACCAAGGGCCTGTCCCGCTCGTTCTTCCAGCTGGACACCGATGAGATCGGCGGCTCCCAGGTCTTGAAGTCGACCTTCCGGATCAAGAACACCTGGTCGTGGCAGTGCGGCAAGAAGACGCCGGTGCAGATCTGGCACGTCGGCCCGATCTCGCCCAAGACAACGTGGAACAACCAGCCTGCGCGGATCGGGACTGATCCGCTGTTCACCGTCTACGACGAGAAAGGCTGGGGCCCTTGTGCCCCCGGCAACCTCGAGTTCGACGTGACCTCCAAGGTACGTGAGGCCGCTGCCAAGAACTGGGCGAGCCTCAATCTCGGGCTGTACGCGGGCGACGAGGGGGACACGAACGGCTGGAAGAAGTTCGATGCCAAGACCGCCGTCCTGGAGACCGAATACAACTTCCCGCCCAAGGCACCCACTGGCCTCGGCACCAACCCCCGCACCACGTGTGCCACGGGCGGCGCCATCCCCAACGTGCACGTGAGCCTGTTCGCGCGCGTCGACGACCGGGATGCCGGCAACCTCACGGCAGAGTTCCAGGTCTTCAAGTCCGGGACCACCACACCAGTCGTCGCAACGACCATCCCGGCTCTGAAGGGTCGAGTCGCGACCCTCGCCGTTCCCGACGCCTCGCTGCCGACCGGCGCCTACACCTGGAAGGTGCGCTCCAAGGATCAGGACAACGCCTACTCTCCCTGGTCGAGCACCTGCAAGTTCTCCGTCGATCGCACCGTGCCGGGAAACCCGCCGGGCATCACGTCGTACCTCTACCCGCCGGGCAACGACGGCTGGCCCGAGAACACCGGCTTCCGTGGCTCGCCCGGCCAGTTCTTCCTGACTCCTAACGGTGTTCCCGATGTGGACCACTACGTCTACGAGACGAGCTGGGGTGACCGCGGCGACGCCCCGGCGGTCAAGGACGATCCGGACACGAAGGACGTGGATGAGTCTCAGGTCCCCGTCACGCTGACTCCCAGGAGCGCCGGGCCTCACTTCGTCTACGCCTACAGCGTGGATGCGGCAGGCAACCGTTCCCCGAGCGCCAGCTATCTCATGTACGCCAACAGCAAGCGCACTGAGGACATTGCGAACGACTTGACCGGCGACGACTTCCGCGACATCTGGACCCTTGACTCCAACAACGGGCTGCTCACCTATGCCGGCTACGGCAATGGGCGGTTCTCCAAGGCCCTGGGCGGCGGAGTGACGGTCCAATCGGGTGGCCAGGTCGTGACCGGCGGCACATGGAACCAGAGCGGAACCAACGACCTCGTGTCCCTTGAACCCGACCCCAACGGCAACCAGGCGAAGAAGCTCTGGGTGTATCGCAATCTCGGCTACGGCGTGGTCGACAAGGACCCTGTGCAGCTCACCGTCCGGTGCACCCAGCCTGACGGCGTCAACTGCCCTACCAGCAACAATCACTGGTCCAACGCCGAACAGATCGTCTCGGCCGAAGTCAACGGGGACAGGGACGGAGACATCGACCTCCTGGTCAAGCAGGGGAAGCATCTGTGGGCGTACGTCACCCCCACTCACGGTGAAAAGCTCGCCATCCCCACCCTCGTCGGCGGCGACGACTGGGACCAGTTCACGGTGATCTCTCCCGGAGACACCAACGGCGACTCCGTACCCGATCTGTGGCTGCGCAACAATGTCACAGGCGACCTCTTCCGCACCTTGGGCAAGAAGGCAGAGGGCCGACTCGACCTCGCCACCTGGGGCGTCCCGAGCCAGCGCGTGAAGATCGGCTCAGGGCTCAAGGCCGCCGACTTCCCCACAATCTCTTCCTCGGGCGACTTCAATGCCGACGGCATAGCAGACCTCTGGGCACGCAAGGCCGACAACTCGGTGGTGGCCTGGCTCGGCAAGGTGCCCGGCGCCGATGGCAACGCCTTCGGTCCCGCCTACTCGGTCAACCAGGCCCTGCCGCCCGGTGTCGCGGGCGGAACCCCCGGTAAGTCGGACATGAACGGAGACATGAAGGCGGACCTGGTCGTCCACAACACCAACGGCACCGTTTCCGTGCACCGCCAGACCTTCGGTACCGACTCGAAGCCGAAGTTCGAAGACACCGGCACGGCTGTCAGCTGGGGCTGGAATTGGTACCGCGGTGGCAAGGACGATCTCGGAGCGAAGCAGGGACTGCTCTACTTCGCCGACATCAACGGCGACGGCACCAAGGACCTCGTCTCCCACGGGACCGACGGCAGGATCATCGTCCGCCGCAACGACCGGGCCGGGACCGGATTCGACACCGGCACCTTGATGAGCGCCAAGTGGGGCAACTTCCTCGGACAGCCGGAGGAGCCCGGCCGCCTGTATTTCGCAGATGTCACCGGTGACAACAAGGCCGACCTCATCGTCCACGACAAGCTCGGAGACGTGAGCGTCCGCAAGAACATGGGCACCTACTTCGACAGCGGCACCATCATGACCCAGCATTGGTCCAACTTCCTGGGTCAACCCGGCCAGGGCCGCCTCTACTTCGCCGATATCACCGGTGACAACAAGGCCGACCTCATCGTCCATGACACCGCCGGCAACGTCAGCGTCCGCAAGAACATGGGCACCTACTTCGACGCCGGCACCATCATGACCCAGTACTGGTCCAACTTCCTGGGCCAAGCCGGCCAGGGCCGCCTCTACTTCGCCGACGCGAACGCCGACGGAAAGGCGGACCTCGTCGTCCACGACATCTACGGTGACGTCAACATCCGCAAGAACATGGGCACCTACTTCGACGGAGGCAGCCCCAGCCCCTACAGCCAGGGCTGGGCCAGCTACCTCAGGCAGGACAAGCAAGGCGTGCTCTACTTCGGATAGCCGACGGGTTCGTAGCGAACGCCCCCTGCGCACTCCTGAAACGACAGCCGCCCCGGCACCGTACGCACGGTGCCGGGGCAGTGCCTCTTCTGTCGGCTCGCTCGCTTCTGGACGGCCCACCGGACTACTCCACCGACGGCGAGCGAGACGAGAATCGCGCCCCAGTCGATGACGTGCGGGAGCCCGGGGAAGAAGGCGAAGAAGCCGATCGACACGACGAGTCCCGCGAGAAACCCGACGACCCCGAGCCACCATCGGCGCGCCGCTGCCGCCTCATCCTGGCCCTGCTCGTTATCGATCATGTACGACTCACTTCGTGACGTGATGGCACTGGCTCACCCGACGCACCCCGTTGACGTGCAGATGCGCACACGTCTTGCCATAACGAGGGAGGGTCTGCAGGGAGTTGCTCCGCATGGGATCGATCTTGCACTCCTCTGGACGGGGGTCGACCCGATCGCGCCGGCATGCGCCTGCGACGCTCCCGGCACGACGGCTGCGGCGGCCATGGAGACGACGGCGAGAAGCCTGGACGCATAAGGGCTCATCTCGATTGGTGACTGTCGGTGTGGATAGTGGCTGGCAGAGCTACTGCGAGGGCTGTTGAATGCCCGGGTGAGTGACTACGTAACGCCCCTGGACGTCTGCCCATCTGGCAGTCGAGCACGAGGATGCGGAGACCCTGGCCGGGTTGCTGGCCGGTGGCGCTGATCCCGACGAGGTCTTCAGCAATATGACGCTGCTGACACACGCGATCGAGTCCGAGGGCCAAGGTTCCCTGCAGAGTGGCGAACCGTTGACCGTGCACACCACCGCTGTGCTGCTGGCTTTTGGGACGGATCCGTCGCTCGCCGATCCAGACGGCCGTATCCCGGTAGAGATGGCCGACTTCTACGACCACCACCCTGCGGTGAAGCTGTTGCAGGCCCACATCAGCAGGCGAGCCGGCGATAGCAGATGAGGGTGCAGGCGATGCTGCTGAAAGCGAGGAAGTGTTCGGCTTTGCGCTCGTAGCGGCGGTGGAGACGGCGGCAGCCGGCCAGCCAGGCCATGGTTCGTTCGATGGTCCAGCGGTGGCGGCCCAGCCGCTGCGAGGTCTCAATGCCCTTGCGGGCGATACGGTGGGAAATACCGCGTCCCCGTAACCATCGCCGCAGGTGAGAGTAGTCGTAGCCCTTATCGGCGTGGAGCCTGCCCGGCCTGCGCCGCCGTGGTCCGCGACGGGAGCGTATCGGCGGTACGCCCTGCACCAGCGGGATCAGGCCCTGGCTGTCGTGCAGATTCGCTGCCGAGATCCCGACGGACAAGGGCAGACCGGTCCGCTCGGTAATCAAGTGGATCTTCGAGCCGCATTTGCCCCGGTCGACAGGATTCGGACCCGTCAGATCCCCCTTTTCACGGCCCGCATGTTCACCGAGTCGATCGCGCACCGTGACCAGTCCAACTCACCACGGGATCCGAGTTCGTCGAGGACGAGGCGGTGGAGTTTGGCCCACACCCGGGCCTCCGTCCACTCGGCAAAACACCGGTGGGCCGTCGCTCCTGACGGCCCGAACGAAGCGGATGGCAACTGCTGCCACGTACAGCCTGAGGTGGCAACGAACACGATCGCGGCCAGCACCTCCCGGTCACCATGCCGGTGCCGGCCACCACCCTGAGGTCGCGAGGGCGCCTCAGGCACCACCCGCTGGAACAGCTCCCACAACTCATCCGGCACCAGCCGCTCAACGATCCCCACCACGAGCGACAGCCTACCGAGGGAACCAAATGAGATGACCTCTTAAGAGCTGACCATACGAAGGTCCTTCCAACGGAGTGGCCCTGACCATCCGGAAACCACCTCGATGCCCCTGTGGCTCTGAAAGAGCGACAGAGTTCATGACGGAGAGTGATCAACATCTCGCATGATGACCGCCCGTTGTCGACGCTGCGTCACGAGCCGCCCCCGGCGCCGTGCGTACGGTGCCGGGGGCGGCTGCGTCGGTCGCCGGACTACTCCAGGGATCGCCAGTCCTGTCCCCAGTAGAGGAACTCGAGCTGCCAGGCTCCCTCTCCCTCGGATGCGATCGTCTCCGTCGCGCCCTGGAGCTGCCACGAGGTGCGCACGAACAGGCGGAGATCCCGCTGCGCGAGCTCGTCCGCTCCGGTCAGGCAGACGGCGATCCGGTCAGGCCGCTCCTGGAACTCGCTGACCAGCAGGTCGAAGAAGCCGTCCCAGCCCCCATGGTAGAAGTCCGGGAAGCCGAGGGCACGGGCGACGGCCAGCGACGCCTCGCGCTCCGACCAAAGGCCGCTCACGTCGACGTGGCGCACCGTGAACCCGGCGCCGTTCAGCGCCTTCTCGTACCGGTCCCGGTCCCGCTCCCGGAGCAGATACGGCTCCCTGGCGGCCTCCGCGATCGCTCCGGAGACCGGACGCCACTTCATGCCACGCACCAACGCGCCCTCCCCTGTCGCCTGGAACGTCCCCAACCCTAGAAGATCTTCTTCCCTCCCTCGAAGAGCTTCTTGTGGTACATCGCGAAGTAGCCGCCGAGGTCCCCGCTGGTGACGCTGAAGCCCTGGACGGTCTCGTCGTCCGTCGTGAAGGCGCAGAACACCGTCTTCTCGTCGAGGACGGCGATGCTCAGCGCGTCCACCTGGGAGACGGCTCGGGTGTCGTGCAGCTGGATCGAGTGGAGCAGGTACTTCCCGTTCCTGACGCTCTTCGCCTGCTCGCGCTGCTCCTCCACCCAGGCGCGCATGGCGTCGGTCTGCGGTTCGGCCATGACCCGCAGGAGCGCGCGGTCCGAGCCGGCGTTGGCCCAGGCGACGCAGGCCTTGAAGTAGTCCTTGGCCGCCTTCTCGTTGCCGGGCGGAACGCGCCGGAAGTAGCTGGACCGCACCTCGTCGGTGGTGTCCTTGAGCGCGGTCTTCAGCGCTCCGTAGAACTCCCTCCCGTTCTTGTAGTGGGTGACCGAGGACGCGGACGCGATGATCGCGTCGACCTTCTCCTCCACGCTCTTCTGCTGCTTCTGGACGAGGTCGAGCCGCTGGAAGACCAGTCCGGCGAGGAGCAGGGCGGCCGGCGCCGCCCAGCCTTCGGCGGCCCAGGCCGCCGTGAACACGTTGCGGAGCGTGAGGACCGCGGCCCCGATGAGCGGGACCCACACGGTGACGACGGACGCCACCTTCTCCGCGGTGCGACTTACCTTCGCTTTCACCACAGACTCCCTACGGTGATCGGGCGATGGCTGCCCCGGGCGGCGTGAACCACGCGCGTAGCGGCCCCCGGGGCAGGGGTGTCCACACGCCAAGACGCCTGCGGCAGAAGGCGGGTTGCGGTGACCCCGTAGGGTGTGCGGTCGTGAGCGAATGGCAGATATCCGACGAGGCGGGCGGCGTGCTCGCCGCGCGCTGGTGGCAGTGGGCGTTGTCGGCGCCCGACGAGGTCAGCCCGGTCGCCGACGAGACCGGGGAGCACGCGGGGTGGCGGCAGCCCGAGGACCTGTGGTTTCTCGCGGGCACCTACGGCGGACGGGTCGTGCGGCGGTGCGAGCTGCCGGCCGGGCGGCGGGTGTTCTTCCCCGTGCTCAACATGCAGCACACCAAGCTGTTCTCGCGGAAGGCGATGAGCCTCGACGTCACGCGGGCGACCGCGCACCTCAACGGGGTTCCGCTCCCGCTGAAGGAGTTCGTCGCGCCGCCGTTCCGGGTGGGGCTGCGGATGCATCTGGCCTGGGGCCTGTGGGCGGGGCTCGCGCCGCTGACGCCGGGGCAGTACGTGCTGGAGATCAAGGGGGAGACGGCGGAGGGCTTCTGGGTCGACACGACCTACCACCTGACCGCCGTCGGCGGCTGAGCCCGACCCGTACGCACGTACATTCGGGGGATCTCGGCGTGTCGCTCTTGTGACGCGCATCACCGGGGGTGCACCGTGGACGCAGGGCTGGCAAAACCTTCCTGCGCCCACGGCAGTGGTGGGGCGGGTGGGACTCGAACCCACGGCCGACGGATTATGAGTCCGCTGCTCTAACCGGCTGAGCTACCGCCCCGAACACCACGGCGCGTACAAGTGTGCGCGCCGTCTGCCGCAGCATAGCCGCTCATACGATCTCCTGCTCCGGATGGTCGGCCATGCTCGATCAAGAAGACTCCGGGGGCGGTCCGGCGGTTCCCGGGGAAACGAAAAAGGACCCCGAAGGGTCCTCTTCCGCTCTGCTCCCCCGACTGGACTCGAACCAGTAACCCTCCGGTTAACAGCCGAATGCTCTGCCAATTGAGCTACAGGGGATCGCGCTCCCCCGACTGGACTCGAACCAGTAACCTGCCGGTTAACAGCCGGCTGCTCTGCCAATTGAGCTACAGGGGATTGCTGCGTTGCGACGAACGGATCCACCTCCGGCCTTGCCGGGGGGCGGTCGCTCGCTGCGAGACATAGATTAGCGCAAGCAGGGGGGTGCTCCGCCAATCGGTATCCCCAGGGCGCTCCAGGGAAGGGTCACAGCCGTGCGGTACAAGCTGATCTTCGTGGCGGGACTGGCCGTCGGGTTCGTGCTCGGGACCCGCGCCGGACGCGAGCAGTACGAGCGGATGAAGAAGTCCGCGCAGGCCGTCGCCCAGAACCCGGCCGTGCGCAACGCGGCCGAGTCCGCCGCCCAGACCGGGCGCCAGGTGGCCGGGAAGGCACTGCACGCGGTCGGCGACCAGGCGCAGCGGATCCGGTCGCGGCGCGACCACGACGGACGGTTCTCCGCGTTCGAGGAGGACGACTGGGGCACGAGCAACACCTGAACCCGGAACGGCCCCGCATGCGGCAGAATCATGTGCCATGGGGATAGTCGCCGGACTCGACAGCTCTTCGGACTCCACGCGCATCGTCGTCTGTGACGCCGATACCGGTGCCGTGCTGCGGCAGGGGCATGCCCCGCACCCCCTGGAACCCAAGGCCCCCGACGTCGACCCGCAGGCCTGGCTGCTCTCGCTCGGCGAGGCCGCCACCGGCGGCCTGCTCGAGGGCGTCGAGGCCATCGGGGTCGCCGCCCAGCAGCACGGTCTGGTCCCGCTCGACCCGCAGGGCGCCCTGGTGCGGCCCGCGCTGGTCGGCAACGACAAGCGGGCCCAGGTCGCCGCCGCCGACCTCGTGGAGGGGCTCGGGGGCCGATCCGCCTGGTCCGAGGCCGTCGGCGCGGTCCCGCACTCCGGGCTCCCGCTCGCCAAGCTGCGCTGGCTGGCCCGCAGCGAGCCCGAGCACGCCCAGCGCGTCGCGATGATCCTCCAGCCGCACGACTGGCTCGTCTGGCAGCTGCTCGGCCGCCCCGCGCGCCGCACCACCGACCGCGGCGCCGCCTCCGCCACCGGCTACTGGTCGGCCCGCAACGGCACGTACCGCCCCGACCTGGTCGAGCTGGCCCTCGGGCACCAGGCCGTCCTCCCCGAGGTGCTCGGGCCCGCCGAGGCCGCCGGCACCACGCCCGAGGGGCTGCTGATCTCCGCCGGCACCGGCGAGACCATGGCGGCCGCCCTCGGGCTCGGGCTCGGCCGCGGCGACGCCGTCGTCTCGCTCGGCGCCTCCGGCTCGGTCATGGCCGTCCACCACGAGGCGCTCTCCGACCCGGACGGCGCGATCACCTCCTTCGCCGACGCCACCGGCATGCACCTGCCGGTCGTGCACACCTCGAACGCCGTACGGGCGCTGCGCGGGACGGCCGAGATGCTCGGGGTGAAGTCGCTCGACGAGCTCTCCGCGCTCGCGCTCACCTCGACCCCCGGCTCCTCCGGACTGGTGCTGCTGCCCTATCTGGAGGGCGAGCGCACGCCGAACCTGCCGCACACCGCCGGCACCCTCGCCGGGCTGCGCCGCGAGTCGATGAAGCCCGAGCACCTGGCCCGCGCCGCCTTCGAGGGCATGCTCTGCTCCCTCGCCGACGCCATGGACGTGCTCCGCGGCCGGGGCGTCGAGGTGCGCCGGGTCTTCCTGCTCGGCGCGGCGGCGGGGCTGCCCGCCGTCCAGGCCATCGCGCCCCCGCTGTTCGGCGCGCAGGTCGTCGTCCCCCAGCCGGCCGACTACGCGGCGCTCGGCGCGGCCCGGCAGGCCGCCTGGGCGCTCGGCGTGTCCCGCGGCACGCTCTCCCCCTCCGCTCCCCCGGCCTGGCAGGGCGCCGCCGCCCAGGTCTTCGAGCCCGGCGAGGAGCTGGCCGTCGGCCAGGCCGTGCGCCAGCAGTACGTCGCCACCCGCGAGCAGATCCATCCGGGTGCCTTCGCCGGGTGAGGCGGCACGGGCTGACCGGGCTGACCGGGCGCGGACGAGCGGGTCGGCGGGGCGCTGTCCCGTCCGCCGCCCCCGCTTCGTAAAGACTTCCCCAGGGCTGCGGCGCGCCTCCAAAACCCACTCGTAACACCGCTGCGGCGCGGGCGATAGTAGAACCCGTGCTCATAAGACTTCTCCGAACCCACCTCCGGCCGTACCGAAAACCGATCGCCCTGCTCGTGGTGCTGCAGCTGCTGCAGACCAGCGCCACGCTCTACCTGCCGACCCTGAACGCCGACATCATCGACAACGGTGTCGTGAGCGGGGACACCGGCTACATCCTGCGGTTCGGCGCGCTGATGATCGGCGTGTCCGTGATCCAGGTCGTCTGCAACATCGGGGCCGTCTACTTCGGGGCGCGCACCGCCTCCGCGCTCGGGCGGGACGTGCGGGCCGCGGTCTTCGACCGGGTGCAGTCCTTCTCCTCCCGCGAGCTCGGGCAGTTCGGCGCGCCGTCGCTGATCACCCGGACCACCAACGACGTGCAGCAGGTCCAGATGCTGGTCCTGATGGCGTTCACGCTGATGGTCTCGGCGCCGATCATGTGCGTCGGCGGCATCGTCATGGCGCTCGGCCAGGACGTGCCGCTGTCGGCGGTGCTGCTCGCCGTCGTGCCGGTGCTCGGCATCGCCGTCTCGCTGATCGTGCGGAGGATGCGCCCGCTGTTCCGCACCATGCAGACCCGGCTCGACACCGTGAACCGGGTGCTGCGCGAGCAGATCACCGGCAACCGGGTGATCCGGGCCTTCGTGAAGGACGACTACGAGCGCGAGCGCTTCGCCGGCTCCAACGCCGAGCTGACCGAGGTGTCGATGTCCACCGGGCGGCTGATGGCGCTCATGTTCCCGACCGTGATGACGGTCGTGAACGTGTCGTCGATCGCCGTCGTCTGGTTCGGCGCGCACCGCATCGACAGCGGCGGGATGGAGATCGGCGCGCTGACCGCCTTCCTCGCCTATCTGATGCAGATCGTGATGGCCGTCATGATGGCCACCTTCATGTTCATGATGGTGCCGCGGGCCGAGGTGTGCGCCGAACGCATCGAGGAGGTCCTGGCGACCGAGTCCAGCGTGGTCCCGCCGGCCGCGCCGGTGACGAAGCTGCTGCGGCGCGGGCACCTGGAGGTCAGGAGCGCGGACTTCCGGTACCCGGGCGCCGAGGAGTCGGTGCTCAAGGACGTCGGGCTGGTCGCCCGGCCGGGCGAGACCACCGCGATCATCGGCTCCACCGGCAGCGGCAAGTCGACGCTGCTGGGGCTGGTGCCGCGGCTGTTCGACGTGACCGGCGGCGAGGTCCTCGTGGACGGCGTGGACGTGCGGGAGCTCGACCCGGCGCTGATGGCGCGGACGGTCGGCCTGGTCCCGCAGAAGCCGTACCTGTTCTCCGGGACGGTCGCGACCAACCTGCGGTACGGGAAGCCGGACGCGAGCGACGAGGAGCTGTGGCACGCCCTGGAGGTCGCCCAGGCCGCCGACTTCGTGCGGAAGCTGGAGGCCGGGCTGAACGCGCCGATCGCGCAGGGCGGCACGAACGTGTCCGGCGGGCAGCGGCAGCGGCTCGCCATCGCCCGCACGCTGGTGCAGAAGCCCGAGATCTATCTCTTCGACGACTCGTTCTCGGCGCTCGACTACGAGACGGACGCCCTGCTGCGGGCGGCGCTCTCGACGGAGACCTCCGACGCGACGGTGGTGATCGTCGCCCAGCGCGTGTCGACCATCCGGGACGCCGACCGGATCGTCGTCCTCGACGAGGGCCGGGTCGTGGGCACCGGACGGCACCACGAGCTGATGGCGGAGAACGAGACGTACCGGGAGATCGTGCTCTCCCAGCTGACCGAGGCGGAGGCGGCCTGATGGCGGGTCCACGTATGCCCATGGCCGGCGGTGGCCCCGACCAGCGCTCCATGGACTTCAAGGGCTCCGGGAAGCGGCTGCTGAAGCAGCTGGCTCCGGAGCGGAGCTCGCTGTGGCTGATGCTGGTCGCCGGCGTGCTGTCGGTGGCGGCCTCGGTGGTCGGGCCGAAGATCCTCGGCCGGGCGACCGACCTGGTCTTCGCGGGCGTGGTCGGGCGGCAGATGCCCGAGGGCGCCACGAAGGAGCAGGCGCTGGCCGCGCTGCGCGCCAAGGGCGACTCCGGGATGGCGGACATGCTGTCCGGGGTGGACTTCACCCCCGGCCAGGGCATCGACTTCACGGCGGTCGGCGAGGTCCTCGGTCTCGTGCTGGTCGTGTACGTGCTCGCGGGCCTGCTGATGCTGGTCTCGACCCGCATGTCGATCAAGGTGATCAACCGGACCGTGTACCGGATGCGCGAGGACGTCCAGACGAAGCTGGCGCGGCTGCCGCTGTCGTACTTCGACAAGGCCAAGCGCGGCGAGGTGCTGTCCCGGGCGACCAACGACATCGACAACGTCTCGCAGACCCTCCAGCAGTCGATGGGCCAGCTGATCAACTCGCTGCTGACCATCGTGGGCGTGCTGGCGATGATGTTCTGGATCTCGCCGCTGCTCGCCCTGGTGGCGCTGCTGACGGTGCCGCTGTCGGTCGTGGTGGCCACGAGGATCGGCAAGCGCTCGCAGCCGCACTTCGTGCAGCAGTGGAAGTCCACGGGCAAGCTCAACGCCCATGTGGAGGAGATGTACACCGGTCACACGCTGGTGAAGGTCTTCGGCCGCCAGGAGGAGTCCGGGAAGGACTTCCACGAGCAGAACGAGGCGCTGTACGAGGCCGGGTTCAAGGCCCAGTTCAACAGCGGCGTGATGCAGCCGGTGATGTTCTTCATCTCGAACATCAACTACGTCCTGGTCGCCGTGGTCGGCGGTCTGCGGGTCGCGAGCGGCACCCTGTCCATCGGTGACGTGCAGGCCTTCATCCAGTACTCCCGGCAGTTCTCGATGCCGCTGACCCAGGTCGCCTCCATGGCGAACCTGGTGCAGTCGGGCGTCGCCTCGGCCGAGCGGATCTTCGAGCTGCTGGACGCCGAGGAGCAGGCGCCGGACTCCCCGGTCGGCGAGCACCCGGTCGACCTCAAGGGCAAGGTCGCCCTGGAGGGCGTCTCCTTCCGCTACGAGGCGGACAAGCCGCTCATCGAGGACCTGTCGCTCGCGGTGGAGCCGGGTCAGACGGTCGCGATCGTCGGCCCGACCGGCGCCGGCAAGACCACCCTGGTCAACCTCCTCATGCGGTTCTACGAGGTGACCGGCGGCCGGATCACCCTCGACGGCGTCGACGTCTCGAAGATGGCCCGCGAGGAGCTGCGGGCCGGGATCGGCATGGTCCTCCAGGACACCTGGCTCTTCGGCGGCACCATCGCCGAGAACATCGCCTACGGCACGACGCGCGAGGTGAGCCGGGCGGAGATCGAGGCGGCGGCGCGGGCCGCGCACGCCGACCGCTTCATCCGCACCCTGCCCGAGGGCTACGACACCGTCATCGACGACGACGGCGCCGGCGTCAGCGCCGGTGAGAAGCAGCTGATCACCATCGCGCGGGCGTTCCTGTCCGACCCGGTGATCCTGGTCCTCGACGAGGCGACCAGCTCGGTCGACACCCGTACCGAGGTGCTGATCCAGAAGGCGATGGCGCGGCTCGCGCACGGGCGGACCAGCTTCGTGATCGCGCACCGGCTCTCCACCATCCGGGACGCCGACGTGATCCTGGTGATGGAGAACGGCTCGATCGTGGAGCAGGGCACCCACGAGGAGCTGCTGTCCTCGGGCGGCGCCTACGCCCGCCTGTACGCGGCGCAGTTCGCGCAGGCCGTGGCCGAAGTGGACTGATCCGCGGCCGTGCCGCAGGTTCCCGTGGCCCTGGGCGTCCGTCGGACGACCGGGGCCACGGGCCTAGTCGAGGTAGCCCCGCAGCTGGTCCGCGTAGGCGTGGTCCCGCAGTTTGTTGAGGGTCTTGGACTCGATCTGGCGGATGCGTTCGCGGGTCACGCCGAAGAGCTGTCCGATCTCCTCCAGGGTGCGGGGCCGGCCGTCGTCGAGGCCGTAGCGCAGCTGGACGACCTTGCGTTCGCGTTCGCCGAGGGTGGAGAGCACCGCTTCCAGGTGTTCGCGCAGCAGCAGGAAGGCGGCGGACTCCACGGGGGACGCGGCGTCGCCGTCCTCGATGAGGTCGCCGAGGGCGACGTCCTCCTCCTCGCCGACGGGGGCGTGCAGCGAGACCGGTTCCTGGGCGAGCCGCAGCACCTCGCCGACCCGTTCGGGGGCGAGGTCGAGCTGGGCGGCGACCTCCTCGGCGGTGGGCTCGTAGCCGCGTTCCTGGAGCATCCGGCGCTGGACCCGGACGACCCGGTTGATGAGCTCCACGACGTGCACGGGGACGCGGATGGTCCGGGCCTGGTCGGCGAGGGCCCGGGACATGGCCTGGCGGATCCACCAGGTCGCGTACGTGGAGAACTTGTAGCCGCGGGCGTAGTCGAACTTCTCGACGGCCCTGATCAGGCCGAGGTTGCCCTCCTGGACCAGGTCGAGCATGGTCAGGCCGCGGCCCACGTACCGCTTGGCCACGGAGACGACGAGCCGCAGGTTGGCCTCGATGAGCCGGCGTTTGGCGATCCGGCCGAGCACCACGAGCCGGTCCAGGTCGAGGGCCAGCCGGGTGTCCAGGTCGGGGGTGCGGGCCAGTTTCTCCTCGGCGAAGAGCCCCGCCTCGACCCGGCGGGCGAGTTCGACCTCCTCCGCCGCGGTGAGCAGCGGGACGCGGCCTATCTCGCGGAGGTACTGCCGGAAGAGGTCGGAGGAGGGGCCGCCGCTGCCGCCGGGATCCACGCGGCGGCGCTGGGGCGGGACTTCGGGTTCCTGCTCGACGGCGCCGAGTTCGGCCGGAGTGGGGTCCTGGGACACGGGGACGGTCTGGGTCTGCACGGGGGGCGACCTCCAGGGTGGGTGATCGCTGCCGGTTCGGGGGCGTGACGGCAGCGGGACTGCACCGTCACCCAGTGTGCGGTACGACACATCGCCGCCACGAGGGGCGTGCGGTGACTTTTTGAGTCCGGTCCGTGACCGAACGTGTGGCGGCGGGCGTCCGCGCCCGTTCTCAGAGGGCCGCGGCGCCGTTGTTGCGCAGCGACTGCCCGTACTGGGTGAGCACCCACAGCTCGTTCTGCACGGCCGTCACCCGTCCCGGGTCGCCGTTGCCGCCGAGCCGCGCCAGGGTGCCCTGGACGTCGCGGATGCGCCGGTCGACGGCGCGCAGCCGGACGGTGACGAGCTGGTCGCCCGCGTAGGCCTCGTCGACGGTCCTGGCGAAGATCGTCTCGACGGCGAGCTCGGTGACGAGCGCGCGGACGGTGTCGTCGGGCGCGGCCTCGCGGACCGCGTCGAGGTAGTCGGAGGGGGCGTCGGTGGCGCCGCCCGCGTCCTGGATGCACTGCCGGACGGCTGCGTAGGGCGGGGCGGTGAACTCGTCGATGCCGTAGGCGTCGAAGGCCGGGGAGACCAGCTCCGGGCGCTGCAGGGCCAGCTTGAGCAGTTCGCGCTCGGTGCGGTGGGCGGGGCTGCGCAGGTTGAGCGCGGGCCCGGCGGGGGCGACGGGGGCCTGGACCTCGCCGTAGGTGCGCTGCTTCCGGGCGCCGTCGCGCGCCGGGCCCTGGTCCTTGCCGCCGCCGCGCTGCCAGCGGGCGATCTGGGCGACCCGGCGGACGACGAACTGGGTGTCGAGGATGCCGAGCATGCCGGCGAGCTGGACGGCGACCTCGTGCTGCGAGGCGACGTTCTTGATCCGGGCGACGATCGGGGCGGCCTCGTCGAGGGCGGCGGCCCGGCCGGAGGGGATCTCCAGGTCGTAGCGGCTCACGATGTGGCGCAGCGCGAACTCGAACAGCGGGGTGCGCGGCTGGACGAGGTCGGCGACGGCCTCGTCGCCCTTGGCGAGGCGGAGTTCGCAGGGGTCCATGCCGTCGGGGGCGATGGCGATGTAGGTCTCGGCGGCGAACTTCTGGTCGTCCTCGAAGGCGCGCAGGGCGGCCTTCTGGCCGGCGGCGTCGCCGTCGAAGGTGAAGATGACGCGGGCCGAGCCGTTGTCCATGAGGAGGCGGCGCAGGATCTTGATGTGCTCGCCGCCGAAGGCGGTGCCGCAGGTGGCGATGGCGGTGGTGACGCCGGCCAGGTGGCAGGCCATGACGTCGGTGTAGCCCTCGACGACGACGGCGCGGCTGACCTTGGCGATGTCCTTCTTGGCCAGGTCGATGCCGTAGAGCACCTGGGACTTCTTGTAGATCGGCGTCTCGGGGGTGTTGAGGTACTTGGGCCCGTTGTCGTCCTCGCGGAGCTTGCGGGCGCCGAAGCCGACGACGTCGCCGCCGACGTCCTTGATCGGCCACATGAGCCGGCCGCGGAAGCGGTCGATGGGGCCGCGGCGGCCCTCCTGGGAGAGGCCGGAGAGGATCAGCTCGCGGTCGGAGAAGCCCTTGCCGCGCAGGAAGCGGGTGAGGTGGTCCCAGCCGGCCGGGGAGTAGCCCACGCCGAAGTGTGCGGCGGCGGCCTGGTCGAAGCCGCGCTCGGCGAGGAACGTGCGGCCGATCTCGGCCTCGGCGGAGCCGAGTTGCTCGGCGTAGTACTGCGCGGCGGCCTGGTGGGCCTCGACCAGCCGGGTGCGTTCGCCGCGCTGGTGGCCGGGGTTGTACCCGCCCTCCTCGTAGCGCAGGGTGATGCCCGCCTTCGCGGCGAGGCGCTCGACCGTCTCCGAGAAGGAGAGGTGGTCGATCTTCATCACGAAGGCGATGGTGTCGCCGCCCTCCTGGCAGCCGAAGCAGTGGAAGAGTCCCTTGCTCGGGCTGACCTGGAAGGAGGGCGACTTCTCGTCGTGGAAGGGGCAGAGACCCTTCAGGTTCCCGCCGCCCGCGTTGCGCAGCTGGAGGTACTCGGACACGACGGCGTCGATCGGGACCGCGTCCCGTACCGCCTTCACGTCGTCATCGTTGATCCTGCCTGCCACGCATGAATTCTACGGGCCCGACTCAGCCGACTCGGTCGGTCAGGTCCTCCAGGGGGACGGACGGGTCGGCCAGGGCGTCGGTGTCCACGGCGGCACGGGAGCGGATCAGGTCCTGGATCCGCTCTGTGACGTCCCACACATTCACGTTCATCCCGGCGAGCACCCGGCGGTCCTTGAGCCAGAAGGCGATGAACTCCCGCTTGCCGACGTCCCCGCGGAGCACGACCTGGTCGTACGAGCCGGGGGGCGCCCAGCCCGAGTACTCCAGGCCGACGTCGTACTGGTCGGAGAAGAAGTACGGGACGCGGTCGTAGGAGACGTGCCGGCCGAGCATGGCGCGGGCGGCGGCGGGGCCGCCGTTGAGGGCGTTGGCCCAGTGCTCGACGCGCAGCCGGGTGTGCAGCGACGGGTGGTGGGCGGCGGCGACGTCGCCCACGGCGAAGATGTCGGGGTCCGAGGTGCGCAGCGACTCGTCGACGGCGATGCCGCCGCCGTCGGCGCGGTCGACCAGGGCGAGGCCGGAGTTCTCGGCGAGGGCGGTGCGCGGGGCGGCGCCGACGGCGGCGAGCACGTCGTGGGCCGGGTGCTCCTCGCCGTCGTCGGTGCGGACGGCGAGGACCATGCCGTCCTGGCCGGTGATCTCGGTGATCTTGGCGCCGAAGTGGAAGCGGACGCCGTGCTCGGCGTGCAGGTCGGCGAAGAGCTGGCCGAGTTCGGGGCCGAGGACGTGGTGCAGCGGGGTGGGGGCGGGCTCGATGACGGTGACCTCGGCGCCGTACTCGCGGGCCGCGGCGGCGACCTCCAGGCCGATCCAGCCGGCCCCGGCGATCACCAGGTGCCCGTTGTCGCGGCCGAGGGCGGCGAGGACGTGCCGCAGCCGCTCGGCGTGGGCGAGGCGGCGCAGGTGGTGGACGCCGGCGAGTCCGGTGCCGGGGACGTCGAGGCGGCGCGGCTCGGCGCCGGTGGCGAGGAGCAGCTTGTCGTAGCGGATCACGGTGCCGTCGCCGAGGCGGACGGTGCGGGCCTCGCGGTCGATGGAGACGACGGTCTGGCCGAGGTGGAGCTCGATGTCGGCCTGCGCGTACCAGGCGGGCTCGTGGACGAAGACGGAGTCCCGGTCCTCCTTGCCGAGGAGGAAGCCCTTGGAGAGGGGTGGACGCTCGTAGGGGTGGTCGCGTTCGTCGCCGATGAGGATCACCCGGCCGTTGAACCCCTCGGCGCGGAGGGTCTCCGCGGCCTTGGCTCCGGCGAGTCCCCCGCCGACGATGACGAAGGTCTGATCTGCGTCGACCACGTTCATTCCTCCTCGTTGCGACCGGTTCACTACGCTACGCCCCCCTGCCCGGCCCGGGCCGCACCTCCTCGGGGCGTGCATGCGAGGGTCCCGCACGACCGTGGGGCGCGGAAAGGGGGCGAACGGCCCTGACCGGTGGGACGCCCCCTAGCGGCGCGGGGTCCTGAAGCGGGCGTGGAGGCTGCGGGCGGAGGCGTCGGTGAGGGAGGCGATCTGGTCGACGATCACCCGCTTGCGGGAACGGTCGTCGGGGGCGGTGACGAAGAGGGCGCGGAACTGCGGGTCGAGCCCCTCGGGGGCACGGGCGGTGAGCGCCTCCGCGAGCTCGGCGAGGACGATCCGCTGGTCGGCGCGGAGCGCCTCCTGTTCGGCGCGCTGCATCACGTAGCGGTCGGCGACGGCCTTGAGGACGGCGCATTCGTTGCGGGTCTCGCGGGGGACGACGAGCTCGGCGCCGTAGCGGGTGAGGCGGCCGGAGCCGAAGGCCTGCCGGGTGGCGCCCTCGGCGGCGAGGCAGAAGCGGCCGATGAGCTGGCTGGTGGCGTCCTTGAGGCGGGCCTGGGCGACGGCCGATCCGTCGTAGCCGTGCGGCCACCAGTCCTGGTCGAGGAGCCGGTCGAGGGCGTCGGCGAGCTCCTGCGGGTCGGTGTCCTCGGGTACGTAGCGTCCGAGGGCGACGGCCCAGATGTCGGCGCGCTCGGGCTCGGCGAACAGCATGTTGGGGTCGATGTGCCCGGCGTGCAGGCCGTCCTCGACGTCGTGCACCGAGTAGGCCACGTCGTCGGACCAGTCCATCACCTGGGCCTCGAAGCACTTGCGGTGGGCCGGGGAGCCGGCCCGGATCCACTCGAAGACCGGCAGGTCGTCGTCGTACACGCCGAACTTCGGCGAGCCGGGGTCGGTGGGGTGGCCGCCGCGCCCCCAGGGGTACTTGGTGGCGGCGTCGAGGGCGGCGCGGGTGAGGTTGAGTCCGACGCTGAGCGGCCGGCCGGTGTCGGGGTCGGCGATGAACCGCTTGGGCTCGATGCGGGTGAGCAGGCGCAGCGACTGGGCGTTGCCCTCGAAGCCGCCGCAGTCCTTGGCGAAGTCGTTGAGGGCCTGCTCGCCGTTGTGCCCGAAGGGCGGGTGGCCCATGTCGTGGGCGAGACAGGCGGCCTCGACGAGGTCGGGGTCGCAGCCGAGCGCGGCCCCGAGCTCGCGGCCGACCTGGGCGCACTCCAGGGAGTGGGTGAGCCGGGTGCGGGGGCTGGCGTCCCAGGCGTGGCTGAGGGTGCCGGGCGTGACGACCTGCGTCTTGCCGGCGAGCCTGCGCAGCGCGGCGGAGTGCAGGACCCGGGCCCGGTCGCGCTGGAAGGCGGTCCGCCCGGGCCGTTTGTCGGGCTCTGCGGCCCAGCGCTCGGTGGCGGCGTCGTCGTAGCCGGGGGTGTCGTGGTCCGTGGGTTCCGTGATGCCTTCCATGCGTCGACGGTAACGGGCGGGACGGACAAGTGGGGCGAGGACGCGACGCGGGACGCGATCAGGCGCGGAACTCGTAGGCGTACAGGCCGCGTTCACCGACGGCGACGAGTCCCCGGCCGTCGGGGAGCCAGGCGCAGGAGGTGAACGGCGTCTCGGCGCGGGCGCCGGCGACGGTGCGGCCGGAGGCGGCGTCCCGGACCCGGAGCATGGCACCGGCGGTGGCGATCCACGTCCCGTCGGGGTGGACGGAGAGCCCGTGGACCGGGCCGTCGGGGTCGGTGACGGAGGCGAGGAGGGCGCCGGTGCGGGGGTCCCAGTGGCTCACGGCGCCGGCGGAGGAGGCGGTGAGGAGGCGGGTGCCGTCGGGGGTGGGGGCGAGGGCGGTGAGCCGCTCGCTGGAACGTATCTCGACCTGGTGGGTGGCGGCGGTGCGGTCCGGCGCGAGGTGGACCACGTACACCGCGGAGGCGTCCCCCGCCGCGCGGGACGGGTGGTGGCGCAGCACGGCCGCTCAGGACCCGTCGGGCGCGACGGCGACCGTCTCCGCTCGTCCCGCGGAGGCCCGGGGGCCCGGAACGATCGCAGTCCGGCGCTCTGGGGAGCGGTCCCACAGCTGGAGGCGGCCTTCGGAGTCCGCGACCGCGAGCCAGGTGCCGTCCGGTGCCACGGCCAGGGCGTGCGCCGAGGTGCCGGCGCCGAGATCGAGATCGGAGACGGGCGCTCCCGGTTGCGGGAGGGTGTTCCTGATCCGGACCCCGTAGCCGTCACGGACGACGGCCGCGTACCAGTCGCCGTGCGGGGCGAAGGCGACCGGCCCGTCGAGTTCTCCGTCGCGTGCTCCGTCGGGCGACGACAGCGGGCCGCCGCCGTCCTCGCCGGCCCCGTCGTGGAGCCGCGTCCGGCCGTCCGTGTGCCCGACGGCCAGTCGTCCGGCGACTCCCACGACCGTGACCGTGCGCATTCCCCCGCCGTCGCCGGACCGCGGCCGCGCGAGTTCCCGGCTGTCCCAGACCCGGACCGCGCCGTCCTCCCCGGCGCTGACGAGCCGATCGCCGTGGGGTGTGACGGCGACGGCGTGGACCGGACCCCGGTGGGCGCGGTAGCGGGCGCGACAGGCGCCCGTCCCCCGGTCCCAGACCGCGACGGAGCCGTCCTCGCCGCCGCTGACCAGCCAGGTCCCGTCGGGCGAGACCGCCACGGCGGTGGCGGGGCCGTGGTGCGCGGAGATCCGCGAGACGGTGTGGGGCGGTGTCTCGTCCCAGATCTGGAGCACCCCGTCCGCTTCGGCGGTGACCATCCAGCCGCCGTTCCGGGCGAGGGCGACGGCGTTCACCGGCGCTCCGGCGGTGGGGCCGCGGCGCTCCGTGTCGGCGAGGTCCGAGGACATCAGCCAGACGTGCCGACGGCCGCCGACGGCCAGCCATCCGCCGCCGGGGGCGAAGGCCACGCAGGTGTACTCGTCGCCCCGTTCGGGGACGGCCTGGCCGAGGTGCTGCCCGCTGCCGGAACCCCAGATCTCCAGGGTGCCGTCCGTGGCGACGGTCGCGACGCGGCCCCCGGAGACCGCCAGGGCGCGCACGGAGGCCCCGCGGCCCCCGACCGGGCCGAAGGCGCGGACCGGCGGGGTGGCGCGGTCCGGGCTCCAGGTGTGGAAGGTGCGACCGGACCCGCCCGTCGCCAGCGCGCCGCCGTCGGAGTCGACCGCGAGGACCCGGAAGCGTCCGCCCCGGACGTCGAGGTCGAACTCGCCGCCGCTCTCCGGGTCGAGCCCGCGGGCCATGCCGTCGGCTCCGACGGTGACGAGCGAGGTGCCGTCCGGGGTGACCCCGACGGACCATACGGGCCCGGTGTGGCCGAGGAAGGTGCGGAGCAGGGCCGGTTCGGGCAGGTCCGGTGGGGCGCTGCGGTGGAGGAGCTGGGGCCGGGAGGCGCAGTCGGGGTCCCAGCGGCGGGCGGCGATCCGGCCGCTCCACAGGGGCAGCGACTCCAGGCGGTCGTGCAGGACGCCGGTCAGAAGCTCCGGCGGATCGGTCGGGGTCAGCAGGTGGGCGGCGCGGGTGAGGTCGTCCGCCATGCCCGCGGCCAGTTCGGTGGGGACGTCGAACAGGTCGGCCCAGGCCGCCATGGGGCCGCGCTGGTGGAGCCGGGTCTCGATCCAGCGCAGGTCGCTCGCGACCCGTTCCGCGTCCTGCGTCCGGCCGGCGGCGAGAAGGTGCTCGATCGCGTGGTCGAGGACGTAGCCGCGGACGTCGTCGCCGGGGTTCCAGGGCGTGGCGCCCATGGTGTCGGCCAGGGTGCCGTGGAGGGCGGTCGCCGCCGGGTCGCCCAGCTCCTTGTGCAGATAGTCGCGGAGCACGTCGTGGAGGGTGAGGCGGCCTCCGTGGTCCGGGGTGAGCGAGACGAGGGACAGGCGGTCGAACTCGGCGCACAGCGACCTGGCACCGGCCTCCGTCAGGCCGCCGGTGGCCGCCCACAGGCGGGCGACCAGCGGGACGGGGATCGACTCGTCCTCGGCGAACACGGCGAGTTCCGCGAGGCGTCGGGCGCCGCCCGGGGGCAGCAGGGTCCTGGCCGCCTCGACGGTCGCCCGTACCGCTCGGGCACGGCGTACCGGATCGTCGAGGTCGGGCGGGGCGGTGTCCGCGTCCACGGCGGCCGGACCGTGCGCCGCCAGGTCGCGGAGGGTCTCCGTCGCGGCCGCGACCGGATCGGTGCCGGTGGACGTCCGGCCGGCGATCAGGCGGTTGGTGAGGCGCAGCAGGAGGGCCCAGCCGCCGGTGGCTTCCAGGAGGTCGCGTACGAGGGTCTCGGGGAGCGGCGGCAGTTCCCGGGTGAGGACGGCGCGGGCCTGGTCGGGCGTCATCCGGTCGACCGGGACCCGCTCCGTGCCGCGCGGCAGGACGCCGGGGACGCGGGTGGTGACGAGGCGGACGCAGCGGGGGCCGCCGCGCAGGAAGGGGTCGAGCTGTTCGGCGTCCCAGACGTCGTCGATGAGGAGCAGGGTGCGCGGCCGCCGGGCGAGGAGGCGGCCGAGGTGGTCGCCGGCGAGGCCGGGGTCGTCGAAGGCGGTGCTGTCGTCGGTCACGAAGCGCGTCACCTCGGCCACCTTCGCCGCGATCGCGGCGCGGCCCCGGACGTCCCGCCCGATGGTGACGGTGTAGACGCGGCCCCGGAAGCGTCGCTGTACGCGGGGGCTCGCTGCCACCGCCCGGGCGAGGACGGTCTTCCCGAAGCCGCCCGCGCCCTCCAGCGAGGTGGTGAGGGCGACGGTGCGCCCGCGGCAGACCGCCTTGACGGCGCGGGCGCGTTCGGTGCGGTCGACCACCCAGTCCGGGACGCTCGGCGCCGCCGGCGGGGGCGGGTCGCCCGCTGCCCCTGGGCCCCGTTCCTGCCGCCAGGCCATGGCGACGGCCGCCAGCACGCCGACGGCCGCGAGTCCGGCGACCCACCACCACGGCTGCTGCCGGATCCGGTCGAGCGCGCCGGGCCAACGGTCCTCCGAGGTGGCCGCGTTGGCCGCGAGCGAGGCCACGGCGGCGACGGCCGCGGCGAGCGCGGCGAGCGATGCTCCCTTGACGGCACCGCGCACGGGCCACCTCCCCTGTCCCGACCGGTCCGACGATAACCAGGGGGCGCGGAGGCGCGGTGCCGATTCGGCCGGGCGTGGCCCGTATCACGGGGCGGAGGCGGCGAGTTCCCGCTGGGGTGTGTGGGACACGGCCTCCTCGTAGCGGTGCAGGACCAGCCGGGCCAGGGCCGGGTGGTCGCCCAGCGGTTCGGCGGCGATCCAGGGGGCGTGGGCGGCGCTGCGGGTGGCGAAGAGGCCGGGGGCGGTGAAGCAGGAGGCGACGGCGACCCGGTGGCGACCGCGGGCGGCGAGGGCGCGCAGGGCCTCGGGGACGGTGGGCGTGGCGGCGGAGGCGTAGGCGGGGACGACGGGCACGCCCCCGAGCCGCTCGCCGAGCAGGGCGGCGAGCCGGCGCGTGTCGGCGCCCGACTCCGGGTCGCGCGAGCCGGCGGCGGCCAGGACCACCCCGGTGGCCCGGGAGGCGCTGTCCTCGGCGGTCCAGCCCGCCTCGGCGAGCCGCTCGGCGAGGGCCTCGACGAGCAGGGGGTGCGGGCCGAGCGGGGCGGCGACCCGGGTGCCGGCCGCGAGCGCGGCGGCGGCGGGCAGGTCGTGCTTGACGTGGTGGCCGCGGGCGAGGAGCAGCGGCACGAGGACGGCTCCCTCGACGAGCGCGTCCGGGAGCAGCGGCGGGTTCAGCTCGATGTGCGCGAGGCGGACGTCGAGGCCCGGGCGCAGTTCGCGCACCCGGTCGACGAGGAGGCGGAGGGTGGCGGCGGCGCGGGGGTCGCGGCTGCCGTGCCCGACGGCGATCAGGGCGGGTCCGCGCTCCCGCGGGCGCACCTGCCGCAGGCGCTCGCCGAGCCGGGTCCCGATCCGGCCGAGCAGGTCGGCGCTTCCGGCGAACGCGAGGTCCGGCTCGTACGTCGTCATACGGCGATTCTGCCGGGCCCGGATTGCCTGGCCGTTTCACCGGGGTCACGGTCGATTGCGACGGCCTCACGCGGGCGCGGGCGGGGCCGTCAGGCGCGGGGCCGTCAGGCGCGGGGCCGTCAAGCGCGGGGCCGCACCAGCCCGTCGGGCGTCCGGGCCACGCACGGGCGGGAGCCCCGGGCCACGCACGGGCAGGAGCGCGAGGCCGCGGGCGGGAGCCCCGCGCCCCGCACGGGCGGGAGCCCCGGACCACGCACGGGCAGGAGCGCGAGGCCGCGGGCGGGAGCCCCGCGCCCCGCACGGGCGGAAGCCCCGGGCCACGCACGGGCGGGAGCCCGGGACCGCGGGCGGAAGCCCCGGGCCACGCACGGGCGGGAGCCCGGGACCGCGGGCGGAAGCCCCGGACCACGCACGGGCGGGAGCCCGGGACCGGGTCCCGCCCGTATCGCGCGGGCCGCCGTCCGCTACGCGTCCAGCCACACCCTGAGCGGGCCGATCGTCTCGAAGCCCGCTTCCAGGGCCGGGGCGAGGTCGTCGCCCGACTCGTAGCCGACGGCGGCGCGGTCGGGGGCGAGGTGGGAGAGCGCGGCCGCCCAGGCGGTGGAGGGCTCGGTGCCGGGGGTGGTGAAGAGGTTGGAGACGCCCGTGACCGTGCCGCTGTCGGTGAGGACGGCGCCGCCGAGGACCCGCCCGTCGGGGGCGTGGCCCACGATGATCCGCGTCGCGGGGTCGGCGAGGAGCTCGGGGCGGAAGAGGGCCGCCTCCTCCTCGCCGCCGTCGCTCCAGGCGAGGGCCCAGGCGGCGAGTCCTGCCGGGTCGGTGACGGGGCGCCAGCCGGCGGGCGCGGCGGGGCGCGGGAGGCCGGCGGGACGGTGGATCCAGCGGGCCTCGAAGAGCAGCCGGAAGCCCTCGGCGGCCAGGTCGAGCCGGGCGTGGCTGTCCTTGACGGAGGCGCCGGGGACGCTCCGGTCGATGCCGGCCAGGACGTCGGCCGCGTCGGCGCTCGCGGTCAGGGTGACGGCGTCCGGGTAGTAAAGCGGGGTGCGGCGGGAGCTGGTCCAGGCGCGGGCGCCGAACTCGCCGGCCCGCCCGTGGGCCCGGCACATGGTGTCGCACCAGACCGCGTTGTTGCGGACGGCTTCGTCGAGCACGGCTTCGATGATCATGGGCGGATCGTAAGGGGGCGGGGCGGGGTGGCACCCACCCCCTTTTCGGGTTCCACTCTGCGGAATATATTTTCCACCATGAGAATGTCCCCCGCGCCGCTCCCCCGGCGCGTCACCGCCGAGTTCACCGGCACCGCCGCCCTCGTCGCCGTCATCGTCGGCTCCGGCATCCGCGCCGACTCCCTCAGCCAGGACATCGGCGTCCGGCTGCTCGCCAACGCCCTCGCCTCCGCCATCGGGCTCGGCCTGCTCATCGCGCTCCTCGGCCCGCTCTCCGGCGCCCACTTCAACCCCGTCGTCACCCTCTCCGAGTGGTGGTCCCGCCGCGGCGAGGGCGAGAGCGGCGGCGGGCGCGGCGGGGAGGCGGCCGGGTACATCGCCGCCCAGCTCGCCGGCGCCGTCGCGGGCGCCCTGCTCGCCGAGGCGATGTTCGGGCGGGCACCCGGCGCCCTCGCCACCGAGCCGCGCGCCGAACCGCACCTCCTGCTCGGCGAGGCCGTCGCCACCGCCGGGCTCGTCCTCGTCGTCCAGGGCCTGCGCCGCATCGGCCGCCCCTCCCTCGCCCCGGTCGCCGTCGCCGGCTACATCGGGGCGGCGATCTGGTTCACCTCCTCCGGCTCCTTCGCCAACCCGGCGGCCACCGTCGGCCGCTCCTTCTCCGACTCCTTCACCGGCATCGCCCCCGGCTCCGTCCCCGCCTTCGCCGCCGCCCAGCTGCTCGGCATGCTGCTGGGGATGGGCCTGGCGGCCGCGCTCTACGGCACCCGGGCAGGGACCCGGGCAGGGACCGGGGCAGGGACCGGAACCGGGACCGGGACCGACACCACGACCGGCATCGACACCGGCATCGACACCGGCATCGGCACCGACACCGGCGGCCGCGGCTGACACGGGATCGGCGCGCCGGGTGAACCGAACGGCGTTCGTACGCGTCGGAGCAGGTGACCGACCCCGCACCACCCACGGAGGACCCCCATGCGCGGCGTACGCCTGTCGCTCCCCCGGACCACCCGGGCCCGCCGCCGTACCGTCCAGGCCGTGATGCTCGGCGCCGTGCTCGCCCTCGCCCCCGCCACCTGGATGCACACCACCACCGGGGACCGGCTGCGCACCACCGCCGACGTGCCCGCCCAGGACGTCGGCGTCGTGTTCGGCGCCGGCCTGTGGAAGGGGCGCCCCACCCCGTACCTCGCGCACCGCCTCGACGCCGCCGCCGAGCTCTACCGCACCGGCAAGGTCCGGGTCCTGCTCGTCACCGGCGACAACAGCCGCACCGAGTACGACGAGCCCAGCGCCATGCGCACCTACCTCGCCGCCCGCGGGGTCCCCGACGACAAGGTCGTCAGCGACTACGCCGGCTTCGACACCTGGGACTCCTGCGTCCGCGCCAAGAAGATCTTCGGCGTGGACCGGGCCGTCCTCGTCACCCAGGACTTCCACATCAAGCGGGCCGTCGCCCTCTGCGGGGCGGCCGGCGTCGAGTCGTACGGCGTCGGGGTCCCCGAACCCCACGACTCCGTCTGGTACTACGGCACCACCCGCGAGCTCGCCGCCGCCGGGAAGGCCGCCCTCGACGCGGCCCTGCGCCCGGACCCGCACTTCCTCGGCTCCCGCGAGGACGGGGTCGCCGAGGCGCTGGCCGCCTCACCCGGGACCCGGCCCTGACCTGAGCGCTTGGCACCCCGCCCGTAATGCGGCGGGAGCCCGCCCGTAACACGGCGGCCGCACCCTCGGTCCATGCCCGAGGCCACCACCGTCCCCACGCACTGCCCCTACTGCGCCCTGCAGTGCGGCATGAACCTGCGCCCCACCCCGGACGCGGAACTCCCCGTGGAGGTGACCGAACGCCCCGACTTCCCCGTCAACCGGGGCGCGCTGTGCGGCAAGGGACGGACCGCGCCCGCCGTGCTCTCGTCCCGGGTCAGACTGACCGGACCGCTGGTCCGCGACCCCGCGACGGGCGAGCTGGTGCCCGCCGGCTGGGACGAGGCGCTCGCCGCCGTCGCCGACGGACTGCGCCGGACCCGGACCGGCCACGGCCCCGACGCCGTGGGCGTGTTCGGCGGCGGGGGGCTCACCAACGAGAAGGCGTACGCGCTCGGCAAGTTCGCCCGGCTGGTCCTCGGCACCTCGCAGATCGACTACAACGGGCGCTTCTGCATGTCCTCCGCGGCCGCCGCCCACCAGCGGGCCTTCGGCCTCGACCGGGGCCTGCCGTTCCCCCTGGAGGACGTCCCCCGGACCGGCTGCGTGATCCTCGTCGGCTCCAACCTCGCCGAGACCATGCCGCCCGCG
The DNA here is from genome assembly GCF_039535475.1 of Streptomyces showdoensis. Lineage (NCBI taxonomy): Bacteria > Bacillati > Actinomycetota > Actinomycetes > Kitasatosporales > Streptomycetaceae > Streptomyces > Streptomyces showdoensis. Next base: position 3,096,405 of record NZ_BAAAXG010000026.1, on the reverse strand, counting down.
CTGCGCTACCTCACCGAGCTCAGGGAGAACGGCGGCAGGCTGATCGTCGTCGACCCCCGGCGCACCCGCACCGCCGAACAGGCCGACCTGCACCTCGCGCCCCGCCCCGGCACCGACCTCGCGCTCGCCCTCGGCATGCTCCACCTCGTCGTCGCCGAGGGCCGGGTCGACGAGGAGTTCGTCGCCGCCCGCACCGACGGCTGGCCCGCCGCCCGCGCCGGGGCCATGTCCCACTGGCCCCGAACACGTGGAACGGCTCACCGGGATCCCGGTACCGCTGCTGCGCGAGGCGGTACGGATGTTCTGCGAGGCCGACGGCGGCATGGTGCTCACCGCCCGCGGACCCGAGCAGCAGGCCAAGGGCACCGACACCGTGGGCGCCTGGATCAACCTCTGCCTCGCCACCGGCAGGGCCGGCCGGCCGCTCAGCGGCTACGGCTGCCTGACCGGCCAGGGCAACGGCCAGGGCGGGCCGCGAGCACGGCCAGAAGGCCGACCAGCTCCCCGGCTACCGCAAGCTCGACGACCCCGCCGCGCGGGCGCACGTCGCCGGGGTGTGGGGGGTCGCGCCGGAGTCCCTGCCGGGGCCCGGGCGCAGCGCGTACGAACTCCTCGACGCGCTCGGCGGCGACGTCAAGGCGCTCCTGCTCATGGGCTCCAACCCCGTCGTCTCCGCGCCCCGCGCCGGCCACGTGGAGGAGCGGCTGCGCTCCCTCGACTTCCTCGCGGTCGCCGACGTCGTCCTGTCCGAGACGGCCGCGCTCGCCGACGTGGTGCTGCCGGTGACCCAGTGGGCCGAGGAGACGGGCACGACGACCAGCCTGGAGGGGCGGGTGCTGCTGCGCCGCCGGGCCCTCACCCCGCCGCCGGGGGTCCGCGGCGACCTGGAGGTGCTGCACGGGCTGGCCGCGCTGCTCGGCTGGGAGAAGGGCTTCCCGACCGACCCGGAGGAGGTCTTCGACGAGCTGCGGCGTGCCTCGGCGGGCGGGCCCGCCGACTACGCGGGGATCGGCTACCGCCGCATCGAGGAGGAGCAGGGCGTCTTCTGGCCCTGCCCGGAGACCGCCCCCGGCGAGCCGCCGCACCCCGGCACCCCGCGCCTCTTCCTCGACCGCTTCGCGACGCCGGACGGGCGGGCCCGCTTCGTGCCCGTCGTGCACCGCCCGTCGGCGGAGGAGACCGACGCCGACTACCCCGTCGTCCTCACCACCGGCCGGGTCGTCTCCCAGTACCAGTCCGGCGCGCAGACCCGGCGGGTCGCCGAGCTCAACGCCGCCGCGCCCGGGCCCTTCGTGGAGCTGCACCCGCGGCTCGCCGAGCGCATCGGCGTCACCGAGGGCCGGCCGGTCGCCGTGCACTCGCGGCGCGGCACGGCGGTGGCGCCCGCCCGGATCACCACCGCGATCCGCCCGGACACCGTCTTCATGCCCTTCCACTGGCCCGGCGAGGGCCGTGCCAACACCCTCACCAACCCGGCGCTCGACCCGGTCTCCCGGATGCCCGAGTTCAAGGTGTGCGCGGTCCGGCTGGAGGCCGTGGAGCCCGCGGAGTCCCCGAAGGCCTCTGAGCCCCTCGGGCCCCCGGAGTCCGCCGGGGACGCTACGGGCGCCTGAACCAGTCGCCGCCCGCGATCACCGGCCCGAGCGGCGCGCCGGGCGCCGCGAGGTACACCCAGGCGGCCAGGTGCGCCCCGTCCCCGGACCGCACCACCTCCCGCACGACCCGCTCGTACCCGGCGGGCTCCTCCAACCGGTCCAGTACGGCGAGCAGTTCGCCGTACCGGCCGGGCGCGGCCGTCAGCAGCGCCCCCGCGACCCGGCCCTCGCCGGGCACCGCGAACGGATACCCGGGCCCGTCGTGCAGGAGCGCGCCCGGCAGCACGGCGTCCTCCTCGGCGCCGGTGCGGCCGAGCAGGAAGCGGTCGTGGTTGTACGCGCCCGGGCGCAGCGTCCCGTACACGAAGAACGGCAGCACGTCCGCCGTCACGGGGCGGCGGTCTCCCGCTCGACCCAGCGCGCGTAGTCGGCGCTCGCCCGCGCCACCGGGGTCGCGAGGATCTCGGGCGTCTCGTAGTCGTGCGCGGCGAGGAGGTGCGCCTCCAGGTCGGCGTACCGCAGCTCGGTGGTCTTGAACACCACCTGCCACTCCTGGGCGGAGTCGACCGCGCCCCGCCACCGGTAGACGGACGTGACGGGACCGGAGACCTGCGCGCAGGCGGCGACCCGGGCCTCGACGGCCCCGCGGGCCAGGGCCTCGGCCTTGGTGCGGGAGTCGGTGGTGGTGAGGACGGTGAGGATCACCCGCCCACGGTACGACAGGGCGGCCCGCCCTCGGCCCCCTCCGGCAGCAGGGCGCGCTCGGCCTCGGTGAAGTCCCGGTCGAGCCCGCTCCGGCAGAGGGCCTTCGCCATCTCCTCCGGGCGCAGGTCGACGGCCTGGTGCCAGCCGTCGCCCGCGGCGAGGAGGCGGCTGCCCTGGAGGGAGATCCCGAGGCCCGCGGGCAGCGGGAGGTCGGCGAGGAGGAGGCCGGTCCCCAGGTCCCAGACGCGGGGGTCGCCGTCGGGGCCGGTGGTGAGGAACACGCCGTCGGGGCCGAAGCCGATGAGCCGGGTGAAACGGTCGGCGGTCGCGAGGGGCCGGCCGGTCCGGCGCCCGGTCTCCACGTCCCAGAAGCGCACGAACCCGTCGCCGTGGAGGGCGGCCAGCGTGCGGCCGTCCGCGCTGAACTGGAGGCGGGGCAGGCCGCCGAGCTCGCTCGCGTAGCCGAGGGCCCCGAGGGTGAGCGTGCGCAGGCGGACCCCGTCGCGCAGGTTCCACAGCTCCACCCGGCCGGCCTCCGTGCCGGTGCCCACCACGACGGCGGCCTCGTCGGGGCGGCCGGGGCGGGCCCGCACCTGGCCGGTGGCGAGGAAGAGGTCGGACCGCTCGGCCTCCGTCCTCTCCTCGGCCCGGACGACCGGGGCGAGCCGACGGCCCGTGGCGGCGTCGAAGAGCATCAGCCGGCCGTCGGAGGTGAGGACGGCGACCTCGCTGCCGGTCAGCGGCTCGATCGCCTCCACGGCCCGCGCCCCGGTGCCCCAGGCGCCCAGGTCGAGGTCGACGCGTCTGCGGGGGTCGGCGGCCGAGAAGGCCGAGACCGTGGCGTCGGCCAGGCCCAGGACGATCCAGCGGGAGTCCGCGGTCCAGAACGGGACGCCGTCCACGCCGGGTTGCGCGGGCGCCCTCCTCCCGCGCCCCGTCGCGGTCTCGACCACCTCGACGAAGCCCTCGCCCGAGCGGGCGAGGAGGGTGCCGTCGGGAGACGGTCCGCCCTTGACGAGTTCGCTCGTCGCGGTGTGCCCCGGCAGCGCCGCGAGCGGAGCGGCCCGGGCGGTGAGCAGGGTGTCCCCGGCGGGGAGGAGCACCCTGGCGTCCCGCCCGTCCGGGACGACGGCGACGGACCGGTCCAGGTCGGTGGCGCTCGCCGCTCCCGGCACGGGGAGCCTGGTCCGGTACAGGTGGCCGGTGCGCAGCTCGACCAGGGTCACCTCGGCCCGTCGCCCCTTCTCCAGGTTCTGCGCGAGGACGGCGAACCCGCCGCTCCGGTCCGGGTCGACGACGCCCTCCACCTCGGGAGGCAGGAGGACGGGACGGCCGGGGGCGCCGCTCGTGGTGAAGCTCCGGAGGGGGGTGCCCTCGGGGTCGGACGGACGCCCTCCGACGACGAGGCGCTCGCCGCCCGCGGCGATCGTCCCGTTCCGGTAGTCGGCGTCGAAGGAGCGGACCTCTCGGCCCGTCGCCAGTTCGCGGACGACCGTCTTCCCGCCTTCCTCGTCCGGGAGGAGGACGACCTGACCGGGGTCGGCCGTGAAGGCGGCGTAGCGCGGGTCCCCCGGGAGGAGGCCGGGCGCGGTGGGGAGGCGGCGGCCCGTCGTCAGGTCCCAGGCGGAGAGGGCCGCGTAGCGGTCCCGGGCGCTCTTGGCGCCCTTCCCGTCGTAGAAGGCGAGCATCCGCAGCAGCCGGCGTCCGTCGCTGCTGATGTCCAGGTGGACCCCGTTGACCCTGCGGCCCGCCGCGTCGGCGGACGTCAGGACGCGGGGCCGCGCGTCCGGGCCGGCTCCCGGGAGGTCCCACAGCCACACCCGGCCGTCCCCGGCGGCGAGGGCGAAGGTCCGCCCGTCCGGGCCGAGCTCGCTCGTGGAACCGTGGCCGGCGTCCTCCAGGGCCTCCGCCGGGACCTGCCGCAGGGGCCGCGAGCGCGGGCCGTCCCCGTCGAGGCCCGTCACCACGGACACGGCCCGCGTCCCGTCGTCCCGCATCGAGACGACCACCGCCGTCCGCCCGTCCGGCGTCACGTCCATGCTCTCGAAGGCGCCCGGCCACAGGCCCGGGTGGCTGCCGGTCAGGGACTGGCCGCGGGCGTACTGGCGGAGCAGTGCCCCGTACGTGTCCGGGCTCGGGTCCGTCGCGCGGGCCGCGAGGGCCAGTTGGAGGGCGGAGGCGGGTTCGGCGGCCTCGCGGCGTTCGGCGGTGGCGGCGAGGAGGCGCCCGGCCTGCTCCCGCAACTGCCCCTGGTAGCGGGCGTTGTTGTACAGCGCCCAGCCCGCGAGCCCGCCGGCCGTCAGCGCGAGCGCGGCGACGAAAGCGATCACCGCGTACAGCCGGCGGGTGCCGCGCCTGGCCTGGCGGTCGCCGAGGAGGATGTACGCGCGTTCCGCCTCGCCGACGTCCTCCGGGTGGCGGGCCAGCCGGTCGAGGGCGGTGGCGAGGCTGGAGCCGCGGAGCAGGGCGGCGGGCTCGCGGTCCTGGTCGCGCCAGCGGGTGAGGTCCCTGCGGAGCTGTTCCTGCCAGGCGCGGAAGTCGCGGGACTCGGTGAGCCAGTCGTGCAGGCGGGGCCAGAGGGTGGTGAGGGATTCGTGGGCGAGTTCGACGGTCTCCGCGGCGGGCCCGGTGCGGCCGGGGTCCTCGCCGCCCGCCGTCCCCAGGACGACGAGCTTCGTCGGGGCGAGCCGACGGGCGAGTTCCGCGAGGGCGGGGGCCAGTTCGGCGGTGCGGGCGGGGCGGCGGGCGAAGGAGCCGCCGGCCGCGGGGCGGGCGAGCTGGACGAACAGGCGGCGGGCCAGTGGCTCTTCGCCGGGGCGGAGCAGCTCGGCCAGGGCTTCCTCGGCGTAGCCGACGAGGGCGCCCGCGACGCCGCCGACGGCGTCGTAGGCGGCGTGGGTGAGGGTGCCGGCCTCGCGCGCCTCCCACAGGCGGGTGAGGGCGAACTGGACCAGCGGCATGCGGCCCGGCTCCTCGCCCGCGTCGGCGACGATCCGTTCGGGCAGGCCCGGTTCGAACCAGAGGCCGGGCAGGGCGGCGACGGGTCCGGTCACGGCCCGGAGCAGTCCCTCGGCGGAGAGCGGGGCGAGCAGCCGGGTCGCGTCGCTGAGCACGTCGGCGGCCTCGGGGGTGACCAGGACGCCCAGGGACTCGGCCCGGGCGGTGGCCACCACCCGTAACGCGGGCCGGCCGGGCTGCCCGGCGCCGAGGGCGACGAGGAGCCGGGTCAGGGCGCGGGCGGCGGCGGGGTCGGCCGTCGCGTACTCCTCCAGCTGGTCCACGAAGAGGACGTGTCCGCCCTCGCCCGCGTGGGCGAGGACCCGGTCCCGCACGGCGGCGGGCAGCCCGTCCGCGCTGTCGAGGAGCCGGGTGAGCTCGGCCGTCCTCCGCAGCCGGGCGAGCTCCCCGAGCTCCGGTTCGAGGACGGGCGCGAGGGCGTGGGCGAGGGCGGCGGCGGGGCGGGTGCCGGGGACGGCGCGGAGTTCGCGGACGGTGGTCCCGGCGGCCCGCAGCGCGGGCAGCAGTCCGGCCCGGACGAGGGAGGACTTGCCGGAGCCGGACGGGCCGACGACGAGGGTCAGCGGGCGGCGGGCGGCGGCGGCCAGCAGGTTCCGGGTCTCCTCCTCGCGGCCGTGGAAGACCCCGGCGTCCGCCTCGGCGAAGGGGGCGAGGCCGCGGAACGGGTTGCGCGGCGGCAGCACCGCGGGGTCGAGCAGGGTGCCGAGCGGGACGAGGTACGCGGTGGTGGAGCCGGCCGCGCCGTCGGCGGCGACCGTCATGCCGGCCACCCCGCCCAGCGTCTCGTCCCACACGGGGGTGCCGCTGAAGCCGGGGACGATCCGCTGTCCGGGCAGGGCGGTCTCCATCTGGACCCAGCCCTCGCCCTGCGGGCCGCGCAGGGTGCCGGTGGCCCAGACGCCGCCGTCGGAGTGCGCGGGGAAGCCGAGGGCCCGGAAGGGGTGCTGCCAGACCCGGGCGCCGCCGGCGTCGGCCGGGGGGACCGGGCGGCTGCCGGGGACGGGGGCGTCGAGCCGGAGCAGCGCGATGTCGTCCCGCTCCCGCCAGGTCAGGACGGTCGCGCGGGCCCGGGCGCCGCCGTGCAGCGGGAAGTCGAGGTGGACCGGCCCGTCCGGGGGCGTGGCGGGGACGCCGGACTCCCCGGCCGCCTCGGCGACGACGTGGGCGCAGGTCGCCACCGTGTCCGCGTCGACGAGGAAGCCCGCCCCGACCACCTGGCCGGAGCGGGTGCGGACGCGGACGACGGAGCGCGCCAGGTGCTCTTCCTCGTGGACGGCGGCCACGGCGGTCCCCCCTCGTCGCAGCGGTCCCGGAGGGGAGGCCGCGGGGTTCCGCCGCGCTCCCGCTCCGGTCCCGCCACGATAGGCGAACTGCCTTTCCTATGCCGCCCCTTGGGCGAACCGCGCCGCGTGCGGCCGGGCGCGGGGGCCGAGCCGGGCGGCGACGAGCCGGAGCGGCATGACGGGATTGCCCGGTCAACCGGCGTACGGGCGGACCGACTTGGCGTCACGGAGGGCGTGGGCCCACCAGGCGAGCTGGTCGAGCATGGACTTCGCGGCGGCGTCGGGGCCCTCGGGGTCCCGGGGGGTTCCGTCCTCGTGGAAGCGGCCGTGGGCGCCGTGGAAGGAGACGGTGTCGCGGACCGTGACGGCGTGCATCTCGGCGTACACCTGGCGGAGTTGCTCGACCGCGCGCAGGCCGCCGGACATGCCGCCGTAGGAGACGAAGCCGACGGGCTTGGCCTGCCATTCGGTGAAGTGCCAGTCGATCAGGGACTTGAGGGAGGCGGGGAACGAGTGGTTGTACTCGGGGGTGAGGACGACGAAGGCGTCGGCGGCGGCGAGGACCGGGGTGACCTTGGCCAGCTCGGCGCGGACGGCGGGGGCGGGGTGGTGGGAGAGGGCGGTGGGCAGGTCGACCTCGGCGAGGTCGACGAGGTCGACGGCGAAGTCGTCGCGCTCGGCGGCGCGGGCGGTGAACCAGTCGGCGACGACGGGGCCGAAGCGGCCCTCGCGGTTGCTGGCGACGATGACGGCGAGGCGGAGGGGACCCGGCTGGGCGTTCGTGATGTCCATGCCGAGGATCGTGGTACCTCAAGTTAAGTCGAGGTCAAGCCCCGGTCTCCGGGCATACGGTGGAACCCATGACCACCCCCGCCGCACCCGCCACGCCGCCCGCCGAGACCCCTGCCCTGCACGTCGAGGTCGACGGCTCCCCCGTCGCCGACCCGGAGCTCCTCGCGACCCTGATGAGCGGCTACGGCCACTTCACCGCCATGCAGGTCCGCGACGGCCGGGTCCAGGGCCTCGGCCTGCACCTGGACCGCCTGGACCGGGCCACCCGCGAGCTGTTCGACCGGGGCCTGGACGGCGGCCGGGTCCGGGCGCTGGTCGGCGCGGCCCTGGAGGCGGCCGGGCGGCGGGACGCCTCCGCGCGGGTCTACGTGTACGACGGCGCCCGGACCGTCGTGACCGTACGGGCGCCCTTCCCGCCGGACCGCACCCCGCAGGCGCTGCGCTCGGTCACGTACTGGCGTCCCGCCGCGCACATCAAGCACCTGGGCGGCTTCGGCCAGACCTTCCACGGCGAGGCGGCCCGCCGGGCGGGCTTCGACGAGGCCCTGCTGACGGGGCCGGACGGCGAGATCGCCGAGGGCGCGGTCACCAACATCGCCTTCTGGGACGGCACTTCGGTGATCTGGCCGTCGGCACCCTGCCTGGCCGGCATCACCATGGCCCTGCTCGCCCCGCGGCTGCCCTCCACCAGCCGCCGGGTGACCCTGGCGGACCTGCCCTCCTTCCGCTCGGCCTTCGTGACGAACTCGCGGGGCATCGCCCCGGTCTCCCGCATCGACGGGGTCGGGCTCGTGGTCGACGAGGAGCTGATGGACCGGGTGTACGCGGCGTACGGCGCGGCGCCCTGGGAGACCCTCTGACCCGGGCGCGGCGCCCGCTCACCCGTTCGGCACGCCCCGTCAGCTGACGCGGCGGAACCCGCCCTGAGCTGCGAAAACTCCCGGACTCCAGGCGACGCGCCGTACCGGACGGAGCAATTCTGATGGGACATCAGCAGGCGCCGGTCCCGGGCGGGCGCTTATCTCGGTCCTACGGAAGCCCCTTTCCGGAAGACCGTCCGCGCGCCACGGAGGCCCCCATGCGCCGCACCCCTGTCCCCCTGCTCACCGGTACCGCGCTGACGCTCGTCGCCCTCGGAGCCTTCGCCGCGCCCCTGGCGTACGCGAACAACGACGGGCACGACGGACGCCCCGAGGCGCTGGAGATCTACCCCTCCTCGGCCGACCCGGGCACCGAGGTCACCGTGAACACCCTCGCCTGCGGCTCCCACGGCCACGGCGTCGGGGACGCGAACTCGCTCGGCGCGGGCGACTTCCAGCTCAACCCCAGTACCCACAAGGAGGTCGTGGTCGGCCAGTTCAGGGTGCCCCACCACGCCAAGGCAGGCACCTACGGCATCAGCGTCGCCTGCGACAACGGGCGGACCGCCCGCGGCGACCTCGTCGTCAAGCACAAGAGCCCGAGCGGCCATGTGCAGACCGGCGTCGGCGGCAGCGTGGGCCCCGACACCGCCCAGGTCACGGCAGGCGCGGCGGTGCTGGCCGCGGCTGCCGTAGGCGGTACCTGGCTCCTGCGCCGCCGGGCGAGCGGCGCGCAGGGCGACTGACCGTACCGCCACCCCTCCTGCCCCCGCCGCGTGCCCGCTGACGGCCCGGCGGGGGCAGGACCACACCGCCCGTGGGAGAACGTCCGTGAGCAACAGCAGCAAGGGCTGGGGCATAGCCGTCGCCGCCTGCGCGGGCCTCTGGCTGATCCAGAACGGCTCGGGCGACGTCACCCCGCCCGTCCCGTCCGCCGCCCAGGCCTTCGCCGCCGGGCCCAGCGTCCACACGGACGCCGCCGCGGACCCGCTCCCGCCCTCGGCGCCGCTGCGGCTGCGCATCCCCGAGATCGACGTCGACGCCCCCGTGACCGGGCTCGGGCTCGACGCCGCGGGTGCCCTGGAGGTGCCGCCGGCGGCCGACCGCAACCTGGCCGGCTGGTACGAGGACGGCACCCGGCCCGGCGCCGAGGGCACCGCGATCGTCGCGGGACACGTCGACAACGACCGGGGACCGGCGGTCTTCTACGCGCTGGGCGCGCTGAAGAAGGGCCACCGGATCGAGGTGCTCCGACAGGACGGCCGGACCGCGGTGTTCACGATCGACGCGGTCGAGGTCTACGACAAGGAGCACTTCCCCGACGCCAAGGTGTACGGGGAGGCGGACCGCGCCGAGATCCGGGTGATCACCTGCGGCGGCGGCTTCTCGAAGAAGGCCGGCGGCTACCAGGGCAACGTGGTCGCCTTCGGCCATCTCATCGGGGTCCGGTAGGGACCGGCCACGGCGGACCGGGGGCGGCCGGCCACGGCGCTCACGCCCACTGGTCGAAGGCCAGCTTGGCGACCAGCGAGAAGACCACCACCAGCAGCACCCCGCGGACGAACTCGGCCCCCTTGCTCAGCGCCATCCGCGCGCCGATCATCCCGCCCGTCAGGTTGAACACGGCCATGACCGCCGCCAGCTGCCACAGCACGCTGCCGTGGTAGGCGAACATCGCGAGCGCGCCCACGTTGGTGCAGACGTTGACGATCTTGGCGGTGGCGGAGGCCGTCACCAGGTCCAGGTGGAGCACGGCGGTCAGGGCGAGCACCAGGAAGGTGCCGGTGCCGGGCCCGAACAGCCCGTCGTAGAAGCCGATGCCGCCGCCGACCACGACGATCGCGGTGACGATCCGGGCCCGGGTGAGCGGCGGCGCCGCCTCGCCCTCCACCCGGGTGCCGAAGGAGGGCCGGAAGAGCACGAAGGCGGCCACCCCGACCAGCACCACCATGATCACCGGGCGCAGCACCTCGCTGCTGATCCCGGCCGCGAAGAAGGCCCCGCCCATCGAACCGGCGAGGGCGGCGAGACCGATCCGCACCGCCCGGCCCACCTGCACGGGCGCCTTGCGGACGTAGGTGACGGCCGCGCCCGAGGTGCCGACGATCGCGACGGCCTTGTTGGTGCCGAGGATCTGGGCCGCGGGCAGGTGCGGCAGCCCGAGCAGCAGCGCGGGCAGCAGGAGCAGCCCGCCGCCCCCGACCACGGCATCGATCCAGCCCGCCACCAGCGCGGCGAGGCAGAGCAGGACAAGGGTGGTCAGGGATATGTCAGGCATGCCCGCGAGCCTAGAGCCGCGATGGCTGTGTGTTCCATCAATCCCGGGAGAGTTGAGCTTCGCCAGAGCTTACGGAGGTCAGGGTGGCGGGTTCGCGGTCCGGGGCCGGCGGGGCGGCCGGATGGAGCGCGGTGGTCAGGAACGTGGCGGCGAGCGCGCCGAAGGAGAGCAGCCCGGCGGCGGTCCGGCGGCGGGTCCGCTCGCCCGTGGCCCGGCGGTGGTGCTTAGGCATGACTGAAGTCCTCGCTGTGGATGCGGCCGGCCGGCACACCGGCCTTGATCAGGGACGCGGTCGCCGCCCGCGCCATCCCGGGCGGCCCGCACAGGTAGACGTCGTGCGCGGCCAGGTCCGGCACCAGGTCGCGCAGCGCCCGGGGCGCGAGCGGGTCGAAGGGGTCGTCGGACCGGCCGAGCAGGAAGTGCAGGGCCGCCCCGCGCTCGTACGCGATGGCCTCCAGCTCCTCGCGGAGGACGACCGCGCCGGCGTCGGAGGCCCGGTAGAGCAGGGTGAGGTCGCCGGGACCGCCGTCCAGGGTCTCGAACAGGGCCCGCAGCGGGGTGATGCCGACGCCGCCGGCGAGCAGCAGCACCTTGCGCCGGGTGCGCCGGTGGGCGGTGAGCGCGCCGAAGGGGCCGGTGGCCACCACCCGGGTGCCGGGGCGCAGCCGCCGGATCCGGCGGGTGTGGTCGCCGATCGCCTTCACCGTGATGCGCAGGGTGTCGTCCCGGACGGGCGCGGAGAGCGAGAAGGGCAGGGCGGTGGAGCGCAGCCCGGGCCGCAGGAAGCGCCAGCGGAAGAACTGCCCGGGCTCGGCCTGCAGCTCGGCCACTCCCCTGCCGCGGACCAGTACGGAGACCGTGTCGGGCCCCTCGGTGACGACCTCGACGACCCGCAGGTCGTGCCGGAGCGCCCGCCGGACGGGGACCACGATCCGGTACCAGACGAGCAGGACGCCGACCGTCGCGTGGGCCATCGCCCAGATCCAGCGGGTGAAGGGGCCCACGAGGTCCGGTCCGGCGAGCTGGTGCACGAAGCCGAGGGCGGCCGCGAGGTGGGTGAGCAGATGGACCCGGCGCCAGGTCTCGTGCCGGATGCGCCCGCGTACGGCTCCGGCGGAGGTCACCCCCACCGCGACGAAGAGGACCGTGCCCGCGCAGGCCGCGGCCACCCACGGGTAGCCGAGCAGGCCCTGGACGGCGGTGAGCAGGTCGGTGCCGGTGTGGACGGCGTAGCCGCACAGGGCGAGCAGGCCGTGGGCGGCGACGAGACCGAGGGCGTACCGGCCGCCGTGGGCGTGCCACCGGGCGAGCCGGTCGGCTCCGACGCCGTGTTCGAGCGCGGGGATCCGGGCCATGAGCAGCAGCATCACGAGCACGCCGTACCCGGCGAGCAGGCCGGTGAGGTGGGCTCCGGTCGCGAACAGGGCGTCGAGCCGGGCGGACGGGCGGGCCTGCACGCCCCAGCAGAGGGCGACCGCCCCGGCGCCCGCGACGACGGCGGTGCGGAGCCGGTCCGGGGACAGGCGGGGCGGCTCGGGCTCGGGCTCGGGGCCGGGGCGGCGCGCCGCGGGGGCGGGGCGGCGGCGCGGCTCGGGCTCGGGGCGGCGGGGCGGCTCGGGGCGGCGGCGCGGCTCGGCGGCGGCCTTCACCGGTACGGAGAGCGGGGCGTAGAGAGGGTGCGGAGCCTCGGTGGTCACGTGCGGCACCCTAGGTCGGCCGACCGGCGCCGACCGGCCGTTCGCGGCCTCCCGGACGATCCTTAAGGCCCCCTTGAGCAGGCCCTCACCGCCGGTTAATCCTCACAGTGCGGCCCCGCCGAGGTGAGATCGGCGTTCCGCACGGGAAACAGCGGGGATGCCACCGGGTAACACCCTCCGCGCACGCTGTCGGGCATGAGGACACGGATCGTGGTGGTCGGCGGCGGAACGGCGGGCGCCCGGCTGGCCCAGCGCCTGCCGGTGACGCTCCTCGGCGAGGAGCCGCACGCGCCGTACAACAGGGTGCTGCTCGCGGAGGCCCTCGCCGGCCGGTACGCCCCCGAGGTCATCGCGCTGCCCGGGACGCGGGAGCCGGCCCGGCTCGGCGTCCGGGCGGTGCGGATCGACCGCGCGGCCCGCACGGTGGAGTGCGCCGACGGCTCGCTGGTCGCATACGACCGGCTGGTCCTGGCGACCGGCTCGGCCCCGGTGCTGCCGCCGCTGCGCGGCCTGCGCGGCGCCGAACTCCCCGTGGGCGTGCACCCGTTCCGCACCCTGGACGACTGCCTGGCGCTGCGGGGGCTGGTCCGTCCCGGCACCCGGGCGGCGGTGATCGGCGGCGGCCTCCTGGGCGTCTCGGCGGCCCGCGCCCTGGCGGCGCTGGGCGCCGAGGTGATCCTGACCCAGCAGGCCGAGCACCTGATGGAACGCCAACTGGACTCCCAGGCCTCGGTCTTGCTGCGCGAGCACCTGACGTCCCTGGGCGTGGAGGTCCACACCGAATGCCGGGTGACCGGCCTGCGGACGCGGGACGGCGCCGTGACCGCCCTGGAACTGGCGGACGGCTACGTCCTGGACGCCGACGTGGTGGTCCTGGCCTGCGGCGTCCGCCCCCGGGCGGCGCTGGCCCGGGAGGCCGGTCTGGAGGTGCACCGGGGCATCGTGGTCGACGACGAGCTGCGCACCTCGGACCCGTCCGTCCACGCGATCGGCGACTGCGCGGAGCACCGGGGCCGGATCTACGGCCTGGCGGGCCCGGCCCTGGACCAGGCGGACGTCCTGGCGGAGCTGCTCCTGGCGGAGGAGGCCGGCGAGGGCTCGCCCCCGGCCGCGCCCCGCTACACGGGCACCCGCGCCCTGACGAGGCTCACCCTCACCGGCCCGCTCGCCCCCCTCGACGTGGCGACGTTCGGCGACCCGACCCCGGCCCCGGGCGACGACGTGGTGCAGCTCACCGACGCCACCCGCCGCGCCTACCGCAAGGTCGTCGTCCGCGGCGACCGCCTCGTGGGCGGCGTGCTCCTCGGCGACCTGGCCGCGGTCGGGACGCTGGCCCGGACCTGGGAGGGCGACGAGCCCCTCCCCGACGACGCCCCTCTGCTTCATCTGCTCACTCACGACGGAGGTTCCTGACATGACGACCCCGCCCACCCCCACCCTCGTCCTGGTCGGCCACGGCATGGTCGGCCAGCGTTTCCTGGAGGCGCTGGCGGACCGGGGCGTCGCCGCGCGGACCAGGATCGTGGTGCTCTGCGAGGAGCCGCGCCCCGCCTACGACCGCGTCCAGCTGACCTCGTACTTCGCGGGACGGACCCCCGAGGACCTGTCCCTGGTGGAGGAGGGCTTCTTCGAGAGGCACGGCATGGAGCTCCGTACGGGCACCGCGGCGGCGGCGGTCGACCGTGAGGCCCGCACGGTCACCACGACCGACGGCGAGGTCATCCGCTACGACACCCTGGTCCTGGCCACCGGCTCGTACCCGTTCGTCCCGCCGGTGCCGGGCAAGGACGCCAGGGGCTGTTTCGTGTACCGCACGATCGAGGACCTGCTGGCGATCGAGGCGTACGCGAAGGGCGCCACGACCGGCGCGGTGGTGGGCGGCGGTCTGCTGGGCCTGGAGGCGGCGGGCGCGCTCCGGGGCCTGGGCCTCGACACCCACGTGGTGGAGTTCGCGCCGCGCCTGATGCCGGTGCAGGTGGACGAGGGCGGCGGCGCGGCCCTGCTGCGCACGATCGAGCGGATGGGCCTGACCGTCCACACCGGGACGGGCACGCAGGAGGTGGTCACCGAGGACGGCGCGGTGACGGCCATGAAGCTCTCCGACGGCTCCGAACTGGCGACGGACCTGGTGGTGTTCTCGGCGGGCGTCCGCCCGCGCGACCAGCTGGCCCGCGACTGCGGCCTGGCGGTCGGCGAGCGCGGCGGCATCGCGGTGGACGCGCACTGCCGCACCTCCGACCCCTCGGTCTTCGCGATCGGCGAGTGCGCGCTCGCCCCGGACGGCCGGGTGTACGGCCTGGTCGCGCCGGGCTACGAGATGGCGCAGACGGCGGCGGCGACGATCGCCGAGGAGGACACCGCGGGCTTCACCGGCGCGGACCTGTCGACCAAGCTGAAGCTGCTGGGCGTGGACGTGGCCTCGTTCGGCGACGCGCACGGCACCACCGAGGGCTCGCTGGACGTCGTGTACTCCGACTCGCGCTCCGGGGTCTACAAGAAGCTGGTGGTCGACGCGGAGGGCACGCTGCTCGGCGGCGTCCTGGTCGGCGACGCCGACGCGTACGGCCTGCTCCGCCCGCTCACGGGCACGAAGCCGCCGGTCTCCCCCGAGCGGCTGGTGCTCCCGGCGGGCGCGGGCGCGCCGGCCGCGCTCGGGCCGTCCGCGCTGCCGGACGACGCGGTGATCTGTTCCTGCCACAACGTCACCAAGCACGCGATCGGCCGGTGCGCGAGCCTGTCCGAGGTGAAGAGGTGCACCAAGGCGGGTACGGGCTGCGGCAGTTGCGTGAAGGTGATCGAGAAGCTGCTGCCGCCGCCCGCCATCGCGGGCCTGTGCGGCTGCTTCCCGTACACCCGCAGCGAGCTGTACGAGATCGCCCGCACCCTCCGGGTGACCTCGTTCGCCGCGCTGCTGGACTCGCACGGCCGGGAGGAGGCGAAGGGCGGCGAGGGCTGCGAGGTCTGCAAGCCGACGGTCGGCTCGATCCTGGCGAGCCTCGCCCCGGCGATCGGGGCGGAGGGCTACATCCTGGACGGCGAGCAGGCGGCGCTCCAGGACACCAACGACCACTTCCTGGCCAACCTCCAGCGCAACGGCTCCTATTCGGTGGTGCCGCGCATCCCGGGCGGCGAGATCACCCCCGAGAAGCTGATCGTGATCGGCGAGGTGGCCCGCGACTTCGGGCTGTACACGAAGATCACCGGCGGCCAGCGGATCGACCTGTTCGGCGCCCGGGTGGAGCAGCTCCCGTCGATCTGGACCCGGCTGGTGGACGCGGGCTTCGAGTCGGGGCACGCGTACGGCAAGGCGCTGCGGACGGTGAAGTCCTGCGTGGGGCAGACCTGGTGCCGCTACGGCGTGCAGGACTCGGTGCGGATGGCGATCGGCCTGGAGCTGCGCTACCGGGGGCTGCGCGCCCCGCACAAGCTGAAGTCGGCCGTGTCGGGCTGCGCCCGGGAGTGCGCGGAGGCCCAGTCGAAGGACTTCGGGGTCATCGCGACGGCCAACGGCTGGAACCTCTACGTGGGCGGCAACGGCGGCGCGACCCCGCGCCACGCGGACCTGCTGGCCCAGGACCTGTCGGACGCGGAGCTGATCCGGCTGATCGACCGGTTCCTGATGTTCTACATCCGCACGGCCGACCGCCTGGAGCGCACCTCGGTGTGGCTGGACCGCCTGGAGGGCGGCCTCGACCACCTGCGGGACGTCGTCGTGCACGACTCGCTGGGGCTGTGCGACGAGCTGGAGGCGCTGATGGCGGCGCACGTGGCCGGCTACCGGGACGAGTGGGCGGAGACGCTGGACGACCCGGAGCGGCTGCGGCGCTTCGTGTCGTTCGTGAACGCGCCGGAGGCGCCGGACCCGACGGTGCGGTTCGTGCCGGAGCGCGACCAGATCAAGCCGGACCTGATGGTCCTGACCATCGGCACGCGTGAAGGGACCCTGACCCGATGATGCTCGAACTCTCCCACTCCGAAGGCGCGTGGACGCCGGTCTGCGAGGAGCGCCGGCTCACCCCGGGCCGGGGCGTGGCGGCCCTGCTGCCGGACGGCCGGCAGGCCGCGGTCTTCCGGGACCGCGCGGGCCGGACGTACGCGATCGACAACCGGGACCCGTTCACGGGCGCGCAGGTGCTGTCGCGCGGGCTGACCGGCTCCGCGGGCGGGCGCCCCTTCGTCGCCTCGCCGCTGCT
Source organism: Streptomyces showdoensis (assembly GCF_039535475.1). NCBI lineage: Bacteria > Bacillati > Actinomycetota > Actinomycetes > Kitasatosporales > Streptomycetaceae > Streptomyces > Streptomyces showdoensis. Next base: position 3,079,984 of record NZ_BAAAXG010000026.1, on the reverse strand, counting down.
GAAGCAGCGCTTCGACCTGGAGACGGGCCGGTGCCTGGACGACGAGGAGGTGGCGGTGGCGGTGTACCGGGTCCGCGTCGCCTCCCCGGAGGGCCAGCCTATTGACTGATCGTTCCAGAAAGGCGTAGCGTCCTCCGCATGGCCAGAACGAAGGAATTCGACCCGGACGCGGCGCTCCGCTCGGCCCTCGACCTGTTCTGGGCCCGGGGCTACGAGGCGACGAGCATGGCCGACCTGGTCGAGCACCTCGGCATCGGCCGCGCGAGCCTCTACGCGACCTTCGGCAACAAGCACGAGCTGTACCTGAAGGCGATGGAGCGGTACGCGCAGACGCAGGACCCGCGCCTGTTCGCGGAGCTGTCGGCGCCGGGGCCCGCCCTGCCGGCCGTCCGCGGCCTGGTGCGCCGCTTCGCCGCCGAGTCCGGCGCGGACGAGACCCGGCTGCGCGGCTGCCTGGTCACCAACTCGGCCGCCGAACTGGGCCCGCACGACGCCGGCGTGGCCCGCCGCGTGGAGCGCAGCTGGGAGCAGCTGGAGACGCTGCTGCACGCGGCGCTCGCGCGGGCCGTGGCGCAGGGGGAGCTCCCGGCCGACCGGGACCCTCGGGCGCTGGCGCGGATGCTGCTGGTCCTGCTGCAGGGCCTGCGGGTGGTCGGCAAGGCGTCGAGCGACCCGGGCCGGGTGCACGACGCGGCGGAACAGGCCCTGACGCTGCTCGACTGACACCCGCACGACCGGGAGGGGGCGCCGATCCGGCGCCCTTCTCTTCGGACTCCATTCTGGAATGTACGGTCCATTACAAGGGGGGGTTCATGCCCAGTACCACCACGGCGAAGGCCCCACCGGCCCCGTCGCCCGCACCGCCTCCGGCGCGGCGGCGCCCCGGCCCCGCCTTCGCCCTCCTCGGCACCGTCCAGGCGACGCTGATCTTCACCCTCGCCTCGCTCGCCGTGCCGCTGCCCCGGATCGGCGCCGAACTGCGCCTGGACCGGGCCGACCTGATCCTGCTCAGCGCCGCGTACGGACTGGCCTTCGCCGGACTGCTGCTCTTCGGCGGCCGGCTGGCCGACCGCTGCGGCGGGCGCCGGGCACTGACCGCGGGGCTCCTCGTCTACGGCGCCGCCTCCGCCCTCGCCCCGCTCGCCCCCGGCTACGGCACGCTGCTCGCCGCCCGGTTCGCCCAGGGACTCGGCGCCGCGCTCGTCGCGCCCGCGGCCATGGGGGTGCTGCGGGACCTGTATCCGGCGCCCGCCGCGTACGGCCGGGCCATGGCGACCTGGGGCGGGCTCTCCGTCCTGGGCGCGACCGCGGGCAACCTGCTCTCCGGGGTGATCTCGGCCGCCGCCTCCTGGCGCTGGAGCTTCGCCGTCCCCGTCGCGGTCACGGCCGCCGCACTGCTCCTCGGGCGGCACCTGCTGCCGCCCGCCACGGAGCAGGGCGCCGCCCGCGGGCTCGACCTCCCCGGAGCGCTGCTCGCCACCACCGGGATCACCCTCGCCAGTTACGGGCTCGTGCTGACCGACGCCCGCCCCTGGGGCTCGGCCGCCGTCCTCGTCCCGCTGCTCGGCGGAGTGGCGCTGCTCGCGGGCTTCGCACTCGTCGAGCGGCGGACCGCCGACCCGCTCCTGCCGCCCGCCTTCCTGCGCGACCGGCGGCGGGGCCTGGGACTGGCCGGCGTCGCACTCACCGCCGCCGGCACCGCGGGCGTCTTCGTCCTGCTGTCGCTCGGACTCCAGGAGGGGCGCGGCTGGTCCGCGCTGCGCACCTCGGGCGCCTTCGTGCCCTTCGCCGCCGCGCTGCTGCTCGCCGGCCGGGCCGCCGGGCCGCTGATCCGGCGGTACGGGGCGGGGCGCGCGACCGCCGCCGGGCTCGGCACCGGCGCCGTGGGCCTCGGGCTGCTGGCGGCCACCGGCTTCGACCCGGCGGTGCCCTACGCCCACGGGCTGCTGCCCGGCCTGCTGCTGCTCCCGGCCGGTGCGGCGGTCTCCTTCGCCGGGTCGAGCGTCCTGGCCACCGAAGGGGTCCCGGCCCGGCAGGGCGGCCTCGCCGGCGGCGTCCTGAACACCGCCATGGAGCTGGGCCCCACCGTCGTCTTCGCCGCCGTGCTGACCCTCGGCACGGACGCCGCCTCGCTGGCGGCGACGGCCCTCGGCTTCGCGGCCCTGGCCGCGGCGGCCGCCCGTACCCAGTGAACGTCCCCCGACCACACCCTTCCCACCCAGGAGTCACCATGACGTCCGCCCGATTCACCGACCGCACCGTCCTCGTCACCGGCGCCGGGACCGGCCTCGGCCGGGCCATCGCGCTCGCCTTCGCCGCCGAGGGCGCGAAGGTCGCCGTCGCCGGCCGCAGCGCCGCCACCCTCGACGGGACCGTGGCGCTGATCGAGGCCGCGGGCGGCACCGCCGCCGCCTTCACCGCCGACGTGGCGGACGCCGCGTCCGTGCGGCGCCTGGTGGACGCGACGGTCGCGGCCTTCGGCGGACTCGACGTCGCCGTGAACAACGCGGGGGTGTTCCGCGGCGGCCACGCGGCGGCCGACTTCCCCCTGGAGGACTGGCACACCCTCCTCGACGTCAACGTCACCGGCGTGCTGCACGCGCTCCAGGCCGAGGTCGCCCACATGCGCGCCCACGGCGGCGGGGCGATCGTCAACATCTCGTCCAACCTGGGCCCGCACGTGCGCATCCCGGGCGTCTTCGGCTACCAGGTCTCCAAGGCCGCGGTCTCCGCGCTCACCCGGGCCGCCGCCCTCGACCACGTCGCCGACGGGATCCGGATCAACGCGGTCAGCCCGGGGGCCTCGGAGTCCTCGATGTCGCTGCGGCCCGGCGAGACGGAGGCCGAGCGGGCGGTGCGGATGAAGGAGGAGTCGCCGCTGGGGCGGATCTCCTCGGCGGCGGAGGTGGCGGCGGCGGTGCTGCACCTGGCCTCCGACGCGGCCGGTTCGACGGTCGGGGCGGACCTGGTCGTGGACGGCGGCGTCTCCGCCTGACGCCGGCGGCGGAGGCCGGGTCCGGCGCCCGACCGGGCGGGCGGGCGGACCGGCCGGCCCGCCCGGACCCGCTCCGGGGCTCAGCCCTGGACGGCGGCCGGGTCCATCCAGAAGACCTCCCAGTGGTGGCCGTCCAGGTCGGTGAAGGAACGCCCGTACATGAAGCCGTGGTCGAGCGGCTCCTTCGCCGCGCCGCCGCCCGCGGCGAGCGCCGCGTCGGCCAGCTCGTCGACGGCCTCGCGGCTGTCCCGGCTGAGCGTGATCAGCACCTCGGTGCTCTTCGTCGCGTCGGAGATCTCCTTGCCCGGCGCGGTGAAGGAGCGGAACTTCTCCTCGGTGAGCAGCATCGCGAAGATCGTGTCGCTGATCACCAGACAGCCGGTCGAGTCGTCCGAGAACTGCGGGTTGAAGGAGAAGCCCAGCTTGTTCCAGAAGGCCTTGGTGGCGTCGAGGTCCTGTGCGGGCAGGTTCACGAAGATCATCTGAGCCATGGTGTCGTCTCTCTTCCGTTCCGTACGGGTCTGTCTGTTCCGTAGTGGCGCTTACGAGAGTGAAGACCGGGCGCGGCGGGGAAACTCATCGCCACGCCCGGAGTTTTTTCCGACCGGTCTCAGACCGCGTTCTGGACGGCCGTCGTCCCGGTCCCCGAGTCGACGATCGCGGGCACGCCGGCGCCCCGTCCGGTGAGGTCGTTGCCGACCACCCAGGTGTCGGTGGAGCCCGCCATGACGCCGATCGCGACCCCGGAGGCGCCGCCGGTGACGGTGCCGACGGTGTTGCCCTGGACGAAGGTCCCGGCCGCGTTCCCGCCGACGCGCACGGCGTAGGTCGCGGCGCCGGTGATCCGGTTGCCGCGCAGGGTGGCGCCGCCGACGCCCGCGCTGATGCCGTGGCCGGTGGTGGTGAGGATCGTGTTGTCGGCGACGAGGGTGCCGGTGGCGGCGGAGTCCACGCCGATGCCGTCGCCCTGGACGTCGGAGACGCTGTTGCCGGTGACGATCGCGTTCGGGGAGTTCTGGACGTGGATGGCCTGGCAGTTGCCGGTGGGGCTGGTGCGCAAGGTGGTGGTGACGGTGTTGCGGCTGATGGTGAGGCCGTCGGTCTGCGTCGCGTAGATCCCGGCCTCGCCCTTGACCGACGTGATCGTGTTGCCGCTGACGGTGACGGACCGGTGGCGGGCGCCGCCGGTGCCGACGGTGACCGAGATGCCGCCGCTCCCCTCGACGTCGCGGATGGTGTTGCCGGTGACGGTGATGCCGCTGAGGGCGTTGCCCTGGGGCGAGTTGAGGTAGACCGCGTGCGAGGCGGTACCGCTGATCACGTTGTCCGCGATGACCGAGTCCTGCCAGTCGGCGGCCCGGATGCCGTAGGCGCCGCTCTTCTCGACGGTGTTGCCGATGACCCGGATCCGCCGGTGGGAGACGCCCTTGGCGCCCCAGTGGTCCCCGCACAGCGCGCCGAACGGCCCGGTCGTCGTGCCGGGGCGCAGGGTGCAGCCGGTGATGAGGACGTCCTCGCAGGGGGTGGCGTCGTACGCGGGGGCCGGCAGGTTGCCCTCGGTGGCGCAGGTGATCTGGACGGCCTCCTTCATGGTGAGGCTCGCCCCGTCGCCCGGGTGGTGCCCGTCGAAGACGCAGTTCACGACGGCCGCGTTCTTCACCGCGTTCAGCTCGATGGCGTGCGCGGACGGGGTGTCGACGAAGGTGCAGTCCTTGATCAGCACGCCCTCGCAGTGGGCGAAGCCGATGGCGTCGCTCTGGGTGCTGAAGACGCCGCCGCGCATGTCCCAGGTGCCGCCGAGGACGGCGATCGAGCCCGCGCCCTGGTACCCGTACACGGGCGTGACGGAGTCGAAGTTCTTCAGCAGGCCGCCGTTGTTGCCGGTCCGGACGATGCGGGCGCCGTACGCGGAGACGGTGGTCCCGGCGCCGACGACGAGCCCGGCACCGGTGCGGTACGTGCCCGGCGGTATCAGCAGGGTCGCCGGACCCGCCACGGCCTTCAGGGCGACGAGCGCGCTCTTGAACGCGGCCGTGTCGTCGGCGGTCCCGTCGCCCTTGGCCCCGTGGGCGGTGACGTCGACGACGGTCCCGCCGCCGGTCACGGCCGCGGCGGCCGGCCCCGCACCGAGGACACCGCCTCCCAGGGCTCCCACGAACCCGCCCATGGCCAGCATCAACGAACGACGTTCCACGTCGCACTCCCCCTCGTCTCGGTGTTCCGGAGGAGGAGGCTACGTCAGAAGTCGATCTCCTCCCCGACCGGCCCCGACCGGCCCCGACCGGCCCCGCCCCCGCCGTTCCCCCGTCACCGGCCGTTGGCGCCCGGGCAATTCCGCCCTCCTAGGTTCCGGAGGCGCGCGACCCCGTCGCCGACCGGTGCGGCGGGGCGGTTCACACCTCGCATCAGGAGTGGAACGTGGAGCGACGCAGTTTCCTGCGTGGAGCGGTCATCGGCACGTCGGCCGCCGCCTTCGGCGGCACCTTGTGGCGCGGGGCGGCCTTCGCCGCGCCCGCCCAGCCCGGGGTCGGTCCGTACGGGGCGCTCGGCGCCGCGGACGCGAACGGCATCCAGCTGCCCACCGGATTCACCAGCCGGGTCGTGGCCCGGTCCGGCCAGGCGGTCGCGGGCACCTCGTACCTGTGGCACAGCGCGCCCGACGGCGGCGCCTGCTTCGCCGACGGGACGGGCTGGATCTACGTCTCGAACTCGGAGATCAACCCGAGCGGCGGCGCGAGCGCGGTGCGCTTCGACGCCTCCGGCGGCATCACCGGCGCCTACCGCATCCTGTCCGGCACCCGGCAGAACTGCGCGGGCGGCAAGACCCCGTGGAACACCTGGCTGTCCTGCGAGGAGGTGTCGCTGGGCTACGTCTACGAGTCGAACCCGTGGGGCGGCACCGCCTACCGCCGGGACGCCATGGGCCGGTTCAAGCACGAGGCGGCCGCGGCCGACCCGGTCCGCCGGGCGGTCTACCTGACCGAGGACGAGACCGACGGCTGCTTCTACCGCTTCCTCCCCACCACCTGGGGCGACCTGTCCGCCGGCACCCTGCAGGTCCTCAAGGCCGGCACCGCGACCTCGGGCGGCTTCACCTGGCAGACCGTGCCCGACCCGGACGGCTCCCCGACCGCCACCCGCGGCCAGGTCTCCGGCGCCAAGCGCTTCAACGGCGGCGAGGGCTGCCACTACGCCGACGACACCGTCTGGTTCACCACCAAGGGCGACAACCGGGTCTGGCAGGTGAACCTCGCCGCCGGGACCTACGAACTGGCCTACGACGACTCGCTGGTGACCGGCGGCGGGGCGCCGCTCACCGGGGTCGACAACATCACCGGCTCCTCCTCCGGCGACCTGTTCGTCGCGGAGGACGGCGGCACCATGGAGATCTGCGTCATCACGCCGGACGACGTGGTCGCGCCCTTCCTCCGGATCACCGGCCAGTCCGGCTCCGAGATCACCGGACCGGCCTTCTCCCCCGACGGCCGGCGCCTGTACTTCTCCAGTCAGCGCGGCACCAGCGGCAGCTCCTCGGGCGGCATCACCTACGAGGTGACCGGCCCGTTCCGCGCGTAGCACCGCGTCTCACGGGGACTCTGGGCGCCGCCGAGCAGGGCGGCGCCCAGCGGCGTGAGGGTGTGCAGCACCGCGTTGCCGTGGCGCAGCGTGGCGACCAGGCCGGCCTCGCGCAGCACGCCCGCGTGCTGGCTCGCGGAGGCGAGGGAGACCCCCGCCCTGCGGGCCAGTTCGCTGGTGGTGCCGCCGTCGCCGATGGCGCTGAGGACGGCGGAGCGGGTGTGCCCGACGAGCTTGGCCAGCGAGGGCAGGCCCGGCTCGCGCACGGTCGGCGCCTCGGAGTGGGTGACGGGATAGACCAGCACCGGCGGCAGCCCGGGGTCGCGGAGCACGACCGGGGTGCCGCGGCAGAAGTACGAGGGCTGGAGCAGCAGCCCTCGCCCGTCGAGGTGGACGTCCCGCTCGACCGGGTAGTCGGCCTCCAGGACGGGGCTGCGCCAGCGGAGCATCGGCGGCAGCGAGGCCAGGAGTTCCTCCGCGCCCCCGTCGAGCAGGGCCCGCCCGCGCAGCGCCCGGTCCGCCTCGACCCGGGCCTGGATGTGCGACCAGTACGGTTCGACGGCGGCCCGGTGGTAGCCGCGGAGGGCCGCGACGAGCCGCCCGAGGGGCTCCGACGCGCCCTCCGCGAGGGCCCGCAGCGCGGCCGGCACGGCGGGGCGTCCGGCGCGGGTGGCGCCCAGCAGGGCGACCTCCGCGTGGATGCGGCCGGGCGGGGTGGCGCGGATGGCGTCGAGGGCCTCATCGACTCCCAGGATGCCCTGCGGCGGGGTCAGGAAGTCGGGGAAATAGCCGCGGCCCGGAACGAGCGCGGCGAGCAGCCGGGTCTCGGCGCCCAGTCGTATGCGTGCTTCCGACCGCCATTCGCGGTAGACCACCGATCCACGTCGGTCCCTTAAACGGTGAAAACTGAGAATCGTTTCCCAGAGAACGTCCGGCCGGGCGGCCATCCGGACCCCGGCCAAGTCGTTTCCGCTGAAATGAATCCGCAGCATGGAACCCCCACCTGTGCACTCGCAACCACCCCCGACGACGAGTATGCACAGCATCACTGCACGTTACCAGGGTGTTTCAGCCACACTTGAAAAGCCTCGCGGCGAACACGGGTCAACCGAAAAGCTGTGCGTGTCGGGCAGGAAACCTTCAGGACCGAGGTGACGTGGCGAAGACCGTGGGGGGCTTCGTCTCGTCCGGCGGCGGTCGGCGAGGTTGCGGCTCACCTGCCCGATGAAAAATGGGCGCGGCCTCCGGGTGGGGATCCGGAGGTCGCGCCTGTCTCATTCTTTGCGAAAGTTCAACGTCGTTTGAACGGCGTTCGACACCGCTCATTGTCGTTCAATGTCCAATAAACCGAAGTCTCGCATTCGAGCATGGACTTGAACAGGAACTCACATTTATCCAACGATCATGTAACGCCGCACCCGGACGCCGCCGGGGGCGCCCCCGGGGCACCGACGGGACACCCCCAGGACACCCCCGGGACGACATACGACGGGGCGGACACCTCCGCACAAGGTGTCCGCCCCGCCCCTCTTGCGAACCGGAGCCGCCGCCCATCGGTATTGAGGGTCGGGGACGAGCGGCGGCTCCGGTGGTCATCGGGTCAGCGGCTGTCGCTGCCCTTCGCCTCGGCCGCCGCGCGGCCGGCCTCCAGGCGCGCCACCGGGATCCGGAAGGGCGAGCAGGAGACGTAGTCGAGGCCCACCTCGTGGAAGAAGTGCACCGACTCCGGGTCGCCGCCGTGCTCGCCGCAGACGCCCAGCTTGATGTCGGGGCGGGTGGCACGGCCGGCCTGGACGGCGCTGCGGACCAGGGCGCCGACGCCGTCCTTGTCGATGGTCTCGAAGGGGCTGACGCCGAAGATGCCCTTCTCCAGGTACGCGGTGAAGAAGCTGGCCTCCACGTCGTCGCGGGAGAAGCCCCAGACCGTCTGGGTCAGGTCGTTGGTGCCGAAGGAGAAGAACTCGGCGGCCTCGGCGATCTGACCGGCGGTCACCGCGGCGCGCGGCAGCTCGATCATGGTGCCCAGGGCCAGCTTGAGCTCGATGCCGGTCTGCGCCTGGACCTCGGCGATGACCTCCTCGGCCTCCTCGCGGACCAGCTCCAGCTCCTGGACGGTGCCGACGAGCGGGATCATGACCTCGACGCGCGGGTCGCCCTTGGCGTCGATGCGCTGGGCGGCGGCCTCGGCGATGGCGCGGACCTGCATGGTGAACAGGCCGGGGATGACCAGGCCGAGGCGGACGCCGCGCAGACCCAGCATCGGGTTCTGCTCGTGCAGCCGGTGCACGGCCTGGAGCAGGCGCAGGTCGTTCTCGTGCGGCTCCTTGCGGGCCTCGGCGAGGGCGACGCGCACCGAGAGCTCGGTGATGTCGGGCAGGAACTCGTGCAGCGGCGGGTCGAGCAGCCGGACGGTGACGGGCAGGCCGTCCATCGCCTCGAAGAGCTCGACGAAGTCCTGCTTCTGCAGCGGGAGCAGCGCCTTCAGCGACTCCTCGCGCTCCTCGTCGGTGTCGGCGAGGATGAGCCGCTCGACGTACTGGCGGCGCTCGCCGAGGAACATGTGCTCGGTGCGGCACAGGCCGATGCCCTGGGCGCCGAAGCGGCGGGCGCGCGAGGCGTCCTCGGCGTTGTCGGCGTTGGCGCGGACGCGCAGCCGGCGGACGCGGTCCGCGTAGGCCATGATCCGGTGGACCGCCTGGACCAGCTCGTCGGCGTCGTCGGCGCCGGCGTGCATGCGGCCCTCGAAGTACTCGACGACCGGGGACGGTACGACGGGTACCTCACCGACGTACACCTTGCCGGTGGAGCCGTCGATGGAGACGACGTCGCCCTCCTCGATGACCACGCCGGAGGCGGTGGTCATGCGGCGGCGCTTGGTGTCGACCTCGAGCTCCTCGGCGCCGCAGACACAGGTCTTGCCCATGCCGCGGGCGACGACGGCGGCGTGCGAGGTCTTGCCGCCGCGGGAGGTGAGGATGCCCTCGGCGGCGATCATGCCGTCCAGGTCGTCCGGGTTGGTCTCCCGGCGGATGAGGATGACCTTCTCGCCGGAGCGGGACCACTTGACGGCCGTGTACGAGTCGAAGACGGCCTTGCCGACGGCCGCGCCCGGGGAGGCGGCGATGCCGCGGCCGATCTGCTCGACCTTGGCGTGCTCGTCGAACTTGGGGAACATCAGCTGGGCGAGCTGGGCACCGTTGACCCGCTGCAGCGCCTCGGCCTCGTCGATCAGGCCCTGGTCCACGAGCTGCGTGGCGATGCGGAAGGCGGCACCGGCGGTGCGCTTGCCGACGCGGGTCTGGAGCATCCAGAGCTGGCCGCGCTCGATCGTGAACTCGATGTCGCAGAGATCCTTGTAGTGGGTCTCCAGCGTGTTCATGATCTGCATGAGCTGGTCGTACGACTTCTTGTCGATCGACTCGAGCTCGGCGAGCGGCACGGTGTTGCGGATGCCGGCGACGACGTCCTCGCCCTGCGCGTTCTGCAGGTAGTCGCCGTAGACGCCGGCGTGGCCGGAGGCGGGGTCGCGGGTGAAGGCGACGCCGGTGCCGGAGTCGGGGCCGAGGTTGCCGAAGACCATCGAGCAGACGTTGACGGCGGTGCCGAGGTCGCCCGGGATGCGCTCCTGGCGGCGGTACAGCTTCGCGCGGTCGGTGTTCCAGGAGTTGAAGACGGCCTCGATGGCGAGGTCCATCTGCTCGCGCGGGTCCTGCGGGAAGTCGCGGCCGGTCGCGGTCCTGACGATCTTCTTGAAGTGCTCGACGAGCTTCTTCAGGTCGTCGGCGTCGAGGTCGGTGTCGCTGGTGACCCCCTTCGCCGCCTTGGCCTCGTCGAGGGCGTCCTCGAAGAGCTCGCCGTCCACGTCGAGCACGGTCTTGCCGAACATCTGGATGAGGCGGCGGTACGAGTCCCAGGCGAAGCGCGCGTTGTCGGCCTGGGCGGCGAGGCCCTCGACGGAGACGTCGGAGAGGCCGATGTTGAGGACCGTGTCCATCATGCCGGGCATGGAGAACTTGGCGCCGGAGCGGACGGAGACCAGCAGCGGGTCGTCGGCCTGGCCGAGCTTCTTGCCCATCTGGCGCTCGAGGGCGTCGAGGTGCGCGGTGACCTCGTCGCGGAGCTCGACCGGCTCGGAGCCGCTCTCCAGGTAGACCTTGCAGGCCTCGGTCGTGATCGTGAAGCCGGGGGGGACCGGCAGACCGAGGTTGGTCATCTCGGCCAGGTTCGCGCCCTTGCCACCGAGAAGGTCCTTGAGGTCCTTGTTCCCCTCGGTGAAGTCGTAGACGAACTTCTGATCATTAATTTCCGACACGGGTCCCGACTCCTCGACGACTCGGTTGGCTGCCCTGACGGCGAGGAACATACCCAGATCGAAGGCTTCTGGGGAGGTACGCCTACCGGTCACCCGGTCTTAACCACCCGTCCGCCAGCACTTCGAAAGTAACCGACCGGTAGCTTCCGCTTTCACGCCCCGAAGCCCGTTTGACTCAAACCAGAGCTTCCGCGCTCAGGTGAGCGCCCAAAAGAGCATTTGCGTTCAACTCTTGAACGCAAAAAGGGTGGCACTCCGTGCCACCCTTCAAGCGGAAGATGGACCCGTAACATGCTCATCTGAGCACTACCCCTATCAAGGGTGGCGAGGATCACTCGCCGAGAAGGGCCCGAATCTCAGCCGCCGGACGTGTCCAGCTCCGCGTCCTCGCTCACTCCGGCGCAGTCGTACGGGTCCTTCAGCCAGCCATCCGGCAGGACAACCCGCCCATTTCCGGACGTACGACCCCGGGGGCCGTCGGCACCCGTCGGCCAGGGCTGCTCCAGGTCCAGCTCGCTCAACTGAGCGCTCAGTTCGTCCAGGGAGGAGGTGATGGCCAGCTTCTTGCGCATCTCCGAGCCGACCGAGAAGCCCTTGAGGTACCAGGCGACGTGCTTGCGGAAGTCGACGACACCCCGCGACTCGTCGCCCAGCCACTCGCCGAGCAGGCGCGCGTGCCGCACCATCGTGTCCGCGACCACCCGCAGCCCCGGCTGCGCGTACGCTCCGGTGCCCTCGAAGCCCGCCACGAGGTCGCCGAAGAGCCAGGGGCGTCCGAGGCAGCCCCGGCCCACGACCACGCCGTCGCAGCCCGTCTCGCGCATCATGCGGAGCGCGTCGTCGGCGGACCAGATGTCGCCGTTGCCGAGCACCGGGATCTCCGGCACGTGCTCCTTGAGCCGCGCGATCGCGTCCCAGTCGGCGGTGCCGCCGTAGTGCTGGGCCGCGGTCCTGCCGTGCAGGGCGATGGCGGTGACGCCCTCCTCGACGGCGATCCGGCCGGCGTCCAGGAAGGTGATGTGGTCGTCGTCGATGCCCTTGCGCATCTTCATCGTGACCGGCAGGTCGCCCGCGTTGGTCACGGCCTCGTGCAGGATCGCCCGCAGCAGCGGCCGCTTGTACGGGAGGGCCGAGCCGCCGCCCTTGCGGGTCACCTTGGGGACGGGGCAGCCGAAGTTCAGGTCGATGTGGTCCGCCAGGTCCTCGTCCACGATCATGCGGACGGCCTTGCCGACGGTCACCGGATCGACGCCGTACAGCTGGATCGAGCGCGGCTTCTCGGTCTCGTCGAAGCGGATGAGCTGCATGGTCTTCTCATTGCGCTCGACCAGCGCCCTCGTCGTGATCATCTCGCTGACGAACAGGCCCTTCCCTCCGGAGAACTCACGGCAGAGGGTGCGGAACGGGGCGTTGGTGATGCCGGCCATCGGCGCGAGCACCACCGGGGGCTGCACGATGTGCGGCCCGATGGCGAGGGGGGAGAACGCGGTCATCCGCCCATTGTCGCGCACTGCGGAGGTCGTTAGACAGCCGTACTATCCGCACATGTCCGAGCTCACACCCGCGCGGCTCGCCGCCGCCCCGCTCCCCCGGCGCCGCCGGCTGCTGGTGCTGGCGATCTGCTGCCTGAGCCTGCTGATCGTCAGCCTGGACAACACCGCCCTCAACGTGGCGCTCCCCGCCATGGGCCGAGAGCTGCACGCCTCGGTCTCCGGACTGCAGTGGACCATCGACGCCTACACCCTGGTGCTCGCCTCGCTGCTGATGCTCTCCGGCTCCACCGCCGACCGGATCGGCCGCCGCAAGGTCTTCACCACCGGGCTCGTGCTCTTCGCCCTCGGCTCGCTGCTCTGCTCGCTCGCGCCCAGCCTGGAGGCGCTGGTCGCCTTCCGGATGGTGCAGGCCATAGGCGGCTCCATGCTCAACCCGGTCGCCATGTCGATCATCACCAACACCTTCACGGACCCGGCGGAGCGCGCCCGGGCCATCGGCGTCTGGGGCGCGGTCGTCGGCGTCTCCATGGCGGCGGGCCCGCTGGTGGGGGGCCTGCTCGTCGGGTCGGTCGGCTGGCGTGCGATCTTCTGGGTCAACCTGCCGATCGGCCTGGCCGCGCTGCTCCTCACCCTCCGGTACGTCCCCGAGTCCCGGGCGCCCCGGCCCCGGCGCCCCGACCCGGTGGGCCAGGTCCTGGTCACGCTGCTGCTCGCCTCGCTCACGTACGCGATCATCGAGACCAGCCCGCTCTCCGCGGGTGTGGCGGCCGTCGCCCTGGCCGGGATCCTGGTCTACGAGCCGAGGCGCCGCGAACCCCTGATCGACCTGCGGTTCTTCCGCAGCGCGCCGTTCAGCGGCTCCACCGTGATCGCGGTCTGCGCCTTCGCCGCGCTGGCCGGCTTCCTCTTCCTGAACACGCTCTACCTCCAGGACGTCCGCGGCCTCTCGGCCCTGCACGCCGGGCTCTTCATGCTGCCCATGGCGGCGATGACCTTCGTCTTCGCGCCGCTGTCCGGGCGCCTGGTGGGCACCCGCGGGCCGCGGCCCCCGCTGCTGGTCTCGGGAGCGGGGATGGCGGCGGGGTCGCTGCTGTTCGCCGCCTTCCACGCGGAGACGAGCACGCCGTTGCTGTTCACCGGGTACGTGGTCTTCGGCATCGGCTTCGGCATGGTGAACGCGCCCATCACGAACACGGCGGTCTCCGGGATGCCCCGCGCACAGGCCGGGGTGGCGGCGGCCGTCGCGTCCACGAGCCGCCAGATCGGCCAGACGCTGGGGGTGGCGGTGGCGGGCGCGGTCCTGAGCGCGGGGCTGGCCTCGGCCTCGTACCCGAGGTCCCCCGGGGGCGGCGACGGCGGCGAGGCGTTCGTGGCGGCGAGCGGGCCGGCCTACTGGATCATCACCGCCTGCGGTCTGTGCGTGCTCGTCGTCGGCGCGCTGACCAGCGGGGCGTGGGCGCGCGGGACGGCCGAGCGGACGGCGGAGCGGCTGGCGGCGGAGGACCCGGACACCGGGGGGCGGGTGGGGGCGCGGACGTCGTCGTCCTGAGCGGACGGGGCGGCGGGCGGGCGGCGGAACGGCTGACGGCTGACGGCTGGCGGCTGACGGCTGACGGCTGACGGCTGACGGCTGACGGCTGACGGCTGACGGCTGACGGCTGACGGCTGACGGCTGACGGCTGACGGCTGACGGCTGACGGCTGACGGCTGACGGCTGACGGCTGACGGCTGACGGCTGACGAGGGTCAGGCGACCGCCGGCTCGGCCGCTTCGGCCTTCTGGGCCTTCTGGGCCTTCTGGGCCGTCTGGGCCGTCTGGGCCTCGGCCTCCTCGGCCAGGATCAGGGCCTGGAGCCGCTCGATCCCGGCCCGGGCGGCCTCGTCCACCGGGACGTACGTGACGAGCCGCGGTCCGGCGGCGGGGCCGAGGTAGAGGTTGGTGTGCTCCAGCCGCAGCAGCCCGACGTGGGCGTTGCGGATGAGCTTGGTGCGGCCCGACTGGTCGACCACGTCGTGCCGCGCCCAGAGCTCGCGGAACTCCGGCGAGGCCGTGCGGAGCCGGTGCAGCAGCTCCTTCCAGGCGGGTTCGGCGAGGTGCTCGGCCATGGAGGCGCGGAGTTTGCCCGCCATGGAGGCGAGGACCTCGGGCAGGTCGGTGACGGCGGCGCGGAAGTCGTCGTTCGTGAAGGCCAGCCAGAGGGTGTTGCGGTCCTCGCGGGGCAGCGCGTCCAGGTCGCAGAAGAGCCGGCCGAAGGTGCGGTTGTGGGCGAGGAAGTCGTAACGGCTGTTCTGGACGGCCGCGGGGACGGGCTCCAGCTGGTCCAGGAGGTGCCGCAGGGCGGGCGTGACGGCCGGGCAGGGCGTCTCGGGGTGCGGGTCGGACTGCCCGGCGAGCGCGAAGAGGTGGTTCCGCTCGGTGGGGTCGAGCAGCAGGGCGCCCGCGAGGGCGTCCAGGACCTGCGGGGAGACCTGGATGGGCCGCGCCTGCTCCAGCCACGTGTACCAGGTGACGCCGACGGCGGAGAGCTGGGCGACCTCCTCGCGGCGCAGCCCCGGGGTGCGTCGGCGGCGCCCGCGCGGGAGGCCGACCTGCTCGGGGCTGATCCGCTCGCGGCGGCTGCGCAGGAAGCCGGCGAGCTCGTGCCGGCGGATGGCGGGCTCGTCGGGGGTGCCGATCGCCGGGTCCGCCGTGAGGGCTGTCAGCGCTGTCACTGCCGTCATGACCGTCATGCTCCCAGGGTGCCGGGGCGCTCAGCCCGTTGCCAGGTAGTGCTTGTACCAGGATAAAGACACTCTGGTACCAGGTTGAGCGGTGACCGATCGTCGGTTGCGTGACTACGACATCCACCCCCGCCCGCACCGCCGCGGCCGTCGACCACGCCCGTCCGGCGCTCGGCACCCTCGGCCTGTTCACCGTGCTGCTCGGCGCGGCGCTGCCCCTGATCGACTTCTTCATCGTCAACGTCGCCCTGCCGACCATCGACCACGACCTCGCCGCCGGACCGGCGCTCCTGGAGCTGGTCGTCGCGGGCTACGGCCTGTCGTACGCCGTACTGCTCGTGCTCGGCGGCCGGCTCGGCGACCTCTTCGGCCGCCGCCGGCTCTTCCTCGCCGGGATGGCCGCCTTCGGCCTGACCTCGCTGGCCTGCGGGCTCGCCCCGGACGCCTGGACGCTGGTCGGCGCCCGGGTGGCACAGGGTGCCGCGGCGGCCCTGATGCTGCCGCAGGTGCTGGCGACCATTCACTCCTCGACGTCGGGAGCCCGGCACGCGAAGGCGCTGAGCCTGTACGGGGCGACCGCGGGGCTCTCGATGGTGGCCGGCCAGATCCTCGGCGGCGTGCTGGTCGCGGCCGACGTCGCCGGCACCGGCTGGCGGGCGATCTTCCTGGTCAACGTGCCGGTGGCGCTGCTCGGACTGCTGCTCGCGGCCCGCTCCGTGCCCGAGACCCGCTCGGACCGGCCGGCGCCGGTGGACGTGCCGGGCACGCTGCTGCTCGCGCTGAGCCTGCTCACGCTGCTCGCCCCGCTGACCGAGGACCGGGCGGCGGGCTGGCCGCTGTGGACCTGGCTCGCGCTCGGCGTCTTCCCCTTCGCGGCCGGGGCCTTCTGGTGGGTCGAGCTGCGGGCGGACCGCCGGGGCCGCACGCCGCTGGTGCCGCCGAGGCTCCTGGAGCTGGTCTCGCTGCGCCGGGGGCTCGCCGTGGTGCTGCCGCTGTCGGGCGGCTTCAGCGGCTTCATGTTCGTGATCGCGGTGGCGCTCCAGCAGGGCCTCGCGATGGGCGCGGTGGCCTCGGGCCTGGCGCTGGTGCCGATGGCGGTCGCGTTCTTCGCCGCCTCGCTGGCCGGTCCGCGGCTGGTACGGCGCTGGGGCACCCGGGTCGTGACGGCGGGCGCGGTGTTCCAGGCGGCCGGCATCGCGCTCCTCGCCTGGACGGTCGGGCACGGCTGGGCGGAGCTCTCGGTGGCGGACCTGCTGCCGGGCATGG
The DNA here is from genome assembly GCF_039535475.1 of Streptomyces showdoensis. Taxonomy (NCBI): domain Bacteria; kingdom Bacillati; phylum Actinomycetota; class Actinomycetes; order Kitasatosporales; family Streptomycetaceae; genus Streptomyces; species Streptomyces showdoensis. Next base: position 3,063,622 of record NZ_BAAAXG010000026.1, on the reverse strand, counting down.
CGGTCGCGGGCCTCGGCCAGGGGCTCCAGCTGCCGGTGCTGTTCCGGGTGGTGCTCTCGGAGGTGCCCGGCGAGCAGGCGGGCGTGGGCAGCGGGGTCATGGTGACCACCCAGCAGTCGGCCATGGCGCTGGGGGTGGCGACGCTCGGTTCGCTCTTCCTGTCGCTGGCGTCCTCGCCGGCCGCGATGGGCTCGGCGCTGACCACGACGCTGCTGGTCCAGCTGGGCGTGGTGGTGCTGACGCTGCTGCTGAGCCTGCGCCTCCCGCGCTCGATGGCGTGACCCGGGGGGGCGACCCCGTGACGCGACGTCGGCGTTACCCGGTGGGGTGAAAAGTGAAAGTGGAGATGACAGATATTGAAATCTGTCATCGGTCATGTCATGGTTGTGGCATGACGAACACGACCCCGCTCCCCACCCGCTCCCTCGGCACCACCGGCCCCCGGGTCTCCGCCCTCGGCCTCGGCTGCATGGGCATGTCCGCGCTGTACGGCGAGAGCGACCGTGCCGAGTCGATCGCGACCCTGCACGCCGCCCTCGACGCCGGCGTGACCCTGCTCGACACCGGCGACTTCTACGGGATGGGCCACAACGAGCTGCTGATCAACGAGGCGCTGCGCACCGCCCCCGCGGCCGCCCGCGAGCAGGCCCTGACCAGCGTGAAGTTCGGCGCGCTCCGCACGGTGGAGGGCGGCTTCACCGGATACGACGGCCGCCCGGCCGCGGTGAAGAACTTCGCGGCGTACTCGCTGCAGCGCCTGGGCACCGACCACATCGACATCTACCGGATCGCCCGCGTCGACCCGGACGTCCCGATCGAGGAGACCGTCGGCGCCATCGCCGAGCTGGTCGAGGCGGGCCACGTCCGGCACATCGGCCTCTCCGAGGTCGGCGCCGACACCCTGCGCCGGGCGGCGGCCGTCGCCCCGATCGCCGACCTCCAGATCGAGTACTCGCTGATATCCCGCGGCATCGAGGAGAAGATCCTGCCCGCCGCCCGCGAGCTGGGCATCGGCATCACGGCCTACGGCGTCCTCTCCCGCGGCCTGATCAGCGGTCACTTCACCCGCGACCGCGCGCTCGGCGCCGGCGACTTCCGCGGGATGTCCCCCCGTTTCCAGGGCGACAACCTGCGGCGGAACCTGGACCTGGTCGACCGGCTCCGCGAGGTGGCCGAGGCCAAGGGCGTGACGGTCGCCCAGACCGCCATCGCCTGGGTCCTCGCCCAGGGGCCCCGGCACGGCGCGGACATCGTGCCGCTGGTCGGCGCCCGCCGCCGGGACCGGCTCGCCGAGGCGCTCGGCGCCGTGGACGTGACGCTCGACGCGGCCGACCTGGCGGCGATCGAGGAGGCCGTCCCGGCGGGCGCGGCGGCCGGTGCGCGCTACCCGGAGGCCCAGATGGCCCACCTGGACAGCGAGCACTGACGGGTACTGTCGTCCCCATGGCCGCCACCGAAACCCTGACCGCAGAGCGCATCCTCGAAGCCACCGAGGAGGTGCTGCGCCGCTACGGCCCCGCGAAGGCGACCGTCGTGGACGTGGCCCGGGTGCTCGGCGTCAGCCACGGCAGCGTCTACCGCCACTTCCGCACCAAGGCGGCGCTGCGCGAGGCGGTCACCGAGCGCTGGCTCTCCCGCACCGAGGTCGCCCTCGCCGAGCTGACCGGCGCCCCGGGACGGCCCGCGCCGGAGAAGCTGCACTCCTGGTTCGCGACCCTCTTCGAGGCCAAGCGGCACAAGGCGGGCGACGACCCGGAGCTGTTCGCGACCTACAGCGTGCTGATCGACGAGAACAGCGACGTGGTGGACCGGCACATCGACGTGCTGATCGACCAGGTCCGCTCGATCGTCGAGGAGGGCTCCCGGGAGGCCGAGTTCACCGCCGCCGACCCGGACGCCACGGCCCGCGCGCTCTTCCACGCCACCGCCCGCTTCCACGACCCGGCCTACGCGCCGGAGTGGCGGCGGCCCGCGATCGAGGCGGAGTTCGAGTCGGTGGTCGGCCTGCTGCTGCGCGGGCTGCGCCCGTAGAGGCTCCCCACGGCGGCTCCCGGGGCACGGGAAAGCCCCCGGTTCCTTCTCGGAACCGGGGGCTTCGCCGTGGGTGCGTCCGGACTCAGCAGCCGAGCAGGCGGCTGCCCAGGTAACCCTGGATCTGGTCGAGGGAGACGCGCTCCTGCTTCATGGTGTCGCGCTCGCGCACGGTCACCGCGTTGTCCTCGAGGGTGTCGAAGTCGACGGTGACGCAGTACGGGGTGCCGATCTCGTCCTGGCGACGGTAGCGGCGGCCGATGGCGCCGGCGTCGTCGAACTCGATGTTCCAGTTCTGCCGCAGGTCGGCCGCGAGGCCCTTGGCCTTCGGCGAGAGGTCCGCGTTGCGGGACAGCGGCAGGACCGCGACCTTGACCGGGGCCAGGCGGTGGTCGAGGCGCAGCACGGTGCGCTTCTCCAGGACGCCCTTGGCGTTCGGCGCCTCGTCCTCGATGTAGGCGTCGAGGAGGAAGGCGAGCATCGCGCGGCCGACACCGGCCGCCGGCTCGATGACGTACGGCGTGTAGCGCTCGCCCGACTCCTGCTCCAGGAAGGTCAGGTTGGCGCCGGAGGCCTTGGAGTGGGCGCTCAGGTCGTAGTCGGTGCGGTTGGCGACGCCCTCGAGCTCGCCCCACTCGCTGCCGCCGAAGGAGAAGCGGTACTCGATGTCGGCGGTGCGCTTCGAGTAGTGGGAGAGCTTCTCCGCCGGGTGCTCGTACCAGCGCATGTTCTCCTCACGGAGACCCAGGCCGGTGTACCAGTTCCAGCGCTGCTCCATCCAGTATTCCTGCCACTGCTCGTCCTCGCCCGGCTTGACGAAGAACTCCATCTCCATCTGCTCGAACTCGCGCGTGCGGAAGATGAAGTTGCCCGGAGTGATCTCGTTCCGGAAGGACTTGCCCATCTGCGCGATGCCGAACGGGGGCTTCTTGCGCGAGGTGGTCTGCACCTGGGCGAAGTTGGTGAAGATGCCCTGGGCGGTCTCGGGACGCAGGTACGCGACGGAGCCGGTGTCCTGGGTCGGGCCGAGGTGGGTGGAGAGCAGGCCCGAGAACTGCTTGGGCTCCGTGAAGGTGCCCTTGTTGCCGCAGTTGGGGCAGTTGAGGTCGGTGAGGCTCTCGGGGAGACGGCCGTGCTTCTCCTCGTACGCCTCCTCCAGGTGGTCGGCGCGGAAGCGCTTGTGGCAGGAGGTGCACTCGGTCAGCGGGTCGGTGAAGGTGGCGACGTGACCGGACGCCTCCCAGACCTCGGTGGCCAGGATGACGGACGAGTCGATGCCGACGACGTCCTCGCGCGCGGTGACCATGTAGCGCCACCACTGACGCTTGAGGTTCTCCTTGAGCTCGACACCCAGCGGTCCGTAGTCCCAGGCGGCACGCTGGCCGCCGTAGATCTCGCTGCACGGGTAGACGAAGCCACGGCGCTTGCTCAGGCTGACGATGGTGTCGATCTTGTCGGCGGCCACGGTGCTCTCTTCATTACGACGACGAAGTGCGAATGCCACAGGTTACCGGCGCCCGCACCCCCTCTTTCAAATCGGTTCCCCGTCACCCCTCGGGAAGCGGAGGGAGGGAGGCACCCGGCTGTCGACGGCGGCGATCAGATCGCCTCCCGACTTGTACCAGTCTGCCTGGATATCGATGACGGCGCCGAGTTCGCCGTAGAGCACCCGCCGCCCGGACGGGAACACCCCGAGCCCCGCCACCTGGTGCCAGCGCACGCTGTGGTGACAGTGCCCCGTCCAGTGCGCGAGGCCCTCGTCGCCCAGGTACATCCGCTCGTGCCGCCCGACGGGCCCGAAGAGCCTCGGCCGGTACGTGCGCGCCTCGTGGAAGTCCTGGTCGAAGCGGTCCGGTTCGGGCACGAAGGGGCTGTCCGGCCCCGGGGCACAGTGCGCGGGGAGCACCAGCACGGCGGTCGAGGGGTATCCGGCGAGGGCGGCGCGGACGTCCTCGGCTCCGGCCGCCGCGAGGCGGGCCCGGGCGGCCGGGACGTCGAGCACCTCCAGACCGGAGACGTGGTCGAGACCGGCCCCGAACAGCTGGGCGTGCCGCCCGGCGTCCGTGTCGAGCCGCGTCGACCGGACCGCCACGGCGCGGCGCACCTCCTCCTCCGCCGGTCCCTGCGCGGCCAGCCCGCGCAGCACCGCGTCGAGCCCGTCGGCGACGGCCTGGGTGCCGAGCTCGTCGGTGGGGGCCAGCAGCCAGAAGCGCATCCGCCCACCGCCCAGGTAGGAGCTGTGCAGCTCCACCTCCCCGGTCAGGTTGGACGCGATGTCCGGGTCGTGGGCGGCCCGGACCCGGGCGACGTCGGCCGCGAGGTGGCCGACGGGCGTGGAGGGCACGTCGAAGGAGAGGGTCACCTGCTCGCCGGCCTCGTGGGGCGCCTCCAGCCAGCAGCCCGAGGTCCCGGGCAGGGGCTCCGCCACGGGCCGCTCGGCGGCCGGCCCCTCGGGCAGCCGCGGGTCGAGGGACTTCGGCGGGGGCCCGGTGAGCAGGAGCGCGGCCCCGCCGCGGGTGAAGCGCGCGGCGGCCCAGGCGCGGACCTCGGCGGCGCCGAGGCCTTCGACGGCGGGTGCGGGCCTGCCGGTCTTCCCGGGCCCGCGCAGCCCGTAGCGGAAGGCGAGCTCGCGCTCCTGGAAGCCCTCCCAGCGCTCCTCGCGCAGCTGCCGCGCCACGGCTCGGCGCACGGCGCCGGCGAGGCCGTCGACCGGGGGTTCGGCGAGCGCCCGGCAGAGCCGGTTCAGGACCTCGGCGACCCGCTCGGGCTCGCCGGCGACGGTGAAGCAGAGGTGGTCGCCCCCGACGGCGGAGGCGAGCTCGTCGCAGCCGCGGGCGGCGTCGGCGACGGCTCCCAGGGCGAGCTGTTCGGCGACCTCGGTGACGCCGCGGACCGGGAGCGGCTCGTACTCGATCCCGGTCCCGAGCAGGAGGTGGGCCGTGAAGGGGCCGGGGATGTCGTCCCAGTACAGGGGGATGCCGTTGGTCTCCGCGCGCCGCATGGCCGAACAGTAGTGCCGAGGGACACACGTACGGCAATTGACAACCGTTTCCACTTTTGTTGAAAATGAGTGTCATGAACGTACGTCGCCTGATACCCACCGCCGCCGTCGCCGGAGCCGTCACCCTCGGTCTCGTCACCCTCTCCGCCTGCTCCGGAACCTCGGACGCGGCCGACAAGGGAAGCGGCGGCAAGCTGGACGTCGTGGCGTCGTTCTACCCCATGCAGTACCTGGCCGAGCAGATAGGCGGCGGCCACGTGGCCGTCGACACGCTCACCAAGCCGGGCGTCGAGCCGCACGACCTGGAGCTCAAGCCGAAGCAGATCGGCGAGCTCGGCGAGGCCGACGTCATCCTCTACCTCAAGGGCATCCAGCCCGCGGTCGACGACGCCATCGCGCAGGCCGGCGTCCGGAACACCGTCGACGCGGCCACCCTCACCAAGCTGGAGGAGCACGGCACCGAGGTCGGCCACGAGGGCCACGACCACGGCACCGGCTCCGAGGAGGCGGGCCACGACCACGCCTCCGAGGCCGGCGCCGACCCGCACATCTGGCTCGACCCCGTGAAGTACGCCGAGGTCGCCAAGGGCGTGGGCGCCGCCTTCGAGAAGGCCGACCCCGACCACGCCGCCGACTACAAGAAGAACACCGACGCCCTGGTGAAGAAGCTCGGCGACCTGGACACCGCGTTCGAGACCGGTCTCAAGAACACCGCCACCCGCACCTTCATCACCACCCACTCCGCCTTCGGCTACCTCGCCGAGCGCTACCACCTGGAGCAGGAGGGCATCACCGGCATCGACCCCGAGTCCGAGCCGAGCCCCGCCCGCATCAAGGAGCTCCAGGACATCGCGAAGAAGGACAAGGTCTCGACCGTCTTCTTCGAGACCCTCGCCAGCGACAAGACCGCCAAGACCCTCGCGACCGACACCGGCCTCAAGACCGATGTGCTCGACCCGCTGGAGGGAATCACGGACAAGTCCAAGGGCGCTGACTACCTCGAGGTCATGCGGTCCAACCTCGCCGCGCTGCAGAAGGCCCTCGGCGCGAAGTGACACCCACCCCGCAGGGAAAGCAGCAGGAGGCACCCGTGAGCGCAGACGTGAGCGCACCCGAGGGCGACGGCCCCGTCATCTCCGTCCGCGGAGCCAGCGCGGCGCTCGGCTCGCGCCCCGTCCTGCGCGGCGTGGACCTCACCGTCCGGCGCGGTGAGGTCGTCGCGCTGCTCGGCGCCAACGGCTCCGGGAAGTCGACCGCCGTCCGCTCCGTCATCGGCCAGGTGCCGCTGACCGGCGGCAGCATCGAACTGTTCGGCACCGAGCAGAAGCGGTTCCGCGACTGGGCCCGGGTCGGTTACGTGCCGCAGCGCACCACCGCCGCCAGCGGCGTGCCCGCCACCATCCGCGAGGTCGTCACCTCCGGCCGGCTCTCCCGCCGCCGCTTCGGACTCACCACCAAGGCCGACCGGGCCGCCGTCGACCGGGCCATCGCCCTGGTCGGCCTGACCGACCGCGCCAAGGACTCCGTCTCCGCGCTCTCCGGCGGCCAGCACCAGCGCGTGCTCATCGCCCGCGCGCTCGCCTCCGAGCCCGAGCTGCTGATCATGGACGAGCCGATGGCCGGCGTCGACCTCGCCAGCCAGGAGATCCTCGCCGCGACCCTGCGCGAGCAGGTCGCCGGCGGCACCTCCGTCCTCCTCGTCCTGCACGAGCTCGGCCCCCTGGAGCCGCTGATCGACCGGGCGGTCGTGCTGCGCGACGGCTGCGTCGTCCACGACGGCCCGCCTCCGCAGGCCGTCGGCCAGCACGCGCTGCCCGGCCACGACCACGTCCACCCCCACGCGGCCGACGAGCCGCTCCGCACCGGTCTGCTGACCTGAGGACCCCGAGGATCTAGGAAAGCTGCCCCATGGAATTCCTCCAGCTCGCCTTCATGCAGCGGGCGCTCATCGCGGCCGTCCTCGTCGGCATCACCGCGCCCGCCGTCGGCATCTACCTCGTCCAGCGGCGCCAGGCGCTGATGGGCGACGGCATCGGCCACGTCGCCATGACCGGTGTCGGCCTCGGCTTCCTGCTGAACAGCAGCCCGGTGTGGATGGCCACCGCCGTCGCCGTCGTGGGCGCCGTCGCGATGGAGCTGATCCGCGCGTACGGGAAGACCCGCGGCGACCTCGCCCTCGCGCTGCTCTTCTACGGCGGCATGGCCGGCGGCGTGCTGCTGATCAACCTCTCGCCGACCGGCTCCAACGCCAACCTGAACTCCTTCCTGTTCGGCTCCCTGTCGACGGTCTCCGCCGAGGACGTCACGGCCATCGGCATCCTGGCCGCCTTCGTCGTCCTCGTCACGGTCGGCCTGCGCCGCCAGCTCTTCGCGGTCAGCCAGGACGAGGAGTTCGCCCGCGTGACCGGCCTGCCGGTGCGCCTCCTCAACCTGCTCATCGCGGTCACCGCCGCCGTGACCGTCACGGTCGCCATGCGGGTGGTCGGCCTGCTGCTGGTCAGCGCGCTGATGGTGGTCCCGGTGGCCGCCGCCCAGCAGCTGTCCCGGTCCTTCCGCACCACCTTCGTGCTCGCCGTCGTCATCGGCACCGGCGTCACCCTCACCGGCACGGTCACCTCCTACTACCAGGACGTGCCGCCCGGCGCGACGATCGTGCTCCTCGCGATCGCGGTCTTCATCGCCCTCACGCTCCTCGCGACCCCGCTCGCCCGGCGGCGCGCCCGGGCCGCCGAGACCGCCGCGCGCGGCTGCGACGCGGAGGTGCCGGGCACCCGGCGCCCGAGCGACGACGTGAAGGTCTGAGTCCGGTCCGGGCCCAGGAGGACGGGGGGCTGGCAGAATGGCGGGGGCAGACAAGAACCAAGGAGGCCCCCGTGGTGACGGCAGGACCCCCCGTACGAGGCCGCTCGACCAAGCAGCGGGCCGCCGTGTCGGCGGCGCTGAACGAGGTGGACGAGTTCCGCAGCGCCCAGGAGCTGCACGACATGCTCAAGCACCGCGGCGACTCCGTCGGCCTCACCACCGTCTACCGCACGCTCCAGTCCCTCGCGGACGCGGGCGAGGTGGACGCGCTGCGCACCAGCGACGGCGAGACGGTCTACCGGCGCTGTTCGACCGGTGACCACCACCACCATCTGGTCTGCCGCGTCTGCGGCAAGGCCGTCGAGGTGGAGGGCCCGGCCGTGGAGCAGTGGGCCGAGACGATCGCGGCCGAGCACGGCTTCGTGAACGTGGCGCACACGGTGGAGATCTTCGGCACCTGCGCGGAGTGCGCGGCGAAGTGACCTGACATACGAGGGGCCCGTACCGAATCGATTTCGGTACGGGCCCCTTCGCGTGCCGGGTCGCCGCTCAGCCCTTGTCGAGGACGGCGAGGTCCGCCGGGTCCACGCCGCCGAAGCGCCGGTCGCGCTGGGCGTACTCGACGCAGGCACGCCACAGGTCGCGGCGGTCGAAGTCGGGCCACAGCACGTCCTGGAAGACCATCTCGGCGTACGCGCTCTGCCAGATCAGGTAGTTGGAGGTGCGCTGCTCGCCGCTGGGGCGCAGGAAGAGGTCCACGTCCGGCATGTCCGGGTAGTAGAGGTACTTCTGGATGGTCTTCTCGGTGATCTTCGCCGGGTCGAGCCGGCCCGCCCTGACGTCCTCGGCGAGCGCCTGTGCCGCGTCCGTGAGCTCGGCCCGCCCGCCGTAGTTCATGCAGAAGTACAGCGTGAGCTTCGTGTTGTCCTTGGTCTGCTCCTGGGCGACCTGGAGCTCCTTGGCCACCGACTTCCACAGCTTGGGCATCCGGCCCACCCAGCGCACGCGCACGCCGAGGGAGTCGAGCTGGTCGCGGCTCTTGCGGATGAAGTCACGGTTGAAGTTCATGAGGAAGCGCACCTCTTCGGGCGAGCGCTTCCAGTTCTCGGTGGAGAAGGCGTAGAGCGAGATCGAGCCCACGCCCATCTCGATCGCGCCCTGGAGCACGTCGAGCACCTGCTCGGCGCCGACCTTGTGCCCCTCGGTGCGCGGCAGCCCGCGTTCCTTGGCCCAGCGGCCGTTGCCGTCCATGACGATCGCGACGTGCTCGGGCACGAGCTCCGACTGGAGCTTCGGCGGGCGGGCGCCGGACGGGTGCGGCTCGGGGGTGCTGTACTCCCGGCGCTGACGCCCGAGAAGTCGTGCGATGGCCATGGCGATGGATCTCCTAGCTCTTCTCTACGTACCGCAGCGAGCGCAGCCCGCGCTCCAGGTGCCAGTGCAGATAGGCGGACACGAGACCGCTGCCCTCCCTGACGTGACGCGGCTCGCACGCGTCCGCCGTCGCCCAGTCGCCGGTGAGCAGCGCGCTGAGCAGGCCTACGGCCTCCGCAGAGGGTACGACGCTTCCGGGCACCCGGCAGTCGCCGCATATGACTCCGCCCGCGGCGACCGAAAAGAACCGGTTGGGGCCGGTCAGTCCGCATTTCGCGCAATCGTCGAAACTCGGCGCGTACCCGTTCACCGCGAGCGAGCGCAGCAGGAAGGCGTCGAGGATCAGGTGCGGCGCGTGCTCACCCCGCGCCAGGGTCCGCAGGCCGCCCACGAGCAGCAGGTACTGCTGCACGGCGGGCTCGCCCTCGTGGTCGGTGAACCGTTCCGCCGTCTCCAGCATGGCGGTGCCGGCGGTGTACCGGGCGTAGTCCGTGACGATCCCGCTGCCGTACGCGGCGATCGTCTCGCTCTGCGTGCACAGCGGCAGCCCGCGCCCGACCAGCTCACTCCCCCGGGCGAAGAACTGCACGTCCACGTGCGAGAACGGTTCGAGCCGCGCCCCGAACTTCGACTTGGTCCGCCGCACCCCGCGCGCGACGGCGCGCACCCGCCCGTGCCCGCGCGTGAGCAGCGTGATGATGCGGTCCGCTTCCCCCAGCTTCTGGGTGCGCAGCACGATGCCGTCGTCGCGGAACAGACTCATGGAGCCATTCTCCCGTACGGGGAGGACAGCCCGGGCCCCCGTACCCTGTCCTTGATCGAGTCGGCGGCGGAGGGGTTGGACGATGCGCGAGTACGACGTGGCCGACGCCGCCCGGTGCGCGTCCGCGCCCACGACCGCGAGCGCCGGCGCGAGGCGGCGCGGCCCGGGATGGATCCTGGCGGGCCTCGGGCCCTCCGTCGCGGCGGTCGTCGGCACGGGTGCCCTGGTCGTGGTCCGGGACGAGCCGACGGCACTGGTCCTCACGGCGCTGCTCGGGGTCGTGGTCGTGCTGCTCAACCTCGCGAGCGCGGCGACGACGGAGCGGGGCTTCCAGATGTGGGTCCTCCCCCGGCGCGGCGTCACGGTGACGGCGGAGCGCACGAGCCCGTACGGCAAGTCGGGTGTCTACCGCTACACGGATCCGAGCGGAACGTCCCACACCTACTCCCGGCAGGCGTACGCGAGCCGGATCCGGATCAGCCACCACCCGGACGACCCTCGGCTTGCGGTGGGCGTCTACCCCGTCGTGGTGCGGGTGCTGGCGGCGCTCGGGTCCCTGGCCCTGTGGGCGGCGACCGCCGGCCTCGTCTACCTGATGTTCCGCATGGGGAACACGATCTGACCGACCGCCCCCTCGCTTCCCCCCCACTGCCCGGCCTACCCGGCCTACCCGGCCTACCCGGCGTTCTTCGTCCGCGTGACGACCGCGCCGAAGAGGGCGAGGCCCTTGATGACGACGCGGGGGGTGCCGGGCGTGCCGGTGCGGCGGGCGGCGCGCTTGCCGAAGACGCCGAAGAGACCGAGGCCGCGGACGTCGACCTCGACGTCCGCGGGGACGAGGATCCTGGTGCCGCCCCAGAGGGCGACGGCGCGGATGACGGTCTCGCGGCTGCTGAAGCGGGCCTCGGTGAGGTCGATCCTCCCGCCGCCCCACATGGACCAGAGGGTCATGCGCGGCGGCACGACCCACTGGCCCTCGCGGTGGAAGCCGCCGAAGATCCCGGCGACGAAGGCGCTCGAGGTGGGGGCCCGGTCGACGACGAGGGCGTCGCGGGGGCCGGGGGGGCCGGGGGCGGGGAGTCCGCGGCAGGCGGTTTCGAGCTCGCCCCGGGTGCGGGAGGCGTGCACCCGGTCGAGGCGGTCGGGGAGCTCGTCGAGCGGCAGCCGGCCGTTCTCGACGGCGGACCGCAGCCGTTCCTCGGCGGCGTACCGCTCCTGGTCGGAGGCGAGGAGGTCGAGGTCGTGCGGTGTCATGGCGTCAACCCTTGGAGGTAGGCGGCGAGCGCGGAGGACAGAGCGGCGCGGTAGGCGTCGTCGCGCCCCGGCTCGTCGGGGTCGTGGCCGAGGTCGGTGAGCCAGTGGCGACGGCCGAGCGCGTAGCCGTAGGCGCCGGACAGGGCGAGGAGGACGACCATCTCGATCCGCTCGCGGTCGGGCCCGTCGGGGGCCGGGAGCACGGTGCGGACGCCGGCCTCGACGGCGTCGACGAGGCGGGAGAGGTGGGTCGGGGAGTCGGGGGCCCGGGCGGCCTCCGCGTCGTGGAGCTGGGTCCAGGCCCACAGCCGGACGTACCGCTCGTCGCCGAGGATCTCGAAGAGCACCCGGGTCATGCCGTCCGCGTACGGCACGCTCCCGTCGGCCCGCAGCCGCTCCCGCACGCGCTCGCGCTTGCGCTCGCTCTCGCGCTGGAGCACGGCGCGGACGAGGGCGGCGTAGGTGCCGAAGTAGTGGGTGACGAGCCCGTGCGTGACGCCGACCGCCTCGGCGACCCGGCGCAGTCCGACGCCGTCGGGGCCGTGCCGGGCGATGAGTTCGGTGGCGGCGTCGAGGATCTCGCCCCGCGCCTGCTCAGGAGTCCGCCTCCGCCGCTTCACCGCCATGCGCCCCTCACCCCTTCCCCCGCGCCCCTTATCGGCAAGGTGGACAATAACGCGCCGCCCCTCCCGCCCTCCACCCGCCGACAGGGCCCGGGCCGCACGACCCACCGCCCCGGGAGACGGGTTGCGCGGCACCACGCCCACCGGCCCGCCCCGACGGCCCGGGCGAACGGGCGGGCGGCCCGAAAACCCACCCGGGAGTGCCGTTCGCCGCCCTACGATCACGCCCATGTCGATCACTGCGCCCATACCCGTCCTGCACGGCGGCAAGGACACCGTCGTGCGCACCGAGGGCGAGGCGCTGCTCGTGCGCCGCCCGCACGAGGAGACGCACATCCCACTGAAGGCCGTGGGCCGGGTCGTCGCGGAAGGGCGGACCGTCACGATCGAGCTGACCACCGCGCCCGCCACGGTCACCCGCCACGTCCACCGGATCTGGGACGTGGACGAGGCCGCCGCGGCCTCCTTCGCCGAGGCCGTGAACGCGGCGCTGCCGGAGCGGACCGAGGAGGCCGACGGGGCGGACCTCGTCTCGGGCGAGCGCCTCTACCAGCCGAGCTACCGGAACTGGATCCGCGGGCTGAAGCGCGGCGCCCTCCTCGGCACTCTCGCGGCCGTCGCGCTGTGCGTCCTGGTGGGCGTCACGGGGCACCCGGTCGCCATGACGGCGATCATCCCGTCCGCCTTCTTCGCGATCCCGATCACGGCCCTGGGCGCATTCCTGCTGTTCGAGCCGCACGAGGAGCGGCACCTGCGGAAGCACGGTGTCCGGACCTCCGCCATCCGACTCCGGGGCGAGCACGGCCGATACGCGTACACGGACCCCGGCGGCGTGATCCGCACCGTGCGGAGCAGCGAGCAGTCGTGGAACATCGAGGCGGCCTACGATCCCCGGGACCCCGGCCGCGTGGCGCCCCTCCGCTCCCGCGCCCGGCGCATCCGGACCGCCGCCGTGGCGCTGTCCGTCCTCGGCGTCGGACTTCTCTTCACCGCCGGCGCCGTCGGTTCGGTGGTCGCCGCCTTCCTCGGCTTCTTCGAGGGACCGGCCTGGAACGGCACCACCTCTCCATGACAAGGTGACCCGGCACGACAAGGGGCAGGCGGACTTATGGAACCCATAAGTCCGCCTTATGAGGCCATAGACCGGGGGCGGGTACCGACGCGCGCGACGCATTATTTAGGGTGACCTAAGTGCGGCGGGCCCTCGCCGACACGTCGCTTGCGAAGGGAACCCCGTCATGCCCCGCCCCCTCCGGGTCGCGATCGTCGGCGCCGGCCCCGCCGGAATCTACGCCGCTGACGCGCTGCTGAAGTCCGAGGCCGCCACCGAGCCGGGTGTGTCCATCGACCTCTTCGAGCGGATGCCCGCCCCCTTCGGCCTGATCCGCTACGGCGTCGCGCCCGACCACCCCCGCATCAAGGGCATCATCACCGCCCTGCACCAGGTCCTCGACAAGCCGCAGATCCGCCTCTTCGGCAACGTCGACTACGGCACCGACGTGCACCTGGACGACCTGCACGCGTTCTACGACGCCGTGATCTTCTCCACCGGCGCCACCGCGGACCGCGCCCTGGACATCCCCGGCATCGAGCTCGACGGCTCCTACGGCGCCGCCGACTTCGTCTCCTGGTACGACGGCCACCCGGACGTCCCGCGCACCTGGCCGCTGGAGGCCGAGAAGGTCGCCGTCCTCGGCGTCGGCAACGTGGCCCTCGACGTGGCCCGCATCCTCGCCAAGACCGCCGACGAGCTGCTGCCCACCGAGATCCCCGCGAACGTCTACGACGGCCTCAAGGCCAACAAGGCCCTGGAGATCCACGTCTTCGGCCGCCGCGGCCCCGCCCAGGCCAAGTTCAGCCCCATGGAGCTGCGCGAGCTCGACCACTCGCCGAACATCGAGGTCATCGTCAACCCCGAGGACATCGACTACGACGAGGGCTCCATCGCCGAGCGGCGCAAGAACAAGCAGACCGACATGGTCGCCAAGACCCTGGAGAACTGGGCGATCCGCGACACCGGCGACCGCCCGCACAAGCTCTTCCTGCACTTCTTCGAGTCGCCCTCCGAGATCCTCGGCGAGGACGGCAAGGTCGTCGGCCTCCGCACCGAGCGCACCGAGCTCGACGGCACCGGCAACGTGAAGAGCACCGGCCGGACCACCGACTGGGACGTCCAGGCCGTCTACCGCGCCGTCGGCTACCTCTCCGACGAGCTCCCCAAGCTGCCCTGGGACGCCGCCAGCGGCACCGTCCCGGACGCGGGCGGCCGGGTCGTCGAGGAGAGCGGCGCCCACCTGCCCTCCACCTACGTCACCGGCTGGATCCGGCGCGGCCCCGTCGGCCTCATCGGCCACACCAAGGGCGACGCCAACGAGACCGTCGCCAACCTCCTCGACGACCACGCCAACGGGCGGCTCCTCGCCCCCGAGTCCCCGCAGGAGGACGCCGTCGTGTCCTTCCTGGAGGGCAAGGGCATCGCGTACACCACCTGGGAGGGCTGGTACGCCCTCGACGCCGCCGAGAAGGCGCTCGGCGAGCCGCAGGGCCGCGAGCGGGTCAAGATCGTCGAGCGCGACGAGATGCTGCGCGCCAGCGGCGTCGACCTGGGCTGAGCCCTTCCCGCTCCCCGCGCGCTCCCTTCGCGCCGTCCCGGTCCTACGCTGAGAGGACCGGGAGGGCGCGAAGGGAAGTGACGCCATGACCGGCACGGCCGCCGTCGAGCGGGCCCGCACCGCCGCGGCCCGCGAGGACTGGACCGGGGCGTACGCCCTCCTGCACGAGGCCGACCGGCACCCCACCGGCCCCCTCGCGCCCGGGGACCTCGACGCGCTCGCCGCCTCCGCCTGGTGGTCCGGCCACGTCGACGAGTCGGTCTCCGCCCGCCTGCGCGCCCATGCCGCCCACGTGGCCGAGGGCGACTGGCGGGGCGCCGGGCTCACCGCCTGGTGGCTCCACCAGGCCTACCGGCGCCTCGGCCGGCCCGCGGCCGCCGCGGGCTGGCTGCACCGGGCCCGGCACCACCTGGACGGCCGGCCCGACTGCCCCGAGCAGTGCCTCCTCGCCCTCGCCGACCTCGACGAGGCCCAGGCGCACCACGACCCCGCCGCCACACTGGCCGCCGCCCGGCGCGTGCACCGGCTCGCGGCCCGCTCCGGCAGTCCCGACCTGCTCGCCCTGAGCCGCCGGGCCGAGGGCGCCCTGCTCCTGGCCGGCGGCCGCCGGGCCGAAGGGCTCGCGCTGCTGGACGCCGCCATGGCCCCCGTGACCCGCGGCGAGCTGAGCGGGACGACCACCGGCCTCCTGTACCGCCTGGCCCTCGACACCTGTCGGGGCGCGGCGGAGTTCGGGCGCCTGGCGGCGTGGACGGACGCGGCGATGGCCTGGTGCTCCGCCCCGCCCGCCACCGCCACCGCCACCGCGGCCTCCCCTTCGCCCCCCACCCCCTTCCGCGCCCCCCTCCGCCTCCACCACGTCGAGGTGCTCGACCTCCTCGGCGACTGGGCGCGCACCGAGGAGGAGGCGCGGCTGGTCTGGCAGGAGGCCCTGGAGGACGCGCTGGACGCGGCCGCGGGCGCCGCGTACGCCGTCGGGGAGCTCAGCCGCCGCCGGGGCCGCCCGGACGAGGCGGCCCGCTCGTACGCCCGCGCGCACGCGCTGGGCCGGGTCCCCCAGCCGGGGCTCGCCCTGCTCCGCCTCGCCCAGGGCCGTCCCGACGCGGCGCTCGCGGGGCTACGGCTGGCCCTGGACTGCCAGAGCGACCGCGCGCACGACGCCCTGGGCCGCGCCCGCCTGCTCGCCGCCCTCGCCGAGGCGCACCTCGCGGTCGGCGGGACGCGGGCCGCCGAGGAGGCGGTCGTGGAGCTGGAGGAGCCGGCCCGCGGCGTGCCGCTGCTCGCCGCGACGGCCGCCACCGCGCGCGGGGCGCTCGCGCTCGCCCGGGGCGAGGAGGCGCGGGAGCCGCTGCGGCGGGGGCTCGGGCTCTGGCTGGGGCTGGGCATCCCCTACGAGGCGGCCCGGGCCCGGCTGTTGCTCGCCGCGGCGGAGCGGGCGGCGGGCGACGAGGGAGCGGCCCGGCGCGAGCGGGAGGCCGCCCGCGCCGCCTTCCGGCGCCTCGGAGCCGTGCCGGAGGCGTACGGGACGTACGGAGCGGACGGAGCGCACGGCACACACGGCGCGGACGGCACACACGGAGCACACGAAGCACACGGATCGGATGGATCAGACGGCACACCCGGAGCACACGGAGCACACGGATCGGACGGCACACACGGCGTGCGCGGAACAGCCGCCGCGGGGCCTGTCGCCGCCTCCCCGGCCTCCCCCGCGCCCGCGGCGCCTACAGCGGCGTAGTCCGCGCCATCGCCAGCAGCCGCGCCGTGTCGTCCGTACAGAGCGCCAGCGCGTTGCCCACCGTGCCCAGGACCTCCCGCTCGGCCGGGCTGTACGGGCCGTCCGCGAGGGCGATGCGGGCGCCCTGGAGCAGGATCGATTCGCGGCCGGCGGCGGCCAGGTGCGGGGCGAGGGGTTCGAGGGCCTCGTGGAGCTCGATGGCGAGGGCCGCTCCGCCGCTGCTGATGTCGGGCAGGAAGCGCCCGGTGTCGGCGGCGAGCGCCTCGACGAGGTCGACGAGCTGGAGCGCCGTGCAGTCCGTGAACCCGGCCGCCCGGACCCCGGCGGCGGCGGTGTCGACGGCGGTGCGGGAGGTGGTGCCGCCGGCGGCGAGGACGGCGAGGGCGACGGTGTGCACGGCGTCCCGCAGCATCGCCGAGAACCTGCCGGTCGTCGGGTGGGTCAGCACGTCCGTGCCGAAGTGGGTGTGGCAGGCGGCGCACTCGACGACCGGGCCCGCCTCGCCCCGGGGCAGCAGCGGCACGCCCAGGAGGGCGAAGCGGCGGCGGCCGGTGCGACGGCGGTAGTTGCGGTCCCCGCCGCACTCCTCGCAGAAGAACTCGCCGTCGCCGATCGTGTTCCAGGAGGTTCGGATCCCGCAGAGCACCCTGCTCCGGTCCGATGACTTCCGCGCTGCCCGCACGCCGCACCTCCTTCGCTCCCCCGTGGCCTTCGGCACGGGAGGTACCCCCGGGCAACGCTGCCCGGCGTTGGCGTGATGTTAGCCACATCGATGATGCGGCGTCAGCACCTCGTCAGCAGAACGCCGGGGAGATGGCCGAGACCCGCCGCGCTCCACGGGGGCGCGGCGGGTCTCGTCCAGGGGGTCAGGAAGCGCGCTTGCGCAGCTTGGCGAAGGCCAGGAAGCCGCCGCCGAGCAGGACGACCGCTCCCGCGACGCCCATCGCGGCCGGCCCGAAGGCCGAACCGGTGGTGGCGAGATCACCCTCCGGGGTGGACGAGGGGGACGGCGCCGGGGCCGGGGCCGAGGTGGAGGGGGACTCCGAAGGCGCCGTCGGGGCCGTCTCCGACGGGGTGGGGGTGGCCGGGCCCGGCGGGGTCGTCGCCGGGGTGGTCGGGACCGGCGGCTTGCTTGGGACGTCCGTCGGGGTGGGCTTCGGCTGTTCGGGGGTGACCGGGGGCTTGCCGGGGGTCGTGCCGGTGGGCAGGCAGCCGGTGAAGTTCATCTGGTGGGTCTCGGCGCCGGGCACGGTGAGCAGCTTCTCGGCGACGACGGAGCCGTTGACGTGGCCGGGGCCGACGCCGGGGCCGCCCATCTCGACGGTGGCGTTCGGCGCGAAGATCGTGCCGGGCCAGGAGGTGTAGTTCTTCTTCACGCTCTCGGCCTGCGGGAAGTTCCACAGCAGCTTGGAGCGGACGCTCTTGAAGGCGTCGCTGCCCGCGTTGTAGTCGTCCATGACCAGGCCGCCCTTGGCCTCGTCCCAGAGGTAGACGCCGTAGGTGGGGGCGGTGCTCATGTCGTACGAGCCGCCGAGGACGTTGACGAGGGTGGAGGAGCCGGCCGGGACCTTGATCGATATCGCGCCGGCCTTCTGCAGGTCGGCGGCGGCCACGGCGAAGACGTTGAGCTTGGCGTCCGTGCCGGTGAGCATCAGGCCCTGGTAGTCGGTGGAGCGGCCGACGGTGCCGTTGGGCTCGACGGCGGCCCAGCCGGCGGAGAGGCCGCGCAGGGTGCCGAACTCCTTGCCGAAGTCGATCGGCGAGGGGCCCTCCTTCACCTTGTCGCCGTCGACGCCGAAGCCGGAGCCCTTGGTGGAGCGGTCGACGACCTTGGCGGCGACGCCGGTGCCCTTGTCGAGGACGACCTGGTTGGCGAACAGGGTGCCGCCGACGACCAGGCTGTGGCCGCCCGGGAGCGCGGCGAGGTCGCCGGAGGTGAGGCGGCTGCCGATGGAGAAGCCGGAGGGCCGCTTCGGGTCGCCGAAGGTGGCGTCGCCGCCGACGGCGACGGCTCCCTCGGAGTCGGAGTGGCGCACGGAGTCCTTCTCGACGAACTCGGCGTAGCGGCCGGCCACGCCCAGCGGGTTCGAGTCGCACGCGGTGGCGGCGGAGGCGGCGGGGGCCCAGGTGAGGGCGGCACCGGTCACCGCGAGGACGGCGGCCACGGCAGCGGACGTGCGCATGCGAGCTCCAGGTCGAGGAGTGCGGGGAGGGAGGTGTCCGAGGGGACGAGCCGACCTTCCGCCATGCGCTGATGTGGCGTCAACTCACCTGATTTCGCACCGATTCCGGCATGTCATCACGATCTTCCTTAAGCGAACCTGAAACGGTGACGCACGTCACACGCGGACCCGGCGCGCCGCCCGCGCGACCCGCAAGCGGGCGGAGCACGCGCCGCTGCCCCGCACCCCCTCGGAGGGGTGCGGGGCAGCGGGGTGCCGGATGGGTCAGCGCGCCGAGCGGTTGACCGCCGAGACGACGGCCTTCAGCGAGGCGCGGGTGGTGTTGGCGTCGATGCCGATGCCCCACAGGACCTTGCCGTCGATGGCGCACTCGATGTACGAGGCGGCCTGCGCGGAGGCGCCCTCGCTCATCGTGTGCTCCTGGTAGTCCAGCAGACGGGCGTCCACGCCGACCGCCTGCAGCGCGGCGAAGAAGGCGGAGATCGGACCGTTGCCGGAGCCGGTCAGGACGGTCTCGGTGCCGTCGACGACCGCCTCGACCTTCAGGGTGTCGGTGCCGTCGGTGTCGGAGGTCGACTGGCCGGAACGCAGCTGGATGCGGCCCCAGGCGTTGTCCGGGTTGGGCAGGTACTCGTCCTGGAAGACGGACCAGATCTGCGCCGGCGTGACCTCGCCGCCCTCGGCGTCGGTCTTCGCCTGGATGATCCGCGAGAACTCGATCTGCATCCGGCGGGGCAGGTCCAGCTTGTGGTCGTTCTTCAGGACGTACGCGATGCCGCCCTTGCCGGACTGCGAGTTGACCCGGATCACGGCCTCGTAGGAGCGGCCGACGTCCTTCGGGTCGATCGGCAGGTACGGGACCGCCCACTCGATGTCGTCGACGGTGACGCCCTTCGCGGCCGCGTCGGCCTCCATGGCGTCGAAGCCCTTCTTGATGGCGTCCTGGTGGGAGCCGGAGAAGGCGGTGTAGACCAGGTCGCCCGCGTAGGGGTGGCGGGGGTGGACCTCCATCTGGTTGCAGTACTCGGAGGTCCGGCGGACCTCGTCGATCTGCGAGAAGTCGATCTGCGGGTCGACGCCCTGGCTGAACAGGTTCATGCCCAGGGTCACCAGGTCGACGTTGCCGGTGCGCTCGCCCTGGCCGAACAGGCAGCCCTCGATGCGGTCGGCGCCGGCCATGATCGCCAGCTCGGCCGCCGCCACCGCCGTACCGCGGTCGTTGTGCGGGTGCACGGACAGACAGACGTACGCGCGGCGGGTCAGGTTGCGGGACATCCACTCGAAGCGGTCCGCGTGCGTGGACGGCGTCGAACGCTCCACGGTGGCGGGCAGGTTGAGGATGATCTCGCGGCCCGGGCCGGGCTGCCAGACGTCGCAGACCGCCTCGCAGACCTCCAGGGCGAAGTCCAGCTCGGTGTCGGTGAAGATCTCCGGGCTGTACTGGTAGCCGAAGGTGGTCTCCGGGCCCAGCAGCTTCTCGGCGTACTCCATCACCAGCCGGGTGCCGTCGACGGCGATCTGCTTGATGTCGTCCTTCGAGCCGCGGAAGACGACCCGGCGGAAGGTGGGCGCGGTGGCGTTGTACAGGTGGACCGTGGCGCGCTTGGCGCCCTTCAGGGACTCCACGGTCCGCTCGATCAGGTCCTCGCGGGCCTGGGTCAGTACGGAGATGGTGACGTCGTCCGGGATCGCGCCCTCTTCGATGATTGAGCGGACGAAGGCGAAGTCCGTCTCGCCGGAGGACGGGAAGCCGACCTCGATCTCCTTGTAGCCCATCCGGACCAGCAGGTCGAACATCTCTCGCTTGCGGGCCGGGCTCATGGGGTCGATCAGCGCCTGGTTGCCGTCGCGCAGGTCGGTCGACAGCCAGCGGGGCGCCTGGGTGATGCGCCGCTCGGGCCAGGTGCGGTCCGGGATGTCGACGGCCTCGTACTGCCCGTACTTGTGCACGGGCATCCCGGACGGCTTCTGCAGGTGCGTCGCGGTGGTGACGGGCGTGGGGCGGCTGATGAACGGCGACTGAGACATTGCGTAGGGCTCCTCGGAAGTCCTGAGAAACGGACGGCCGACTGTCGAACGCAACACCGAAACCCGCGGGGAGGGGGTCGGCCTACGACTACAGGCCCTCGCCGCGGCAGCTAAGGAGAAGCAGCCCGAAACGCATGATGTGCGTCACCATAGCCCAGGCCCGGCGGAGGCGGACGTCCCGTTTCAGTATGCGGGACGGGACCGGCGTCAATGCCGAATGGTGATCCATCACTCCATTTCGCCAATCATGGTCACAGCTAGTGACACTGGCGGCACGTGCTGCCACATTGCCGTCATGACACCCCACTTCTGCACGATCGTCCCGCCCCACATCCTGGAGCGGGTCGCGCGCTCCGCCGACCCGGCGCTCGCCGAGGCGGCCCGGCGGACCCTCGTGGTCGACGCCGCGCAGCGCACCGCCCGCGGCCTCGCGCCCACCGAGCCGGCGCACCGGGCCACGGCCAAGGCCAGGGCCGCCGGGGTCCAGCGCACGATCTACGACGTCCGCAACGGCACCGACCTGCCGGGCGCCAAGATCCGCGGCGAGGGCGGCGAGGAGACCGGCGACGTCACCGAGAACCGGGCGTACGCGGGCCTCGGCGCCACCTACGACCTGTTCAAGAACGTCTACGGCCGTGAGTCGATCGACGGCGAGGCCATGCCGCTGCTCGCGAGCATCCACTACGACGAGAAGTACGACAACGCCTTCTGGAACGGCGAGCAGATGGTGTTCGGCGACGGCGACGGCGAGCTCTTCCTCGACTTCACGATCCCGCTGGACGTGATCGGCCACGAGCTCGCCCACGGCGTCACCCAGCACACCGCGGACCTCGCCTACTACGGGCAGTCCGGGGCGCTCAACGAGTCCATGTCCGACGTCTTCGGCTCCCTCGTGAAGCAGTACGCGCTCGGGCAGACCGCCGACCAGGCCGACTGGCTGATCGGGGCCGGGCTGCTCGGCCCCGCCGTCGACCGGGGCGAGGCCCTGCGCTCCATGAAGGCGCCCGGCACCGCGTACGACGACGACGTCCTCGGCAAGGACCCGCAGCCCGCGACGATGGACGACTACGTCCGTACGCACGCCGACAACGGCGGCGTCCACATCAACTCGGGCATCCCCAACCACGCCTTCTACCTGGTCGCCACCGCCCTCGGCGGCAACGCCTGGGAGCGGGCCGGGCAGATCTGGTACGACACGCTGACCGGCGGGTCCCTGAGCTCGGAGGCCGATTTCGCCGAGTTCGCGGCGGCCACGGTCGCGGCGGCGAAGGCCCGCTACGGCGACGGCGAGGAAGTCACGGCCGTGCGGGACGCCTGGTCTGCCGTGGGAGTGCCGGTCGACTGAGGGTGCGGTAGACAGGCCCCATGAGGATTCGCGTCGTACGCACAGGGGGCTTCGCGGGGATCGAGAAGTCGGCGGAGGTGGAGACCGACGGCCGGCCCGACGACGAGCGGCTGCGGGGGCTGGCCCGCGAGGCCCTCGCCGCACCGCCGCCGCCGGAGAGCCGCGGGGTCCCGGACGGCTTCTCGTACGAGATCACGATCGACGGGCAGACGGTGAAGTGGGCGGATCCCCACCTCACCGCCGAGCAGCGCGAGCTGATCCAGCTCGTGCTGAAGGAGGGCGCCTGAGCCCTCAGGGCTCAGAAGCCGAGCTTCCGCAGCTGCTTGGGGTCCCGCTGCCAGTCCTTGGCCACCTTCACGTGGAGGTCGAGGAAGACCGGGGTCCCGAGCAGCGCCTCGATGTGCTTGCGGGACTTCATGCCGACCTCCTTGAGGCGGCTGCCCTTGGGGCCGATGATGATGCCCTTCTGGCTGGGGCGCTCGATGTACACGTTGGCGTGGATGTCGAGCAGCGGCCGGTCCGCCGGGCGGTTCTCGCGCGGGATCATCTCCTCGACGACCACCGCGATGGAGTGCGGCAGCTCGTCCCGTACGCCTTCGAGCGCGGCCTCGCGGATCAGCTCGGCGACCATGACCATCTCGGGCTCGTCGGTGAGGTCGCCCTCGGGGTAGAGCGGCGGGGACTCCGGCAGGAGCGGGATGAGCAGGTCGGCGACGAGCTGGACCTGCTTGTTGCCGACGGCCGAGACGGGGACGATCTGCGCCCACTCGAAGCCGAGCTCCTTGCCGAGCTGGTCGATCGCGATCAGCTGCTCGGCGAGGGTCTTGGAGTCGACCAGGTCGGTCTTGGTGATGATCGCGACCTTGGGCGTCTTCTTGATCTCGGCGAGCTCCTTGGCGATGAAGCGGTCGCCGGGGCCGAGCTTCTGGTCGGCGGGCAGGCAGAAGCCGATCACGTCGACCTCGGCCCAGGTGGTGCGCACGACGTCGTTGAGCCGCTCGCCGAGCAGCGTGCGCGGCTTGTGCAGGCCCGGGGTGTCGACCAGGATCAGCTGGGCGTCGGGACGGTGCACGATGCCGCGGACGGTGTGCCGGGTGGTCTGCGGCCGGTTGGAGGTGATGGCCACCTTCTGGCCGACCAGAGCGTTCGTGAGGGTGGACTTGCCCGCGTTGGGGCGGCCGACGAAGCAGGCGAAGCCGGCCCGGTGGGGGGCGGTGTTCTCATCAGTACGAGCGCTCATGGGGGCCATTCTCCCCGATGGACGGCCGGCTCACGTACTCAGCGCCCGCCGCCGCCGTATCCAGAGGCCGAGGACCCCGGCCGCGCCCCCGCCGAGGAGCACCGCGAGGGGCAGCCAGGGCAGGGCGAGGAAGGAGACCCGGCCGGACTCGCGGACGTCCTTGGCGGTCGCGGTCAGGGTCAGCTCGCCCCAGTCGAGCTGCGGGGATCCGGTCCACCGCTCGCTGAGCCGGATCTTCTGCCGGGGCAGCAGTTCGGCGGGCAGCCGGTCCAGGTCCCGGGTGAGCAGGGTGCGGCCGAACAGCCCCCGGGCCTTGAGGGCGACCTTCGGGTTGAGGGTGACGTTGCCGCGGTTGTAGAGGGTGTACGAGACGACGGCGGTGCTGGTGCCGGTGCCGGGGACGAGCGGCCGGTCCTGGGCGAGGGTGACGTCCTCGACGCCGAGGGCGGGCACGGTGGGCCCGCCGACCCGCAGGTAGACCCGGGCGCCGACCGCGCGCTGCACGCCGAGCGCGACGGAGCCCCCGGAGCCCTCGGCGATCCGCTCGTCGAGGGCGACGACCGCGCCGGGGTGGTCGCCCGGCTCGGCGTCGGCGGGGACGGTGAGGGTGTAGGGGACGGTGACGGCGGAGTGCGGCGGGACGGTGACCCGGTCGCGGTCGGGCCGGATCCAGGCGCCGGCGCCGGTCTGCTTCTCCTGCCGGGTGCGGACGGCGAAGCCTCCGTCGCGTTCGGTGTTGTAGGCGTCGGCCCCGTACAGCAGGAAGCTGAGCGGGGCGGCGGTCTTGTTGGCGACGGTGACCCGGTCGGTGACGGTGCCGCCGGGGTCCGCGGAGAGGTAGAAGTACGGGCGGCTGCCCAGCTGCGAGGCGGCCGGGTAGACGGCCCACTCGCCGTTCTCGGCGGCGGAGGCGGGCCCGGCGGCGGGCCAGGCCAGCAGCAGCGCGGCGACGGGCAGGGCGGCGACCGGCAGGATCAGGCCGCGGAGGACGCTCAGGAGGGAGGCGTACGGCTTGCGCACGGGTGCGGACCCCTTGGGAAGTGGCGACGGGCCGGCCGGGTGCGCGGCCGGCCCGTCGGGCGGTCAGGACAGCGTCAGGGTGAGCACGCCCGCGTAACTGCCGGGCGCCGTGAACGCCGGGACGTCGAGGGAGAGCCCCGCGTCGATGGTGAACTCGCCGCCGGTGAGGGTGCCGTTGGGCGTCGAGGCGAGGGTGGCGCCGGTGCCGCCGACGGGGCCCGCGGTGCCGGGGACGCAGGTGCTGGGGCTGCCCGCCTTGGTGGTGCAGGACGGCGTCCAGCTGAGCTTGCCCGCGCCGATGGCCCCGCCCGGTCCGGTGAAGTCGGTGACCTTCCCGGTCAGGGACCAGCCCGCGGGGCCGCCGCGGAAGTCCTTGACCGTCACCGTCTGCAGGGGTCCGGTGGCGGCGCCGCCCTGGCCGAAGTCGACGGCCGAGAGCTGCACGGCGTCACCGGCCTGGGTCATCGACAGCTGGCCCGCCGTGACCGAGGCCGTGATCTTCTGGCTGTTCGGCGGGGTCGGGGTGTCGTCGATGACCTGGTACGCGACGGGGCCCGCGCCCTTGTCGGGGTCCCAGGCCGCGCCCTCGTAGGCCACGATCCCGGTGGTCGCCTTGTCGTTGACCTTCAGGCGGGCCGCGAAGCCGCCCTCGCTGTCGGTCGTGACGGTCATCCGGTCGGCGGTCTCGGCCGCTCCGGCCCGGCCGACGACGGTGACCTCGGCGAGCGGGGTGAACTTGGTCCCGGAGACGGTGACGCGGACGCCGGGGGCCCCGGAGGCGTTGTCGAGCTGGAGCGCGCGCTCGTTGGCCCCGGGCTGCGCGGTCGCGGTGACCGTCTCGGAGACGGGCGCGTTGGCGACCGTGCAGGGGGTGTCCAGCTCCATGATGTAGCTGGTGTGGATGTTGTAGTCGCCGGGCGAGAGGGTGATCGCGCCGGGCGTGGTGACCGTGAAGGTGCCGGTCATGGAGAACGCCGGGAAGCTGCCCTTGCCCGGGACGGGCGGGTTCTTCTTGGGTCCGGTGACGGTGACCGCGCCGGACTGGGCACCGCCGAGGGTGACCTTGCCGCTCGGGGTCATGATGTCGGCCGGGAGGGCGAGGTCCACCGGGTTGGAGGCGGCGGGCTTGGTGACCGTGTAGGTGACGGTGACCGTGTCGCCTACCTTGGCCGCGGCCTTGTCGACCGTGATCTGCGCGGTGGTGGTGCCGTCGATGGGCGGGATGCCCGCGATCGGCGGCGGCACGCAGTGGGTCGCGAACTCCACGGGCACGGAGGTCGTGGTGGCCCCGGCCGGGGCGGCGAGCGCGCCGCCGGCGGTGAGCGCGAGCGCGGTGGCGCCGAGGACGGCCGTCCAGCGACGCCGTCTTCGAGCCGCCGCGCGGCTTCGTTCGAATGCCATGTGGGTCCCCTCCTGAGGGATGAGAGGGCGCCATTGACGGCTGCGGGCCGAGAGAAGTCAATGGAATCGAAATGCATCGACTGATGACCCATCAGATACTGTCAAGATCACCGCATCCCCGGATACCCGCAGGTCAGGACCGGTGGACACAGCAGCGACCGGCACCGCCCTCGGCGGTACCGGTCGGCCGTGCGGGGAGGGATCAGCTGAACACGAAGGGCCCGGGCGACTGCGAGGTGAGCGCGTCGCAGTTCACGGTGACGCCGAAGATCACCATCTTGAGCGCGGTGCCCGCGAAGTAGGAGTTGAGGCTGTCGCCGGAGGCGACCGTCCCACTGAGCGGGCCCATGGTGACCGAGGTGTTCGCGGGGATCGCCGGGTTCTTGGTCCCGGTGAACACCCGCGTACCGCCGCCGGCCTTGGCCAGGGTCAGGGTGGAGCTGATGGTGTCCTTGCCGACCGAGATCGGCGTCTTCACCGCCGAGGTGATCGTGATCGTCGCGGACGTGCCGCTCTGCGTGGCGGTGAGGGTGGCGCTGCCGCCGCCCCAGGACCCGCAGTCATAGGTCGCCGTGGCCGAACCGGGCGACACGGCGTAGGCGCCCGGCGCGAAGGCGAGGCCGGCGGCGGCGAGCGCTCCGGCGAGCACCGCGGCGGTCCCTAAGACGTTTCTGTTTCTGCTTCCGCTTCTCATGGCGAGGTCGTACCCCTTCCGATGACGAACGCAGGGGTGCGGACACTGCGTCTGCGAGGAGATCTGACGGCCCGTCGGACCGGTCGCTGTTATTGATGCGCACCGGAGCGGGGAAGGCAAGAGAAGTTCCGTTGATCCTTCACAAACGCGCAAGAGGCCCGGCACGGGACGCGTACCGGGCCCCTCGACGCACACGCGCACGAGCGGATACGGGCCTCAGCCCGCGGAGACCGCCGCCTTCAGCCGCCCGTCCGTACCGGCCAGCAGCACCGGGGTCTCCGGCCCGCCCAGGTCCCGCACCGCCGCGCGGTCCGCGTCGGACGCGGCCTCCGCGGCGGAGACGACGGCCGCGGCCTCCAGCGACTGGGCACCGCTGGCCACCGCCATGGCGACCGCGGTCTGCAGCGCGCTCAGCTTGAGCGACTCCAGCTCGACCGTGCCCGCGACGTACGTCCGCCCGGTCTCGTCGCGCACCGCCGCACCCTCCGGCACCCCGTTGCGGGCGCGGGCGCTGCGCGCCAGCGTGATGATCTTGAGGTCCTCTGCGCCGAGGTCGTCGTGCTCGCGGTTGAGTGTCATGATCCGAGGATAGGTCGGACCCCTCCGCCCACGGGCGGCCGCCCGACCCGCGGACACCGGCCTACCGGCCTGCGGACACCGGCCCCGGACACCGGCCGGCTCAGCCCCGCCCCCGTACACCGAGCCCAGGGCGTCCGCTCAGCCCGCCACCGGGTACATCGCCCCGCGCCGGCCCTCCGGGGAGACCAGCCACTCCAGCTTGGCGGCCGTGTCCGCCTCCTGGAGCGGGGTGTGCAGGACGATCACCAGGTCGGGGCGGGCCGGGACGCGCAGCTGGGTGGCCTCCACCACCAGCGGGCCGACCAGCGGGTGGTCCATCTCCTTGCGGTTCTGGCCGCCCGGCAGGATGTCCCGGCGCTCCCACAGCTCGGCGAACTCCGCGCTCGCCGCCTTGGCCTCCTCGACCACCTGCCGGAAGCCCTCGTCGTCCGGGCACTCCGAGCAGGCCGAGCGGAACTGCGCGACGACCTTCGGCGCGAGCTCGCACCAGCGGGGCGAGCGCACCCGGTAGATCGGGTCCGTGAAGAAGGCGATCAGGCAGTTCTGCACGATCTCCGGCCGCATGCCGAGCACGATCGCCGCCGCGTCGTTGTACATCACGGTGTTCCAGTACTGGTCCATGATGTGCGCCGGGAACGGCATCCAGGTGTCGATCAGCCGCCGCAGCCCGTGGCACATGTCCCGGTCCTCCGGGGCGAGCTCCGGCGCCGGCGGGTTGAGCGCCGCGAGCACGTACAGATGGCGCCGCTCGACCGGGCTGAGCCGCAGCACCCGCGCCACCGAGTCCAGGACCTGCGGCGACACCGTGATGTCCCGGCCCTGCTCCAGCCACTGGTACCAGGACACCCCGACCCCGGCGAGGACGGCGACCTCCTCGCGGCGCAGCCCGGGGGTGCGGCGGCGGGCGCCGCCGTCCGGCAGGCCCGCCTCGGCGGGGCTCACCCGGGCCCGACGGCTCATCAGGAACTCGCGGAGCTCGGCCAGTCGGTGCGCCTTGGCGGCGGTGCTCTCCAGTGCCGTGGCCACGTGCGCTTCCTCCCCCTGGATGCCTGGTGGTGCGACCAACAGGATAAGTACCCGCTCCCCACCTTTGTTCCCGGGCCACGAGAGTCGTGGGCATGGCAACAGTGACCTCCCGCCCGACCCCGCAGACCACCCCCGCCCCCGATCCCGCGCCCGCTCCCCCGGCCCTCTCCGGCCGCGCCCGGCTCATCCTGATCGTGCTGTGCGCCGCCCAGTTCATGGTGGCGCTGGACTTCTCCGTCCTGAACGTCGCCCTGCCCGTGCTCGGCGCCGACCTCGGCCTCAGCCCCGCCGCCCTGCAGTGGGCGGTCACCGCCTTCGCCCTGCCCTCCGGCGGCTTCCTGCTGCTGTCCGGCCGGCTCGGCGACCTCTACGGGCGCAAGAAGCTGTTCCTCGCCGGTCTCGGGCTGTTCGGCGCGGCCTCCCTGCTCGCCACCCTCGCCTGGGACCCGGCCTCCTTCCTCACCGCCCGCGCCCTGCAGGGCGTCGGCGCGGCGGCGATCGTGCCGACCGGCATGTCCCTGCTGACCACCACCTTCCCCGAGGGCCCGCAGCGCGACCGGGCGCTCGGCATCTCCGGCACCCTGCTGTCGCTGGGCTTCACGGTCGGCATGGTGCTCGGCGGGGTCATGACCGACACCCTGGGCTGGCGCTCCACCATGGGCCTGCTCACCCTGTTCAGCCTGATCGTGCTGCCGCTGGCGCCGGGCCTGCTGCCCGAGTCCCGGACCCCGGACCGGCCGAAGCTGGACGTGCCGGGCGCGGTGACCGTCACCGGCGGTCTGCTCTCGCTGATCTACGCCCTGTCGACCGCGGCCGAGCGCGGCTTCGGCGGCGCCGACGTCCTGGTCACCCTGGTCGCGGGCCTGGCCCTGCTGACGGCGTTCGCGGTCGTGGGTCCCGCAGCCCCTCCCCGCTGGTGTCGCTGCCGATGCTGAGGCGGCGCACGGTCGCCTTCGGCAACGTGGGCGGGCTCGTCACCTTCTCGATGATGTCGACGGTCGTCTTCGTGCTGACCCTGTACCTGCAGGAGACGCTGGGCCTCTCCGGCTTCCTCACCGGTCTGGTCTTCGGCGTCCAGGGCCTCGTGTCGGTCTTCGCCGGCTCGCTCGCCCCGAGGGTGATCGGCCGCTTCGGCGCCCGCCGCACCCTGGTCCTCTCCCTCGTCGGTCAGGGCCTGTTCACGGCGGCGATCCTGGGCATCGGCTCCGCCTCGGGCGCGGTCCTGGCCGCCGTCTTCGTCTCGCTGGCCTCGATGTGCCACCTGGGCGCGATCATCGCGTACGGCGTGACCGTCACCTCCGGCGTGCCGGACGAGGAGCAGGGCCTGGCGACCGGTCTGGTGACCACGACCCAGCAGGTCGGCATCACGGTCGGCATCCCGCTGCTCGGGGTGCTCGCCACCACGGGCGGGAGCCTGTACGGAGGTGTCCGCACGGTCCTCGCCCTGGACGCGGCGATCGTGCTCGGCACGGCCGTCCTGGTCGCCCTCGGCCTGCGCCGCCGGTGACTCAGGGGCGGTCGAGGCGGAGCCGTACCGCCTTCGGCAGTCCGGCGACCACGAGGTCGTACGAGTCCTCGACGAGCTCCCGGACCATCCGGTCCGGGAGTTCGTCGACGGTCACGGTGTTCCAGTGCCGCTTGTTCATGTGGTAGCCGGGCGCGATCGCCGGGTGCTCCTCGCGGAGCCGTACGGCGTCGTCCGGATCGCACTTGAGGTTGACCCGCAGCGGCTCGGAGTCGAGCGCGGCCAGCGCGAACATCTTCCCGGCGACCTTGAAGACGGAGGTCTCCGGCGTGAAGGGGAACTCCTCCGTCGCGTCGTTGAAGTCCAGGCAGAAGGCGCGCAGCTGGTCGGGGGTCACGACTCCGGGTCCTCCTCGGCGCCGGCCGGCTCGACCGGTTCGGCGAGCACGGTCACGATCTTGTTCCGGCGGCCGGCCGGGGACTCGGCGGTCAGCCGCAGCCGCCGCTTGTCCGGCAGCTCCACCACGGCGTTGGCCCCGGCGATCGGCACCCGGCCGAGGGCCTTGGCGAGCAGTCCGCCGACGGTCTCCACGTCCTCGTCGTCGTACTCGTCCGGCCCGAAGCCGTAGAGCTCGCCGAGGTCGCCGATGTCGAGGCGGGCGGTGACCCGGTAGCGGTCGTCGCCGAGCTCCTCGACGGGCGGCAGCTCCCGGTCGTACTCGTCGGTGATCTCGCCGACGATCTCCTCCAGGATGTCCTCGATGGTGACGATCCCGGCCGTGCCGCCGTACTCGTCGATGACGACGGCGACGTGGTTGCGCTCCTGCTGCATCTCGCGCAGCAGGTCGCCCGCGTTCTTGGTGTCGGGCACGAAGGCCGCCGGGCGCATCGCCGTGGACACCAGGTCCGCCTCGGCGTCCCGGTTGATGTGCGTCTTGCGGACCAGGTCCTTCAGATACACGATGCCGACGATGTCGTCCTCGTTCTCCCCGGTCACCGGGATGCGGGAGAAGCCGGAGCGCAGCGCGAGGGTGAGCGCCTGGCGGACGGTCTTGTAGCGCTCGATGCAGACCAGGTCGGTGCGCGGCACCATCACCTCGCGCACCAGGGTGTCGCCCAGCTCGAAGACGGAGTGCACCATGCGGCGCTCGTCGTCCTCGATGAGCGACTCCTGCTCGGCGAGGTCGACCATCGCGCGCAGCTCGGCCTCGGAGGCGAACGGGCCCTTGCGGAAGCCCTTGCCGGGCGTGAGCGCGTTGCCGATGAGGATGAGCAGCTGCGGGATCGGCCCCATGATCCGGGCCAGCGGCAGCAGCACGTACGCGGCGGCGGTCGCCGTGTTCAGCGGGTGCTGGCGCCCGATGGTGCGCGGGGAGACGCCGACGGCGACGTACGACACCAGCACCATGACGGCGATGGCGACGAGCAGCGCCTCCCAGGTCTCCGGGAACTCCTCCAGGCAGGCGTACGTGACGAGCACGCCGGCCGCCATCTCGCAGGCGACCCGGACGAGCAGCGCCACGTTGAGGTAGCGGGTCGGGTCGGCGGCGACCTGCGCGAGCTTCTCGGCGCCGCGCCGCCCGGACCGCACGGCCTCGGCGGCGCGGAAGCTGGAGACGCGGGCGATGCCGGCCTCGGCGCAGGCGGCGAGCCAGGCGACGACGACCAGGGCGACCGCGCCCAGGATCAGCTGAGCACTCATGGCCGCCCGCTCAGGAGACGGTGGGGGCCGGGGACGGGCCGGTCAGGCCCTTCTCCGCGCGCCAGCCGTCCACGATGGCGGCCTGGAGACCGAACATCTCGGCCTTCTCGTCCGGCTCCTCGTGGTCGTAGCCCAGCAGGTGCAGCACCCCGTGGACGGTGAGGAGCTGGAGCTCCTCGTCCATGGAGTGCTGCGTCGGGGCGTCCTTGCCCTGCTGGGTGGCGACCTCGGGGCAGAGCACGATGTCGCCGAGGAGCCCCTGCGGGGGCTCCTCGTCGTCCTTCTGGGGCGGCCGGAGCTCGTCCATCGGGAAGGACATGACGTCCGTCGGGCCCGGGAGGTCCATCCACTGGATGTGGAGCTGCTCCATCGCGTCGGCGTCCACCACGATCACCGAGAGCTCGGAGAGCGGGTGGATCCGCATGCGGGCGAGCGCGTAGCGGGCGATGTCGAGGATCGCCTGCTCGTCGACCTCGGTTCCGGACTCGTTGTTGACGTCGATCGACATGTGCTGCTGTTTCTACTTCCCGTTGCGGCCGCGGCCGCGGCTCTCGCCACGGCCCGCGTCGCGGCCCTGGTTGCGGATGTCGTACTGCTCGTACGCGTCGACGATACGGCCGACGAGCTTGTGCCGTACGACATCCTGCGACGTGAGCGTCGAGAAGTGGACGTCCGGGACCCCCTCCAGGATGTCCCTGACCTGGCGCAGACCGCTCTTCGTACCGCCCGGGAGGTCGACCTGGGTGATGTCACCGGTGATGACGATCTTCGAGTCGAAGCCGAGGCGGGTGAGGAACATCTTCATCTGCTCGGGACTGGTGTTCTGCGCCTCGTCGAGGATGATGAACGCGTCGTTGAGCGTCCGGCCCCGCATGTACGCCAGCGGCGCGACCTCGATCGTCCCGTTCGCCATCAGCTTGGGGATCGAGTCGGGGTCGAGCATGTCGTGCAGCGCGTCGTAGAGCGGCCGCAGGTACGGGTCGATCTTCTCGTAGAGCGTGCCCGGCAGGAATCCGAGCCGCTCGCCCGCCTCGACGGCCGGCCGGGTCAGGATGATCCGGGTGACCTGCTTGGACTGCAGGGCCTGGACCGCCTTGGCCATGGCCAGGTAGGTCTTTCCGGTACCGGCGGGGCCGATGCCGAAGACGATGGTGTGCTTGTCGATGGAGTCGACGTAGCGCTTCTGGTTGAGGGTCTTGGGGCGGATCGTGCGACCACGGCTGGAGAGGATGTTCTGCGTGAGCACCTCGGCCGGGGTCTCCTGGCCGCCCTCCCCCTGACCGTCCTCGCTCGCCCTGAGCATGGCGATCGAGCGTTCCACTGCGTCCTCCGTCATCGGCTGACCGGTGCGGAGCACCAGCATCATCTCGTCGAACAGGCGCTGGATCAGCGCGACTTCCGCGGCGTCCCCGACCGCGGTGACCTGGTTCCCCCGGACGTGGATGTCCGCCTGCGGGAACGAGTCCTCGATCACGCGCAGCAGGGCGTCTCCCGACCCGAGGACGGTCACCATGGGGTGCTTGGCGGGGACGGTGAAGAGCGCGCGGGCCTGTCCGGGCGTCCCGTCGAGGGGCGCTCCGTTGTGGGCTGTGGGTGTCTGAGTCATGGGCCGGCACTGAGGCCTGCGCATACCTCCCGTTGCAGGGTTCTCGCTGCTCGACAACCTCTCGGGTACCAAGCCTACGACTCGGTACGGACAACCCCGAAGCGGTTTACGGCGGGCGCCTTCCCGGGCTCCCGTCCTAGGAGGCCGCGGCCCGGAAACCGATGGTGGGCACCGCGCGGCGCAGCGGCCAGGCGCGGTCCGGGACCGGCAGCAACCGCTCCAGGAAGGCGTAGCGGCTGCGCAGCGCCTCCGGGTCCTGGCCCTCGTGGCCCTGGACGGTCTGCCACCAGGCGGCGATCTCGCCCCAGGTGGGCGCCGAGAGCGAGCCGCCGAACTCCTGCACGGACAGCGCGGCGGTCAGCCCGGCGAAGGCGAGCCGGTCGGCGAGCGGCCAGCCGGCCAGGGTGCCGGTGACGAAGCCGGCGACGAAGACGTCCCCGGCGCCGGTCGGGTCGAGCGCGGCCACCTGGATCGCGGGCACCTCGGCGGTCTCGCCGGTGGCCCCGTCCACGGCGTAGGCCCCCTCGGAGCCCAGCGTGACGACGGCGTACCGCACCTTGTCGGCGAGGGCCCGGGCGGCGGCGCGCGGGCAGTCGGTGCGGGTGTAGCGCATCGCCTCGGCCGCGTTGGGCAGGAAGGCCTCGCAGTGCTCCAGGTCGGCGAGGCCCGCCAGGTCCCACCGGCCCGTGTCGTCCCACCCGACGTCGGCGAAGACCTTGGCGCCGCCGCGGGCGGCCCGGGCCACCCACTCCTCGCTGCGGCCGGGCACCAGGGAGGCGACGGCGGCGCGGGCGTGCGGCGGGTAGGCGTGCGTGGGGTAGGCCGGCAGGGAGCCGTCGAGCGGCGGGGCGGCGTGCCCGTGGGACACCATGGTGCGCTCGCCCTCGTACGCCATGGAGACGGTGACCGGCGAGTGCCAGCCGGGCACGGTCCGCGACAGCGAGAGGTCGATCCCCTCGCCCTGCTCCAGGGCGTCCCAGCAGTACTCGCCGTAGTGGTCGTCGCCGAACGCGGCGGCGAGCGAGGTGCGCAGCCCCAGCCGGGCGAGCGCGGTGGCCATGTTGGCGACGCCGCCGGGGCTCGACCCCATCCCCCGGGCCCAGGACTCGGTGCCGCGCACGGGGGCGCTGTCGAGGCCGGTGAAGATGATGTCGAGGAAGACCGTGCCCGTGAGGAAGACGTCGCAGTCCGGGTCGGTCGGCTCGCGCAGCCGGACCAGCGGGTCGACGTCGGTGTCGCGTTCGGTCACGGCAGGCTCCCCGGTCGTGGTGCGGCGGATCGGCACCCTGGTGCTGATCCGGACAGTGTGCCCGAAGGGGGTGGCGGGGCAGGGGTGACGCAACGAGGTCGCCGCTTGATACCCATCGAATCCCAGTCCAAACCGATCGTGACCCGTCTCACAGATCCAATCGGGGGACAACGCCTTCTCCGCCCACTCGGATGCTTGATACACATGGTGCCGCGACCCCGTGGATCACCGGGCGCCATCTCATTTCCCCGTTCAGTCCCTGGAACGCCCATGCCCGCGCGCCCGCGTGCCCTGGGGGCCCTCGTCGCCCTTTTCACGGCCGGATACCTCGCCCCGTACCTGCTGCCGACGGTCGTCGGCAGGCTCTCCGCCGGGCTCGCCCTCAGTACCGCCCAAGCCGGTCTGATCGGCTCGATCCTGCTGCTCGGCTCCGCCGGCGCCGGCTTCACCCTGGCCTCCCGCGTGGAACGGATCGGCCCCCGCCGGGCCGCCCGCCTCGGCCTGCTCGCCATGGTCCTGGGGTACGGGACGGCCGCCGCGAGCGGCACGGTGCCGCCGGTCGTGGCGGGCGCGGTCCTCGGCGGCTTCGGCTCCGGCACCGCGACCGCCGTCGCCGCGGCGGGCATCGCCGGCCGCCCCGACCCCCACCGCGCGGCCACCCTGGGCCTCCTCACCGTCTCCGCGACGGCGGGCGCCCTCTACCTGACGCTGCCGCACCTGGGCGGCGGCCACATGCTGCCCTTCGCGGCCATAGCGGTGGCCGCGGCACTGGTGTGGCCGGTGACGGGACGGCTGTCCGGGCCGGCCGCCCCGGCCACGAGCACCCCGCTCGCGCCCGCCTCGGCGCCCTTGCCGTACCCCCGCGCCGGAGCCGTGCTCGCGGGCTCGATCCTCTGCTGGTCGATGGCGCAGAACGCGCTCTGGGGCGTCAGCGGCCGCATCGGCCTCACCCAGGCGGGCCTCTCCGAGGTCGCCCTCGGGCTGGTCTTCGCCGTCGCCCTCGGCGCCGGCCTGGCCGGCGTGACCGTGGCCGGGGCTCTCGGCCGACGCCTCGGCCGCGCGCTCACCATCGGCGCCGGCACGGCCGTCATCGCCCTGTGCGTGCTGCTCAGCTCGGCGGCCGAGGGCCCGTACGCCTTCGCGACCGGCGAGATCCTGTGGAACGCGGTCTACCCGGTCGTCCTGTCCTACCTGCTCGGCCTCGCCGCCTCCCTCGACCCGCGCGGCCGCTGGGCCGTCCTGGTCGGCTCGGCCTCCTCCCTCGGCGTGGCCTGCGGCCCCGTCACCGGCAGCCTCCTCGCGGAGACGGCCGGCTACCCCGGCATGGGCCTGGCCCTGTGCGCCCTGCTCCTCGCCGTGGCGGCCCCCATGACGGCGGTGGCCCGGCACGCGGCGGGCCGCCCGGCGCTGCCGGTGCCGGCTCCCGGGCGGGAGGTCGTCGCCGTCCCGAAACCCAGCCCCGCAGGCGTGTGAGGCGCATCCGGCCCCGCCGGTGTTCGAGGCGCGGGGTCCTGGGCGGAGCCCCGGTCCGGGAAGGGGCGGGCGGGGAGAGCCCGCCGCGGGCGCCCCCGTCCGGCCGATCCCGACGCCCCGCCTACGCCCCGCCTACGCCCCGAACCCGTACGCCTCGACCTCCGCGAGATACCGCCCCCGCAACTCCTCGTCGTCCTCCAGGAACGCCGCCAGGAACGAGTTCCGCGCCAGGGTCCGCAGCTCCTCCTCGCCCAGCCCCAGCGCGTCCCGCACCGCGTCGAAGTTGTCCTCCACGTAGCCCCCGAAGTACGCGGGGTCGTCGGAGTTGACCGTCGCCACGAGCCCGGCCGCCAGCATCGTCCGCAGCGGGTGGTCCCCGATGGCGTCGATCGCCCGCAGCCGCACGTTGGACAGCGGGCAGAGCGTCAGCGGCACCCGCTCCCGCGCCAGCCGCTCGACCAGCTCGGGGTCCTCCAGGCAGCGCAGCCCGTGGTCGATCCGCTCCACGCCGAGGACGTCCAGCGCCTCGCGGACGTACGCCGCCGGACCCTCCTCTCCCGCGTGCGCGACCCGGCGCAGACCGAGCCGGGCGGCCTCCTCGTACACCTCGCGGAACTTCGCCGGCGGGTGACCGACCTCCGCCGAGTCGAGGCCCACCCCCGTGATCCGGCCGAGGTACGGCTTCGCGGCCTCCAGGGTCGCCATCGCGGACTCGGCCGACTCGTCGCGCAGGAAGCACATGATCAGCCGGGTGGAGATCCCGTACCGCTCCTCCGCACGGTCGAGGGCGGCGCAGAGCCCCTCCACCACGACC
Organism: Streptomyces showdoensis; assembly: GCF_039535475.1. Taxonomy (NCBI): domain Bacteria; kingdom Bacillati; phylum Actinomycetota; class Actinomycetes; order Kitasatosporales; family Streptomycetaceae; genus Streptomyces; species Streptomyces showdoensis. The sequence continues at coordinate 3,027,600 of NZ_BAAAXG010000026.1, read as the reverse complement.
CCGAACGGGACCCCGCGGGCCGTGTGCGCCTGCGGGTCGAAGAAGATCTCGGCGTGCCGCACGCCCTGCTCCCCGGCCCGCGCGAGGTAGGCGTCGGCGAGCTCGGTGAAGTCCTCGGCGGTGCGCAGGACCGCCATCAGGCCGTAGTACAGGTCCAGGAAGGACTGCAGGTCGCTGAAGCGGTAGGCCTCGCGCAGGGCCTCGGTGTCCGCGTACGGCAGGGTGACGCCGTTGCGCGCGGCGAGGGCGAAGGCCAGCTCGGGTTCGAGGGTCCCCTCGATGTGGAGGTGCAGTTCGGCCTTGGGTACGGGCATGGTGCTGGTGCTTTCTGGTCTAGCGCTTGGGTACGGGGATCCGCATCAGGTCCTGGGCGATGCTCAGCTCGCCCTCGAACCCGGCCGCCCGCGCCTGCCGCTCGAACTCCGCGGGATCGGAGTACCGCTGCGAGAAGTGGGTCAGGACGAGATGGCGCACGCCCGCGTCCCGGGCGACCGCCGCGGCCTGGCCGGCCGTCAGGTGCCCGTGGTCGGTGGCGAGCCGGACGTCCTCGTCGAGGAAGGTCGACTCGATGACGAGCATGTCGGCGCCCTCGGCGAGCGCGTACACCCCGTCGCACAGCCGGGTGTCCATCACGAAGGCGAAGCGCTGGCCGCGCCGGACCTCGCTCACCTCGTCGAGGGTCACGCCGTCCAGCACCCCCTCGCGCTGGATCCGGCCGACGTCGGGGCCCTTGATGCCGTGCGCGGCGAGCCGCTCGGGCAGGATGCGGCGGCCGTCCGGCTCGGTGAGCCGGTAGCCGTAGGACTCCACGGGGTGGGAGAGCAGCCGGGCGTCGAGGGTGTACGCCCCGGTGACCGCGAGCGGCCCGTCGGCGTCGACCGGCGCCTCGCTCAGCCGTACGGTCTCGCGGTAGGCCGTGGCGTACCGCAGCCGCTCGAAGAAGCGCTGCCCGCTCGCCGGGTAGTGCGCGGTGACCGGGTGCGGGACCTGGTCGAGGTTGATCCGCTGGATCACCCCGGCCAGGCCGAGCGAGTGGTCGCCGTGGAAGTGCGTGACGCAGATCCGGTCGAGGTCGTGCGCCGCGACCCCGGCCCTCAGCATCTGCCGCTGGGTGCCCTCGCCGGGGTCGAAGAGGATGCCCTGCCCGTCCCAGCGCAGCAGGTAGCCGTTGTGGTTGCGGTGCCGGGTCGGCACCTGGCTCGCGGTGCCGAGGACGACCAGTTCGCGTACGGACACGGTGACGTCCGGTCCTATCCGGGGGGCCAGTTGAGGCCGCGGCCGCCGAGGACGTGCGCGTGGGCGTGGAAGACGGTCTGGCCGGCGCCGGCGCCGGTGTTGAACACGATCCGGAAGCCGTGGCCGTCGATCTTCTCCTCCGCGGCGACCTCGCCGGCCTCGCGCAGCACGTCCGCGGCGACCGTCGGCGCGGCGGCGGCGAGGGAGGCGGCGTCCGGGTAGTGCAGGCGCGGGATGACCAGGACGTGGGTGGGTGCCTGGGGGTTGATGTCGCGGAACGCGACGGTCGTCTCCGTCTCGCGCACGATCGTCGCCGGGACCTCCCCTTCCACGATCTTGCAGAACAGGCAGTCGCTCTGCGGCTCTCCGGCCATGGCCCGGTCCTCCTCGACTCCGTTGATCAGTACCCGCGCATGCTATCGGGACCCCGCCGGGGCGGGGCCGGGGCCGGGAAGAGTCCGGCAGGTCACGTCGCCCCTACGACCAGCGCCCGGTGCGGCCCAGCACGAGCGCGGCCGCCGCCGTGCCCGCGGTGGAGGTGCGCAGCACGCTGTGGCCGAGGCGGTACGGCTTGGCGCCGGCCTCCTCGAAGAGCGCCAACTCCTCCGGCGACACGCCCCCTTCGGGCCCGACGACGAGCACGATCTCGCCCCGCGCGGGGAGTTCGGCGGTGGCGAGCGCCCCGCTCGGGTGCTCCCTGTCCTCGTGCAGCACGGCCGCGAAGTCCGCGCCGGCGAGGAGGGCGGCGACCTGCTTGCCGCTCATCGCGTCGGCGACCTCGGGGAAGCGGGTGCGGCGGGACTGCTTGCCGGACTCGCGGGCCGTCGCCCGCCACTTGGCGAGGGCCTTGAGCCCGCGCTCGCCCTTCCACTGGGTGATGCAGCGGGACGCGGCCCACGGCACGATCGCGTCCACGCCGGTCTCCGTCATGGTCTCGACGGCCAGCTCGCCGCGGTCGCCCTTGGGGAGGGCCTGGACGACGGTGATGCGGGGCGCGGGCGCCGGGTCCTCGTGGACGGCGGTGACCTCGACGGTCAGCTGGTCCTTGCCCTCGGCGGCGGCGACCGTGCACGCGGCCCAGGCGCCGTTCCCGTCGGTCAGCACCAGCTCCTCGCCCGCGCGCAGCCGCTTCACGGACACCGCGTGGCGGCCCTCGGGCCCGTCGAGGAGGAAACCGCCCGGCGGGGGGACGGTGTCGACGACGAAGACGGGTGCGGTCACGAGGCGCTCCTGGAGCTTGCGAGGGCGGTGTGGAGTTCTTCGGCGAGGACCTCGACGAGCCGGCCGGCCGGGAGGTCCCGGGCCAGGCGGTGGCCCTGCCCGGCCCACAGGGCCATGCCCTGCGGGTCGCCGGCGGTCGCGGCGGCCTTGCGCAGCGGGGCGGTGAGGTGGTGGACCTCGGGGTAGGCGGCGGGGGCGTACGGCCCGTGCTCGCGCATGAAGCGGTTGACCAGGCCGCGGGCCGGGCGGCCCGAGAAGGCCCGGGTGAGTTCGGTGCGGGTGAACAGCGGGTCGGTCAGGGCCCGCTTGTGCAGCGGGTCCGCGCCGGACTCGGGGCAGGGCAGGAAGGCGGTGCCCAGCTGGGCGGCGTCGGCGCCGGCGGCGAGGACGGCGGCGATCTGGCGGCCGCGCATGATCCCGCCGGTGGCGACGATCGGCAGCCGGACGCTCTCGCGCACCTCGGTGAGCAGCGCGAGCAGCCCGCCGCCGCTGCCGGCGGACGGCCCGTCGGCCGGGTCGTCGCGGTGGGTGCCCTGGTGCCCGCCCGCCTCGGTGCCCTGCACGCACAGGGCGTCGGCCCCGGCGCGCTGGGCGGTGCGGGCCTCCTCGGCGGAGGTGACGGTGACGATCGTGAACGTACCGACCCGGGCGAAGGCGTCGAGCGCGTCGCGGTCGGGACAGCCGAAGGTGAAGGAGACCACCGGCACCGGGTCGTCCAGGAGGATCGCCAGCTTGGCCTCGTACCCGTCGTCGCGGCCCTGGTCGGGGTCGCCGAGCTCGGTGTCGTACCAGCCGGCCTCGCCGGCCAGCTGGTGCCGGTAGACCTCGACGGCGGCGGGGTCGGCGGGCTGTCCGCTCTGCGGCATGAAGAGGTTGACCCCGAACGCCCGCGCGGTGAGGCCGCGGACCCGCTTGATCTCCTGGTACAGCCCGCCCGCGGTCTTGTAGCCGCCGGCCAGGAACCCGAGGGCTCCCGCCTCGCACACGGCACCGACGAGCTCGGGAGAGGAGGCGCCACCCGCCATGGGGGCCTGCACGATCGGATGACGAAAGAGATCGTTCAGTGCGGTGGACATGCAGGCATCGTGCCATGCCCGCGCGGACGCGCCGAATCGGCCGACGAGGGGGTACGCGGGAGGGGCGCGACGGCGCCGGGAGGGGGTACGCGGGAGGGCGGCCCCGCACGCTGCGGGACCGCCCTCGGACGGAACGAAGCCGGGCTCAGCGCCCGTTGAACGCGTCCTTCAGTCGCGAGAACAGCCCCTGCTGCCCGGGCTGGAACTGCCCCGTCGGGCGCTCCTCGCCGCGCAGCTTGGCCAGCTCGCGGAGCAGGCGCTCCTGCTCCGGGTCCAGCTTGGACGGGGTCTGCACCTCGACGTGGACGATCAGGTCGCCCCGGCCGTTGCCGCGCAGGTGGGTGACGCCGCGGCCGTGCAGCGGGATCGACTGGCCGGACTGGGTGCCCGGGCGGATGTCGACGTCCTCGAGACCGTCCAGGGTCTGGAGCTGCACCTTCGTGCCGAGCGCGGCGGCCGTCATCGGGATGGTGACCGTGCAGTGCAGGTCGTCGCCGCGCCGCTGGAAGACCTCGTGCGGGGTCTCGTGGATCTCGACGTACAGGTCGCCGGCGGGGCCGCCGCCGGGGCCGACCTCGCCCTCGCCGGCCAGCTGGATCCGGGTGCCGTTGTCGACACCGGCCGGGATCTTGACCGTGAGCGTGCGGCGGGAGCGGACCCGGCCGTCGCCCGCGCACTCGGGGCACGGGGTCGGGACGACGGTGCCGAAGCCCTGGCACTGCGGGCAGGGGCGGGAGGTCATGACCTGGCCGAGGAAGGACCGGGTGACCTGGGAGACCTCACCGCGGCCGCGGCACATGTCACAGGTCTGCGCGGAGGTGCCGGGCGCGGCGCCCTCCCCGGAGCAGGTGGTGCAGACCACGGCCGTGTCGACCTGGATGTCCTTCGTCGTGCCGAACGCGGCCTCGTCGAGGGTGATCTCCAGGCGGATCATCGCGTCCTGGCCGCGCCGGGTGCGCGAGCGCGGGCCGCGCTGGGACGCCGTCCCGAAGAAGGCGTCCATGATGTCCGAGAAGTTCCCGAAGCCGCCCGCGCCGAAGCCGCCGGCGCCACCGCCGCCCGAGGCGGAGAGCGGGTCGCCGCCGAGGTCGTAGACCTGCTTCTTCTGCGGGTCCGACAGCACCTCGTAAGCGGCGTTGATCTCCTTGAACCGCTCCTGGGTCTTCGGGTCCGGGTTCACGTCCGGGTGAAGCTCGCGGGCGAGTCGGCGGAAGGCCTTCTTGATCTCGTCCTGCGACGCGTCGCGGCGTACGCCGAGTACGGCGTAGTAGTCCGTGGCCACTTACGACTCCGCCAGGATCTGTCCGACGTAACGTGCCACTGCGCGTACCGCTCCCATCGTTCCGGGGTAGTCCATGCGGGTCGGTCCGACCACGCCGAGTTTGGCGACTGCCTCGCCGCCGGAACCGTAGCCGACCGAGACGACCGACGTGGACGTCAGCCCCTCGTGGGCGATCTCGTGCCCGATGCGTACGGTCATGCCCGATTCCTTGGCCTCGCCGAGCAGCTTGAGGAGCACGACCTGCTCCTCCAGGGCTTCCAGGACGGGCCTGATCGTCAGGGGGAAGTCGTGTCCGAAGCGGGTCAGATTGGCGGTGCCGCCGATCATGAGCCGCTCCTCCTGCTCCTCCACGAGCGTTTCGAGGAGGGTCGCCAGCACGGTCGTGACCGTGCCGCGGTCCTCGACCTCCTCGAAGGACTCCGGCAGGTCCTGCACCAGCTGCGGCACGTCCGCGAAGCGGCGGCCGACGACCCGGCTGTTGAGCCGGGCCCGCAGGTCGGCCAGCGAGGTCTCGCCGAAGGGCGCCGGGCAGTCGATCACCCGCTGCTCGACCCGGCCGGTGTCGGTGATGAGCACCAGCATCAGCCGGGCGGGAGCCAGCGACAGCAGTTCCACGTGCCGGACCGTCGAACGGGTCAGCGAGGGGTACTGCACCACCGCGACCTGCCGGGTGAGCTGCGCGAGCAGCCGCACCGTGCGGCCGACGACGTCGTCGAGGTCGACGGCTCCGTCGAGGAAGTTGTGGATCGCCCGCCGCTCGGGGGTCGACAGCGGCTTGACGCCGGCCAGCCGGTCCACGAAGAGGCGGTAGCCCTTGTCGGTGGGGATGCGCCCGGCGCTGGTGTGAGGCTGGGCGATGTAGCCCTCCTCCTCCAGCACCGCCATGTCGTTGCGCACGGTGGCGGGCGACACGCCGAGCTTGTGGCGCTCGGTCAGCGCCTTGGAGCCCACCGGCTCCTCCGTCCCGACGTAGTCCTGGACGATGGCGCGCAGCACCTCGAGTCTGCGTTCGCTGAGCACCGCGCACACCTCCAGCTGTCGATCCGGTTCCGGTTCTTCCGGTTTTGGCACTCGCCCTGCCCGAGTGCCAGGAATCCCCCGGCCAGTGTACGGCGGCCGACATCGCTCCTGGCAAGGAGGCGGGTCGGCGGGGTCGCAGCGGTTAGCGTCGCCGCATGGACATCGCATGGGAAGAGTACGGCTGGGAGCGGCTCGCGGAGGGCGTCGGCAGGCGGCGGCTGCCGGGCTGGGACGCCACGGTGGGCCTGGTGGTCGGGCGGGACGCGGTGCTCCTGTGCGACACGGGATCGAGCCTCGCCGAGGGCGCCGAGCTGCGGGCCCAGGTGGCGGCGCTGACGGGCGACCGCCGGGTGACGCATATCGCACTGAGCCATCCGCACTTCGACCACGTGCTGGGCACGGCGGTCTTCGCCGGGGCGGAGGTCTTCGGGGCGGTGGGCATGGACACCCTGCTGCCGCGCGAGCGGGAGGCACTGTGCCGGGACGCCGTGCAGCAGGGCGTGGACGAGCGGACCGCGGCGGAGGCGGCCGAGGTCCTGGTGGCGCCGCGCCACACGGTCTCGGGCGAGTGGACCCTGGACCTGGGCGGCCGCCAGGTGCTGCTCGCCAACGTCGGCCCCGGCCACTCGGGGCACGACCTGGCCGTCTTCGTGCCGGGCGCGCCGGAGGTCGTCTTCTGCGGCGACCTGGTCGAGGAGTCCGGCGAGCCCCAGGCGGGTCCGGACGCGATCCCCGGCCGCTGGCCGGCGGCCCTGGACCGGCTGCTGTCCCTGGGCGGCGAGGACGCGGCGTACGTGCCGGGCCACGGCGCGGTGGTGGACGCCGCGTTCGTGCGGCGCCAGCGCGGTGAGCTGGCACGGCGCTTCGGGGTGTCGTAGCGTCGGCCGGATGCCCGTCCCCGGGACGGGATCTGACGCCCCCTCGGCCGTCCGGCCCGGATGCGACGACCCCACCCGGGCCCCAGGACAGAACAGAATCGAGCCCATGCGCAGCTACAACCCGGATCTGACGCCCCCCTGGAAGCGCCCGTCGCCCGTCCCGGAGGTCCCGGCGGACCACGATCTCGTCGTGGAGGAGGCCGCGACCGGCTTCTGCGGGGCCGTGGTCCGCTGCGAGGCGGACACGGTGACGCTGGAGGACCGCTTCGGCAAGCACCGGGTCTTCCCGATGGAGCCGCGCGGCTTCCTCCTGGAGGGCCGGGTCGTCACCCTGGTCCGCCCCTCCCGCCCGGCCCCGTCCCGGCCCAGCCGTACGGCCTCCGGCTCGATCGCGGTCCCGGGCGCCCGGGCGCGGGTGGCCCGGGCGGGGCGGATCTACGTCGAGGGCCGCCACGACGCCGAGCTGGTGGAACGGGTCTGGGGCGACGACCTGCGCATCGAGGGCGTCGTCGTGGAGTACCTGGAGGGCATCGACGACCTCCCGGCCATCGTCGCCGAGTTCGCGCCCGCCCCGGACGCCCGCCTGGGCGTCCTGGTCGACCACCTGGTGCCGGGCTCCAAGGAGTCCCGCATCGCCGCCCGGGTCACCTCCCCCGACGTCCTGGTGGTCGGCCACCCGTACATCGACGTCTGGGAGGCCGTGAAGCCCTCCTCCGTCGGCATCCCGGCCTGGCCCGCGGTCCCCCGCGGCCAGGACTGGAAGACCGGCGTCTGCCGCGCCCTGCGCTGGCCGGAGAACACCGGCGCGGCCTGGCAGCACATCCTGTCGAAGGTGACCTCGTACAAGGACCTGGAGCCGGAGCTCCTGGGCCGGGTGGAGGAACTGATCGACTTCGTGACGGCCCCGTAGCCCGACGGGGCCAGGGGACGGGCCCGCGCGGGCGGGGTCCGTTCGCACGGCCCCGGCCGTCCGGGCGGTGGCCCGCCCGGGCGGCTAGTCGACCAGGTCCCGGACCACCGCGTCGGCCAGCAGGCGGCCGCGCAGGGTCAGGACGGCCCGTCCCTCGGCGTACGGGCCGTCGTCGAGGAGTCCGTCCGCGAGGGCCCGTTCCGCCGCCGCCAGGCCCGCCGGCTTCAGCAGCTCCAGCGGGCAGCCTTCGCGCAGGCGCAGCTCCAGCAGGACGCGCTCCACTCGCCGGTCCTCCGCCGACAGCACCTCGCGCCCGGCGCCGGGCGAGCGGCCCTCGCCGAGCGCCGCCGCGTACGCGCCCGGGTGCTTGACGTTCCACCAGCGCACCCCGCCCACGTGACTGTGGGCGCCGGGCCCGGCGCCCCACCAGTCGGCGCCGCGCCAGTAGAGCTCGTTGTGCAGGCAGCGCCCGGCCTCCGAGGTGGCCCAGTTGGACACCTCGTACCACGCGAAGCCCGCCCCGGAGAGCACCTCCTCCGCCATCAGATACCGGTCGGCGTGGACGTCGTCGTCGGTCATCGGTATCTCGCCGCGGCGGATCCGCCGGGCCAGCTGGGTGCCCTCCTCCACGATGAGCGCGTAGGCGCTGACGTGGTCGGGTCCGGCGCCGATCACCGCGTCGAGGGAGGCCTGCCAGTCGTCGTCGGACTCGCCGGGGGTGCCGTAGATGAGGTCGAGGTTGACGTGCTCGAAGCCGGCCGCCCGCGCCTCGGCGACGCAGGCCTCGGGCCGCCCGGGGGTGTGGGTGCGGTCGAGGATCTTCAGCACGTGCTGCCGGGCGCTCTGCATCCCGAAGGAGATCCGGTTGAAGCCGCCCTCGCGCAGCGTGGCCAGGTACGCGGGGTCGACGGACTCCGGATTCGCCTCGGTCGTCACCTCGGCGTCGTCGGCGAGCCCGAACTCGTCCCGGATCGCCCCGAGCATCGCGACCAGGTCGCCCGCGTCGAGCAGCGTGGGCGTGCCGCCGCCGACGAAGACGGTCCGGACCGGGCGCGGGTCGTCGCCGAGGACCTTGCGGGCGAGCCGTATCTCCTCGGTGACCTGGCCCGCGTAGTTGTCGCGGGAGGCGAGCACGCCGCCGGCACCGCGCAGCTCGCTCGCGGTGTACGTGTTGAAGTCGCAGTAGCCGCAGCGGGTCGCGCAGTACGGCACGTGCAGATAGAACCCGAGCGGCCGCTCGCCGGCCCCTTCCAGGGCGTGGGCGGGCAGCGCCCCGTCCTCGGGCATGGGCTCACCATCGGGCAGTACGGAAGGCATGCAGCCATTGTCCCGTACTGCCCGACGTGACCGTCGAACCTGTGGATAACCGGGGAAACCCCAGCTCAGAAGGGCGTGGCCCGGCTCAGGCCTCGCGCGCCCCCTCGTACATCTCCTCGATCAGGTGCTGGTAGGTCCGCTCCACGACCGGCCGCTTCATCTTGAGGCTGGGCGTGAGCTCGCCGTGCTCGACGTCGAGGTCGCGCGGCAGCAGACGGAACTTCTTGATCGTCTGCCAGCGCTGCAGCCCCTCGTTGAGGCGGGCGACGTAGCCCTCGATGAGCTTCTGGGTCTGCGGGGCGGCGACGACGTCCGCGTACGACAGACCGCCGAGCTCGTGCTCGGCCGCCCAGCCGAGGATGGCGGGCTCGTCGAGGGCGATGAGCGCGGAGCAGTAGTTCCGGTCGGCGCCGAGCACCACGATGTTGGAGACGAACGGGCAGACGGCCTTGAACTGGCCCTCGACCTCGGTCGGGGCGATGTACTTGCCGCCGGAGGTCTTGAACAGGTCCTTCTTGCGGTCGGTGATCCGCAGGTAGCCGTCGGCGGACAGCTCGCCGATGTCGCCGGTGTGGAACCAGCCGTCGGCCTCCAGGACCTCCGCCGTCTTCTCCGGCAGGCCGTGGTAGCCCTCCATGATGCCGGGGCTGCGCAGCAGGATCTCGCCGTCGTCGGCGATGCGGACCTCGGTGCCGGGCAGCGGCTTGCCGACGGTGCCGGTGCGGTAGGCCTCGCCCGGGTTGACGAAGGAGGCGGCGGAGGACTCCGTCAGGCCGTAGCCCTCCAGGATGTGGATGCCGGCGCCGGAGAAGAAGTAGCCGATGTCCGGGGCGAGCGCGACGGAGCCGGAGACGGCGGCGCGCAGCCGGCCGCCGAAGGCCTCGCGGAGCTTCTTGTAGACGAGCGCGTCGGCGACCTTGTGCTTGGCGGCGAGGCCGAAGGGCGCGGAGGCGGTGCCGGTGCGGCGGAAGTTGTCCTGGGTGACCTTGGCGTACTCGCGGGCGACCCCGGCCGCCCACTGGAAGATCTTGTACTTGGCCCCGCCGCCCTCGCGGGCCTTGGCGGCGACGCCGTTGTAGACCTTCTCGAAGATGCGCGGGACGGCGGCCATGTAGGTGGGCTGCACGACCGGCAGGTTCACGATGATCTTGTCGATGCGCCCGTCGACGGCGGTGACGTGGCCGACCTCGATCTGGCCCGAGGTGAGCACCTTGCCGAAGACGTGGGCGAGCGGCAGCCACAGGTACTGCACGTCGTCCTGGGTGACCAGGCCGGTGGCGGCGATGGCCTTCGCCATGTACGACCAGTTGTCGTGCGGGAGGCGGACGCCCTTGGGGCGGCCGGTGGTGCCCGAGGTGTAGATGAGGGTGGCGAGCTGCTCGGCGGTGATCGCCCCGACCCGCTCCTTGACGGCCTCCGGGTGCTTCTCCAGGTACGCCTTGCCGCGGGCCTCCAGGTCGGCGAGGGTCAGCACCCACTCGTCGTCGGTGTCGGCGCCCGTGGGGTCGATGACGACCACGTGGTGGAGGTGGGGCAGGTCGGCGCGGCGCTCGACGGCCTTGGCGAGCTGGGCGGCGTCCTCCGCGATCAGGACGCGCGAGTCGGAGTCGGAGAGGATGAACGCCGACTCCTCGGCGTTGGTCTGGGGGTAGACCGTGGTCACGGCGGCGCCCGCGCACATCACGCCGAGGTCGGCGAGGATCCACTCGACCCGGGTCGAGGAGGCGAGCGCGATCCGCTCCTCCGGCTGGACGCCGAGGTCGATGAGGCCGGCGGCGATCCCGAACACCCGCTCGGCGGCCTGCGCCCAGCTGAGCGACTTCCACTCGTCGGGGCCCTGGCCGGAGGCGGCGGGCACCGGGTAGCGGTAGGCCTCCGCATCCGGGGTCCGCTCGACGCGCTCAAGGAAAAGGGTCGCCACGGACGGCGGCCGGTTCTCGATCAGGGTCTGTGTGTCGCTCACGACGTCCTCCGGGCGGCGGCGGTGCGGTCAAGCGCTGCGGTCAGGCGCTGCGGAATTAACTGGCGAGTAACCTTCGAGCGGCTTCAGCGTAGAGCGCCGGAGACTGGCGCGTAAGGGCTTGCATATAACGAACGGGTCTGAGCGCTCTCGGCGCCCAGACCCGTTCGTTGTACATGGCAGCTATCCTGCGGCCGCCGGCCGGGGCTACTTCTTGCCCTTGCCGCCCGCCGCGTCGTCGCTCGACAGGACGGCGATGAAGGCCTCCTGCGGGACCTCCACGGAGCCGACCATCTTCATCCGCTTCTTGCCCTCCTTCTGCTTCTCCAGCAGCTTCCGCTTACGGGAGATGTCACCGCCGTAGCACTTGGCGAGGACGTCCTTGCGGATGGCGCGGATGGTCTCGCGGGCGATGACCCGGGAGCCGATCGCGGCCTGGATCGGCACCTCGAAGGCCTGCCGCGGGATCAGCTCGCGCAGCTTGGCGACCAGCCGCACGCCGTAGGCGTAGGCGGCGTCCTTGTGGGTGACGGCGGAGAAGGCGTCGACCTTGTCGCCGTGCAGCAGGATGTCCACCTTGACCAGGCTGGACGCCTGCTCGCCGGTGGGCTCGTAGTCGAGGGAGGCGTAACCGCGCGTCTTGGACTTCAGCTGGTCGAAGAAGTCGAAGACGATCTCGGCGAGGGGCAGGGTGTAGCGGATCTCGACCCGGTCCTCGGAGAGGTAGTCCATCCCGATGAGCGTGCCGCGACGGGTCTGGCACAGCTCCATGATCGCGCCGATGAACTCGCTGGGGGCGAGGATCGTGGCGCGCACGACGGGCTCGTACACGTCGCTGATCTTGCCCTCGGGGAACTCGCTCGGGTTGGTGACCGTGTGCTCGCTCCCGTCCTCCATGACCACGCGGTAGACCACGTTGGGGGCGGTGGCGATCAGATCGAGCCCGAACTCGCGCTCCAGGCGCTCGCGGATCACGTCGAGGTGGAGCAGGCCGAGGAAGCCGACGCGGAAGCCGAAGCCCAGCGCGGCGGAGGTCTCCGGCTCGTAGACCAGCGCGGCGTCGTTGAGCTGCAGCTTGTCCAGGGCCTCGCGAAGGTCCGGGTACTCCGAGCCGTCGAGCGGGTAGAGACCCGAGAAGACCATCGGCTTCGGGTCCTTGTAGCCGCCGAGGGCCTCGGTCGCGCCCTTGTTGAGGGAGGTGATCGTGTCACCGACCTTGGACTGGCGGACGTCCTTCACACCGGTGATGAGGTAGCCCACCTCACCCACGCCGAGACCGTCGGACGCGGTCATCTCCGGCGAGGAGACGCCGATCTCCAGGAGCTCGTGGGTCGCGCCGGTCGACATCATCTTGATGCGCTCGCGCTTGTTGAGCTGGCCGTCGACGACACGGACGTAGGTCACGACGCCGCGGTACGAGTCGTAGACCGAGTCGAAGATCATCGCGCGGGCCGGGGCGTCCGCGACGCCCACCGGGGCCGGGATGTCCCGGACCACGCGGTCGAGCAGCGCCTCGACGCCCATGCCGGTCTTGGCGGAGACCTTGAGGACGTCCTCCGGCTGGCAGCCGATGAGGTTCGCCAGCTCCTCGGCGAACTTCTCCGGCTGGGCGGCCGGCAGGTCGATCTTGTTCAGCACCGGGACGATGGTGAGGTCGTTCTCCATGGCCAGGTACAGGTTGGCCAGGGTCTGCGCCTCGATGCCCTGCGCCGCGTCCACGAGCAGGATCGTGCCCTCGCAGGCCGCGAGCGATCGCGAGACCTCGTAGGTGAAGTCGACGTGCCCCGGCGTGTCGATCATGTTCAGGATGTGCGTCCGGCCCTGCTCCGGCCCCTCGGTGGGGGCCCAGGGGAGACGGACCGCCTGGGACTTGATCGTGATGCCGCGCTCACGCTCGATGTCCATCCGGTCGAGGTACTGGGCGCGCATCTGCCGCTGGTCGACCACACCGGTCAGCTGGAGCATCCGGTCGGCGAGCGTGGACTTGCCGTGGTCGATGTGCGCGATGATGCAGAAATTGCGGATCTGAGCCGGGTCGGTTCGGCTCGGCTCGGGCACGTTGGTAGGAGTCGCGGGCACGCAGGGTTCTCGTCTCGGGCGATGTTCAGAACGGATACGTAGGCTCCATGGTCCCATGACTGCGGTCCGACGCTCGGTTTGGGCGGGGTGGAGTGCGGCTGATACCGTGGACAGCTGTGTCTCGTATGCCCTCTCAGCTTGCGCGGCACATCCTGAAGAAACATCGAACCTGTAAAGGCTCTTTTCGTGGCGAACATCAAGTCCCAGATCAAGCGGAACAAGACCAACGAGAAGGCGCGCCTGCGCAACAAGGCCGTCAAGTCGTCGCTCAAGACCGCGATCCGCAAGGCCCGTGAGGCTGTCGCCGCCGGCGACCTCGAGAAGGCCACCGTTGCCGCTCGTGCCGCCTCGCGTCAGCTCGACAAGGCTGTCTCGAAGGGTGTCATCCACAAGAACGCCGCCGCCAACAAGAAGTCGGCGCTGGCGATCAAGGTTGCCTCCCTCCAGGGCTGAGCTCTGATGTGAACGGCCGCACGGGAACCAAGCGGGCCCTCTAACCGCTCCCGCCCGGCCACCCCGGCCACGTACGCGAGACGCGTTCGCCACGCGTGTACGGGCCACCCAAGCGTGAAACCGAAGGCCCCGCGCCCTCCTTCCCCAGGAGGACGCGGGGCCTTCGGCGTGTCACCGTCGGGGTCAGCCCCGTCGCATCCGCGCCGCCCTGGCGATCGTGACGACCGCCTTCTCCAGCGCGTACTCCGGGTCGTCGCCGCCGCCCTTGACCCCGGCGTCCGCCTCCGCGACCGCCCGCAGCGCGAGGGAGACCCCGTCGGGGGTCCAGCCGCGCATCTGCTGGCGCACGCGGTCGATCTTCCACGGCGGCATGCCCAGCTCGCGCGCGAGGTCCGCGGGCCGGCCGCCGCGGGCCGAGGAGAGCTTGCCGATGGCGCGGACGCCCTGGGCCAGGGCGCTGGTGATCAGGACGGGCGCGACACCGGTCGAGAGGGACCAGCGCAGGGCCTCCAGGGCCTCCGCCGCCCGCCCCTCGACGGCCCGGTCCGCGACCGTGAAGGAGGAGGCCTCGGCGCGGCCCGTGTAGTAGCGCCCGACCACCGCCTCGTCGATCGTGCCGTCGACGTCCGCCGTCAGCTGGGCCACCGCCGCGGCCAGCTCGCGCAGGTCGCTGCCGATCGCGTCGACCAGCACCTGGCACGCCTCGGGCGTGGCCGAGCGCCCCAGCGAGCGGAACTCCTGCCGCACGAAGCTCAGCCGCTCCGCCGGCTTGGTCGTCTTGGGGCAGGCCACCTCGCGCGCGCCCGCCTTGCGGGCCGCGTCGAGCAGTCCCTTGCCCTTCGCGCCGCCGGCGTGCAGCACCACGAGGGTGATCTCCTCGGCCGGCGCGTCGAGGTACGCCTTGATCTCCTTGATCGTCTCCGCCGGGAGGTCCTGGGCGTTCCGCATGACCAGGACCTTGCGCTCGGCGAAGAGCGAGGGGCTGGTCAGCTCCGCGAGGGCGCCGGGCTGGAGCTGCTCGGGCATGAGGTCGCGGACGTCCGTGTCGGCGTCGGCGGCGCGGGCCGCCGTCACCACCTCGCGGACCGCGCGGTCGAGCAGCAGGTCCTCCTGGCCCACGGCGAGCGTGACGGGGGCGAGGAGGTCGTCGGTGGAAGTCTTTCTGGTGGCCATCGCGATCCAGCATCCCACGGGCCACCGACAGCCGGACCATCGTCGAGAATGTGCACGTGAGCGATGTGAGACACGTACTGGTACTCCCCGACCGCGACGCCGCCGAGGAGGTCGCCGAGGCCCTGCCCGAGCGCTTCGGCCTGACCGAGGAGCCGCAGCTGTTCCGGGACGCCCTGGCCGGCGAGGACGACGCCGAGGACGCCCAGTGGCTGGTGGTCGTGGAGGACCCGCGGGGCCTGCTCGACCCGGCGGCCCTCGACGCGCTGGCCGCCGAGCACGAGGGCTGGCTGGAGGCCCCGTAGGCAGAGGCCCCCTGGTCCGCCGGGCGGGAGCCGGGCTCTTCCTTCCGGCCTGATCCGGGTGAAGGGGCCTAGCCCTTCTTGGGGACGATCTGGACGTCCAGGTCGATGGTGATGCTGGAGCCGACCGCCGCGATGCCCCGCGCGAGCAGCGTCTGCCAGGTCAGTGTGAAGTCCTCGCGGTGCAGCTCCGTGGTGGCCCGGCAGGCGCCCCGGGTCTCGCCCTCCAGGCCGCTGCCGAGGCCGAGGTACTGGGTGTCGAGGGTCACCGTGCGGCTGACGCCGTGCAGGGTGAGCGCGCCGGTGACGCCCCAGCGGCTGCCGCCCCGGTGGACGAAGCGCTCGCTGTAGAACTCCATCGTCGGGTACGCGCCGACGTCGAGGAAGTCGCTCGACCGCAGGTGGTCGTCGCGCATCTGCACGCCGGTGTCGATGGAGGCCGCGTCGATCACGACGTGCATGGCCGACTGCTCCATGCGCTCGGCGATCCGGACGACGCCGGCGAAGCCGTTGAACCGGCCGTGGATCCGGGCCAGGCCGATGTGCCGTGCGGTGAAGCCGACCTGGGAGTGCGTCGGATCGATCTCCCAGTCGCCGGGCGCGGGGAGCTGCGCCTGGGGCGCGATCTGGAGCTTCAGGTCGCCCAGGCCCGCGTGCCCGTGCTCGGCGACGACGGCGGCGCCGTGGTACGGGGTGTAGCCCTCCGCGGTGACCGCGAGCCGGTACTCCCCCGCCGGGACCGTCGCCAGCACGCTGCCGTACGGGTCGGTCTCGCCCGCGAGGACCTTGCGGCCCGCGGTGTCGCTGAGCACGAACTCGGCCTGCCGGACCGGCTCGTCGACGGGGTCCAGCACCCGGCAGCTCAGGACGCCCGCCGACGGCGGGACCGTGAGCCCCGCGAGCGGGCCGCTACGGGCGGCCGCGGAGCCGCGCTTGCCGAACAGACCACCGAACATTCCACGTACCCCCGGACCAACCACCGGCTGTCCACCGGCGTTTCCTCGTCGACAAAAGGGCATTCGATCACTGTTGAGTTGTTCGAGGCAAACGGCGTAAGTGTTACCGGGAGTCCGAAGTGTTCCCTTCAGGCCCGCGCCGGGACGGGCTCCCGCTCCGGCAGGTCCCGCAGGCGGGCCAGCGGCGAGGGCAGCAGCCACAGCACGGCCAGGACGGCCCCGGCCGTCGCCAGCCAGAGCGTGGGCCGCAGCCCGAGGGTCGTCCCGAGCAGGCCGCCGGCGAGGGCGCCGAGCGGACGGAATCCGTGGTTGAGCGTCCGGAAGGCACCCATCACCCGGGCGCGGATGGCGTCGGGTATCAGCGCCATCTGGAACGAGCCCGCGGCGATGTCCGCCGTCATCACGCCGGCGCAGGACAGGAACTCGGCCACGAACAGCAGCCCGAGCACCAGCGGCAGCGGCCCCGCGGCGAGCGGTATCAGGACCAGCGGCAGGGTGAAGCCGACGAACCCGGCCACCAGCGACGGGCCGATCCCGATCCGCGCGACGATCGCGCCGCTCCACGCCGCCCCGAGGAGGCCGCCCACCGCCCCCGCCGCGAGCACCGCGCCCAGCACGCCGGCACTCAGGCCGAGTTCGGCCGTGGCGTAGAGCACGAACAGGGTGTGGAACATGTAGTTGAAGAACTGGACCGTCCCGGAGGCGGCGAACAGCGCGCGCATCGACGGGTTCCGCACCACCCAGCGCAGCCCCTGGACTAAGTGCCCCTTCTCGACGGGCGCGGGCGGCGGCTCCACCGGGCTGATCCGGGCCAGGTACCCGGCCGAGACGAGGTACGTGAGCGCGTCCGCGAGCAGGGCGAAGGGCGCCGTGAGCACCTGCACCAGCACGCCGCCGATGCCGGGGCCCGCCAGCCACGCCATCGAACGGCTGCCGTTGACCAGCGAGTTGGCCCGGACGTAGCTCTCGGTGGGGACCATCGCCACGAACAGGGTGGTGTTGCACACCTCGAACAGCACCGTGAGCGCGCCCACCCCGAAGGCCACCGCGTACAGCTGGGCGAGCGTCAGCGCGTCGAGCAGGTAGGCGACGGGGAGGGTGAGCAGCAGCGCCGCCCTGCCGAGGTCCGCCGCGATCATGGCGCGGCGGCGCCGGGCCTGCCGGTCGACCCAGGCGCCGAGCGGCAGGTTGAGCAGCAGCGCGGGCAGCAGCTCGGCCGTCTTCAGCCAGCCCATCTCGGCGGCGTCGGCCCCCAGGACCAGGACGGCGGCGAGCGGGAGCGCCATCAGCGAGATCTGGTCGCCGACGAAGGAGACGGTCTGCCCGGTCCAGTACCGCCGGAAGGGGCGCTCGCGCAACAGCGCGGGTAGGCGGTCGGCGATCGCCATCGCTCACGCCTCCCCTGCGTCGGAGTCGGACTCGCGGTCCACGAAGGCGATCCGCAGGATGCCCACGGGACGGGCGCCCTCGGGCCGCAGGGCCGGTTCGGCCTCCCGCTCCTCGTACGGGCGCAGCAGCTCGTCGATCCGCTGCCCGAGCCCGGTCAGCTCCTCGGGGGTGAGGTGGAGCAGCGTGTCGCCGAACTGCTCGGCCTCGCGCCACTCCTCGGGCAGGGCGTGCCGGTTCTCCAGGGCCTTCAGGACCCGCTGGAAGTAGTGCTCCGTCACGGCGGCGCTGAGCGCGTCCGCCGCCTGGGCCACCGCGGCGTCCTCGCTGCGGTCCGGCCACTCGGTGAACCGGGCCGTCGCCCGCCAGGGCTTCTCCCGTCCCTTGCCGCCCGGGGCCTGCTCGACGAGCCCGTACTTGGCGAGTATCCGCAGGTGGTACGAGCAGCTGGCCACGGACTCGCCGGTCAGCTCGGCCGCCTTGGTGGCGGTGAACGGGCCGCTCTTGCGCAGCAGGCCCACGAGGGTCATCCGGGTGGGATGGGCGTAGGCGCGCAGGGCGCGCGGGTCGGTGAGCTCGATGCTGTGCGACTGCTCCGTCATGATGGAAACATATCTTTAGAAAGATTCCTTTACAAGGGTTTCTTTAGATGGTGCTCAGTCCGCCCCGGCCCCGAGCGCGTGCGCCACCAGCGCCGGACCTGCCCCGGTCACCGCGATCGCCCCGTCCCTGTCGGTGCTCAGCACCCGGGCCCCGCCGGCCCGCAGCGCCCCGAGGGTCAGCGGCGAGGGGTGCCCGTAGGGGTTGTCCCGGCCCGCCGACACCAGGGCCAGCCGGGGCCGCACCGCCCGTATGAGCCCCAGGTCCTGATGGGCGGACCCGTGATGGGCGACCTTGAGCACGTCGACGGGCGGCAGCGCCGGATACGCCCGCAACAGGCCCCGCTGGGCCGGGGGTTCGAGGTCCCCGAGGAGCAGCAGGGTCAGCCCTCCCGCGGTGCGGACGAACAGCGTGACGCTGGCGTCGTTGGCCCCGGAACCGCCCTCCGCCCCTCCGGAATCCGAGCCACCGGGGTCCGCCCCGCCGGAACCCGTCCCCCCGTGCCCGGCCCGGCCGGGTACGGCCCCCGGCCACAGCACCCGCCACTCCAGCGGGCCCAGCACGCGCCGCTCCCCCGCCCCGGCCGGCACCAGCGGGACCCCCGCCGCCGCGGCCGTCCGGCGCACGAACTCGGCCTGCTCCGGCGGCTCCGCGAGCCCGGTCGTCTGGATCGCTCCCACCGCCCGTCCGCGCAGCACACCGGGCAGCCCCGCGACGTGGTCCGCGTGGAAGTGGGTCAGCACCAGCAGCGGGATCCGGCGCACCCCGAGGTCCCGCAGGCACCGGTCGACCGGCGCCGGCTCGGGCCCCGCGTCCACCACGACGGCCGCGTCCCCGCCGGCCGCCAGCACCGTCGCGTCGCCCTGGCCGACCTGGCACATCGCGAACACCCAGCCCGACGGCGGCCACCCGGTCACCAGCCGGGCCAACGGCGGCGGCCGCACCACCGCCAGGAACAGCAGCACCCCGCAGCCCGCCCCGATCCACCGCCGGTACGGCAGCCGCCGCGCGGCCAGGACCACGATCCCGGAGAGCAGCGCGAGCAGCAGCCCGCCCCACCAGCCGTCCGGCCACTCCGTCTCCGCCCCCGGCAGCCCCGCCCCGGCACGGGCCACCCCCGCGATCCAGCCGGCGGGCCACCCGGCGGCCCACGCCACGGCCCCGGCGGCCCACGGCCACACCTGCGCGAGCCCCAGGGCGGCGAACCCGAGCACCGTGGCCGGGGCCACCGCGGGCTCCGCGAGGACGTTGGCGGGGACCGCCACCAGACTCACCCGGGCCGCGAACACCGCCACCACGGGCGCGCACACCGCCTGCGCCGCCAGCGTGGCCGCCAGCGCCTCCGCGACCCGGCCCGGCACCCCGCGCCGGGCCAGCGCCTCGCTCCATCGTGGGGCCACCGTCAGCAGCGCCCCGGTGGCCAGGACCGACAACAGGAAGCCGTAACTGCGGGCCAGCCACGGGTCGTACAGCACCAGGACGAGCACCGCCGCCGCGAGCGCCGGGATCAGCGACCGGCGGCGGCCCGTCGCGATGGCCAGCAGCGTGACGAGCCCGCAGGCCGCCGCCCGCAGCACGCTCGGGTCGGGACGGCAGACCACGACGAAGGCGAGCGTGAGACCGCCCCCGGCCAGTGCGGTGGTCCGCAGCGGGATGCCGAGCCTCGGGGCGAGACCGCCCCGCTCGCTCCGCTGCGCGCTGCCGGGACGGCCGATGAGGAGGAGCAGCACGAGCGTGAGGTTCGACCCGGACACGGCCAGAAGGTGCGTGAGGTCGGTCGCCTCGAAGGCCTCCTCCAGCTCCGGACCGATCCGGGAGGTGTCCCCGACCACCAGGCCCGGCAGCAGGGCCCGCGCGTCCGGGGGCAGGCCCTCCGTCGCCCGCCGCAGCCCTGCCCGCAGGCTCCCGGCGGTGCGCTGGAGCCCGCTCGGCGGCCCCGTGACGCGGGGCGGTCCCGCACCGTCCGCCCGCAGCACCGCGGCGAAGGGGTCGCCCGCCCGGGCCGGGAGCGCGAGCCGCCCCGTCACCCGCAGCCGGGTCGACGGCAGCAGTCGCAGCCACTCCCGGCGCCCGTCTCCCGCCACCACCACGACCAGGACCGGGGCTCTGGTCCGGTGCACCGCGCCGTCCCGGTCCTCGACGCGGACCACCTCGCCCTCCAGGACCACCGAGACCGGAGCCGCCCGGCTCCCGCCCGCCCTCGGCCGGGTCAGCCGCGGATCGGAGGCGACGACCACCTCCGCCCCCACCCGGCCGCCGTCCCGGGCGAGTCCAGGCACCGGACCGCGCCGCAGATCGGCCGCGTGCAGCCCGCCGGACGCGGCCCCGGCGGCGGCGCAGAGCAGCACCCCGGCACAGGCGGTCGCCCGTAACCCGCGCCGGGCGGCCGGGCGGAGCAACAGCGCGGCCCCGGCCAGACAGAGCAGCACGCCCGCCACGCTCCACCAGCCGACGACGCCCACGGCGACGGCCGCCCCGCCCCACGCGGCCAGCGCAGGCGGCACGAGCCGCAGATCGGCCGGGCCCTCGTCCCACCCGGCGGGCCCCTCGGGACGTCCGCCTCCGGCCGGGACGGCGGGGCTCATGGCCGCACCAGCGGTTCGAGGTCCGCGAACCGGCGCTCGCCGATCCCGTCGACCTCGCGCAGCTCGGCCACCGACCGGAAGCCGCCGTGCTCGATCCGGTGCTCCACGATGTGGCGGGCCAGCACCGGGCCCACTCCCGGCAGGGTGTCGAGCTGCTCCGCGGTCGCCGCGTTGAGGCTCAGCGGCTGCGCGGGCCCCGCCGCCCCCACACCCGTCCCGCCCGCGCCGGGCATCCCGGCCGTCCCGGCCATCCCCGGCAGCCCGACCACGACCTGCTCGCCGTCCAGGAGGACCCGGGCCCGGTTGAGGCCCGTGACGTCCGCACCCGGCCGGACCCCGCCCGCCGCACGCAGGGCGTCGGCGACCCGGGATCCCGCGGGCAGCGTGAGCACCCCCGGCCGGAGCACCTTGCCGCCGACGTCCACGACGACCACCGGCGGGGCCGAGGCCGCGGGCGACGGGAACCCCGGCTCCGCGGGGGAAACGTCCGCCGGGGGCAGCGGCCTGGCCGCGCCCACCACCTCGGGCGCCCTGACCTGCTGGGGCCGCCCCGCCCAGAAGAACGCGCCCGCGACGCCCGCGGCCACGACGAGGACCACGGCGAGCGCGGCCAGCGAGCGCCGTTCGAGCCCGCACCGGGACTGGACCCACAAGGGCATCCGCTCCCGCAGCGCGAGCCACAGCCGTTCCCTCCGTCGAGGCGGCTCCGGTCGCCGTGCCGGCGAGGGTGGGGGCGGAGGCGGCGGAGGTGGTGGCGGAGGCGTGGGGACGGCCGGGGGCTCCGCCGCCGGGAACAGCGCGTCGCCCCGGAGCCGTACCCCTCCCGGAGGCCCTCCCGCAGCCGCTCCCGGAGGCCCTCCCGGAGCCCCCGCCGCGTGCCTCGCCCGGGTCCGCCGCCGGGCCCTCCCGTCCGAGCCGGGCGGCCGGCCGGGACCGCTCGTGGCCACGGCGCCGCGTGCACGCCGACGGGTCGTTGCGATGTGTGTGCGAAGAGTCATGGACGAGACGGTAGGCAGATTCCTCGGATCTCGCCGAGACGCCCCGATTCCCGGGGAAAACGGTCCGGTTGGGGAAAACCTCGCCACTCGGACGGGGGATACCGGACGCGGCGGGAACCGTCAGCGTGGAGAGACGACCACCGCGAGCAGGCCCGGCCCGGTGTGTGCGCCGATCACCGCGCCCACCTCGCTGACCTCCAGGTCCTCGATGGCGGGCAGCCTGCCGCGCAGCCGCTCGGCCAGCGCGGCGGCGCGGTCGGGGGCGGCGAGGTGGTGGACGGCGATGTCGACGGGTCCGGCGCCGGCCCGCTCGACGGCGATCTCCTCCAGCCGGGCGATCGCCTTCGAGGCCGTGCGCACCTTCTCGCGCAGCTCGATCCGCCCGCCGTCCAGTTCGAGCAGCGGCTTCACGGCCAGCGCGGATCCGAGCAGCGCCTGCGCCGCCCCGATGCGCCCGCCGCGGCGCAGGTAGTCGAGGGTGTCGACGTAGAAGAACGCGGAGGTCCCCTCGGCCCGCTTCTCGGCCGCCGCGACGGCCTCGTCGAGCGAGCCGCCCGCGTCGGCGACCTCGGCCGCGGCCAGGGCGCAGAAGCCGAGCGCCATCCCGACCATCCGGGTGTCGACGACCCGTACCGGCACGGGGGCGTCCTTGGCGGCCACCACGGCGGCGTCGTAGGTACCGGAGAACTCGGCGGACAGGTGCAGCGAGACGATGCCGCGGGCCCCCGCCTCGGCGGCCGTGCGGTAGGCCGCGGCGAAGACCTCGGGGCCGGGCCGCGAGGTGGTCACCGAACGGCGCTTCTGCAGCGCCTCGGCGAGGGAACGGGCGGAGATCTCGGTGCCCTCCTCCAGCGCGCGGTCGCCGATGACCACGGTGAGCGGGACGGAGGTGATGGCGTGCCGCTCCATCGTCTGGGGTGGCAGGTAGGCCGTGGAATCGGTGACGATCGCGACATGCCGGGACATGAGCGGGAGGTTACCCGCAGGGGCCGCGGCACGGCAGCCCGGCCCCCACCGCTCTCAGGTGGTGGTCTCCGGCCGGCTCGTCTTCTCCCACGGATAGGGCGTCCGCAGCGGGTCGGGGCCGGTGATCGCCTGCGGCCGCCCGGGCGCCGCGGACTCGGCTCCCGCCCAGCTCCGCCCCTGCTCGGCGGCGGCCGCCGGAGCCCCCGCCTCGGGCCACGAGAACCCGGCCGCGCCCGCCGTGCTCCCGGCCGCCCCACCGCCCGCGGCCCCGGTGTCGGAGCCCGTCCAGTGGCGCAGGGCACCGGCCTCCATGTCGATCTGGGCGCTCAGCGAGGACAGCTCGTCCTCGGCGAACCGGTGGGCCCGGTCCCTGGCCGCCCAGCGCAGCGAGTCGGCGGAGTGGGTGATCTGCTCCGTGCGCCGGCGGAGCTCCCCCAGCTGGTCCCGGACCCGCGCCTTGTCCGGCTCCCGTTCGAGCCGCTTGAGGTCCTCGTCCAGCTCGCGCCCGTGCGTGCTCAGCCGCTGGAACAGGTCCAGGGACTCCTTGAGGGAGGCGTCCTCGGCGACGCCCGCCTGCAGCGCGTCCTGGGTGGCCCGCATCGAGGTCCGCAGCGAGAGGCGCAGCTGCGCCAGCTCGCCCGCGGTGCCGGTCTGGCCGAAGCTCTTGGCCCGCAGGGTCGTGTCCTCGACCGTGCGCCGGGCCTGGTCGATCGTGCGGTCGACCCCGCGCTTGGCCGCCTTGGCCACCTTCACCGTGGCGTAGACCCCCAGCGCCACGAAGGCGACGAAGAGCAGCGCCATGATCGTGATCGCGGCTTCCATGTGCCTCGCCCCTCCGCCTTCGCTTGTGGTTCTTCCACGGTAAACGGAAAGGGCAGGCCGGGGGTTCCATCGGAACCCCCAACCTGCCCCCAGCATCCCCCTAGGGGACGCCGTGCATCAGGCGCCGTGCATCACAGGCCGTGCATCACACGCCGTGCATCACACGCCGCGCGTCAGGCGACGATGTTGACCAGCTTCGGCGCGCGGACGATCACCTTGCGGATCTCCGCACCGCCCAGCGCGGCGACCACGTGCGCGTCGCCCAGCGCCAGGGCCTCCAGCTCCGCGTCGGTGATCGACGGGGAGACCTCGAGGCGGGCCTTGACCTTGCCCTTGATCTGCACGACGCAGGTCACGGTCTCGTCGACGACGTACGCCGGGTCGGCGACCGGGAAGTCCTGGTGGACGACCGAGTCGCCGTGGCCCAGGCGGTGCCACAGCTCCTCGGCGATGTGCGGGGCCAGCGGGGCGACCAGCAGCACCAGCTGCTCGGCGACCGGGCGGGACAGCGCGCCACCGGACTTGGTCAGGTGGTTGTTCAGCTCGGTGATCTTGGCGATGGCCGTGTTGAAGCGCATCCCGGCCATGTCCTGCGAGACACCGTCGATGGCCTTGTGCAGGGCGCGCAGGGTGTCCTCGTCGGCGGGCTCGTCCACGACGGTGGCCTCGCCGGTCGACTCGTCGACGATGTTGCGCCACAGCCGCTGCAGCAGCCGGTACTGGCCGACCACGGCGCGGGTGTCCCACGGACGGGAGACGTCCAGGGGGCCCATGGCCATCTCGTACAGGCGCAGGGTGTCGGCACCGTACTCGACGCAGATCTCGTCCGGGGTGACCGCGTTCTTCAGGGACTTGCCCATCTTGCCCAGGACGCGGCTGACCTTCTCGCCCTCGTACCAGAACGCGCCGTCGCGCTCCTCGACCTCGGCGGCCGGGACCGCGATGCCGCGGGCGTCCCGGTACACGAAGGCCTGGATCATGCCCTGGTTGTACAGCTTGTGGAAGGGCTCGGCCGAGGACACGTGGCCCAGGTCGAACAGCATCTTGGACCAGAAGCGGGCGTACAGCAGGTGCAGCACGGCGTGCTCGGCACCGCCGACGTACAGGTCGACGCCGCCGGTGGGCATGCCCTCGCGCGGACCCATCCAGTACTGCTCGACGGCCGGGTCGACCAGCTTCTCGTCGTTGTGCGGGTCCAGGTAGCGCAGCTCGTACCAGCAGGAACCGGCCCAGTTGGGCATGGTGTTGGTCTCGCGGCGGTACTTCTTCGGGCCGGCCCCGTCGCCCAGGTCCAGGGTCACGTGGACCCAGTCCTCGTTGCGCGACAGCGGGGTCTCCGGCTGGGTGTCCGCGTCCTCGGGGTCGAAGGTGCGCGGCGAGTAGTCCTCGACCTCCGGCAGCTCCAGCGGCAGCATGGACTCGGGCAGCGCGTGGGCGACGCCGTCCTCGTCGTAGACGATCGGGAAGGGCTCGCCCCAGTAGCGCTGGCGGCTGAACAGCCAGTCGCGCAGGCGGAAGTTGACGGTGCCCTCGCCGATGCCGCGGTCGGCCAGCCAGGCGGTGATCCGCTCCTTGGCCTCGACGACGCCCAGGCCGTCCAGCGCCACGTCCTCGTTGGAGGAGTTGACCAGCTTCGCCTCGTAGGAGGAGAAGGCGTCGTCCCACGTGGCCGGGTCGGTGCCGCGGCCGTCGGAGGGCTCCACCACGCAGCGCATCGGCAGCTCGAAGGCGCGCGCGAAGGCGAAGTCGCGGCCGTCGTGCGCCGGGACGGCCATGATCGCGCCGGTTCCGTAGCCCATCAGGACGTAGTCGGCGATGAAGACGGGGACCTGCTCGCCGCTGACCGGGTTGGTCGCGTACGCGCCGGTGAAGACGCCGGTCTTCTCCTTGGCCTCGGCCTGACGCTCGACGTCGGACTTGGAGGCGGCCTGCTTGCGGTAGGCGTCGACGGCCTCGGCCGGGGTGGCGTGGCCGCCGGTCCACACGGCGTGGGTGCCCTCGGGCCAGGCTGCCGGGACGATCTTCTCGACCAGCTCGTGCTCGGGGGCCAGCACCATGTAGGTGGCGCCGAACAGGGTGTCCTGGCGGGTGGTGAAGACGGTGATGGCACCGGCCTCGCCGACCTGGAAGTCGACGCGGGCGCCCTCGGAGCGGCCGATCCAGTTGCGCTGCTGCAGCTTGATGGCCTCGGGCCAGTCCAGCGCGTCCAGGTCGTCCAGCAGGCGGTCCGCGTAGGCGGTGATGCGCATGTTCCACTGGCGCAGCTTGGACTTGAAGACGGGGAAGTTGCCGCGCTCGGAACGGCCGTCGGCGGTGACCTCCTCGTTGGCCAGCACGGTGCCCAGGCCGGGGCACCAGTTGACCGGGGCGTCGGAGGCGTACGCCAGGCGGTACTCGCCCAGGACGTCGGCGCGCTCGACGGCGCTCAGGGCGTTCCAGTCACGGCCGCCGGGGACCTCGCGGGTGCCGTTCTCGAACTGCTCGACCAGCTCGGCGATCGGGCGGGCCTTCGCGGCGTCCGTGTCGTACCAGGAGTTGAAGATCTGCAGGAAGATCCACTGGGTCCAGCGGTAGTACTCCGGGTCGATCGTGGCGAACGACCGGCGCTTGTCGTGACCCAGGCCCAGCCGGCGCAGCTGGACCTTCATGTTCTCCATGTTGGCCTCGGTCGACACGCGCGGGTGCGTGCCGGTCTGCACGGCGTACTGCTCGGCCGGCAGGCCGAAGGCGTCGAAGCCCAGGGTGTGGAGGACGTTGTGCCCGGTCATGCGCGCGTGACGGGCGAAGACGTCGGTGGCGATGTACCCCAGGGGGTGGCCGACGTGGAGGCCCGCGCCGGAGGGGTACGGGAACATGTCCATGATGAACTTCTTGGGGCGGGCCACGACGGCCGCGTCCCCGGCCAGGTCACCGGTGGGGTTCGGGGCCTCGTAGGTGCCCTCGGCGTCCCAGGCGTCCTGCCAGCGTGCCTCGATGTCGGCGGCCATGGCCGCCGTGTAGCGATGCTGGGCCGCCGTCTCGGCAGCCGTGTTGATCTCGGTCATGATCCTTGAAGCTCCATCGATCGTCTCTGCCCACTGCCAGCAACTGCCACGAAACGAAAAAACCCCTCGCACAGGAGGGGGCGCCGCGCCGATGCCGACCGGATCTTCATCCGTCGGGACTGATCAGCGCGGCTCGCTAAGCAGAAGGCGTACGGCACGCATGGCGCCAGGGTACCGCAGCGCCTGCGCGGGCCGCATCGACGTTCCAGGGGGCGGGCCGGCACATAAAGAAAGCGGGCCATCCGATCCGGATGACCCGCTTCTTTTCTGTGGAGCTAAGGAGATTTGAACTCCTGACCCCTTGCATGCCATGCAAGTGCTCTACCAACTGAGCTATAGCCCCTTGTCGTTCATCCCCGCTTCGGTTTCCGTTTCCGTTTCCCTCGCGGCGACAGACAGAACATTAACCGGCTCCTCGCCAGATCGCCAAATCGGTTCCCGGCAGGTCCGGGCCCTGCGGGTAGGGTCGCCCCCTGTGACCCAGTCCGTGCTTGCCCGATCCCCCGCCCGCCGATGGCCCCTGGCCACCGCCGCCACCGTCTGCCTGCTCTCGTTCGCGGCCTTCTGGGTGGCGCAGCGCCTCGCCCACGTGAACATGCTCGACGTGATGGTCTACCGGGCCGAGGGCGAGACGCTGCGGGCCGGCGGCGACCTGTACGCGATGCGGGCCACGTCGGCGAACCTCGCCATGACCTATCCGCCGTTCGCGGCCGTGCTCTTCCTGCCGCTGACGCTCGTGAGCGTCCCGCTGATGCGGACGCTCACCACCGCGGGGAACCTGCTCCTGGTGGTGGCGCTGGTCCAGCTGTCGCTCCAGCTGGTCCGCCCGGCGCTGTCCCGCGCGGGGTCCCGCGCCGAGCTGTGGCGCACGACCCTGTGGGTCGCCGCGATCGTGGTCTGGTGCGAGCCGGTGTGGACGACGCTGCGGTACGGGCAGATCAACCTGCTCGTCGCGGTGGCGGTGCTGTGGGACCTCACCCGGCGCGAGGGCAGCCGCTGGGCCGGGCTGGGCATCGGGCTCGCGACCGCGGTGAAGCTCACCCCGGGCCTCTTCGTGGTCCTGCTGCTCGCCGCGGGACTGCTGCTGTGGCGCCGGGACCGGAACCTGAACCAGTGGCTGCGGACGGCGCTGACGGCGACCGGGGTCTTCCTGGTGACGACGCTCACGATGGCGCTGGCCCTGCCCGCCGACTCGAAGAAGTTCTGGACGCAGACCCTGTTCGAGACGGGCCGGGTCGGTCACGCCGAGGAGACCGCCAACCAGTCGATCAGCGGGGTCCTGGCCCGGCTGATGCACACCGACGCGCCGGGCCTGTGGTGGGTGGCGGCGGCCGCCCTGCTGGGCGGCGCGGCGATGGTGCTGGCGGTCCGGGCGGCGGTGCG
The DNA here is from genome assembly GCF_039535475.1 of Streptomyces showdoensis. Lineage (NCBI taxonomy): Bacteria > Bacillati > Actinomycetota > Actinomycetes > Kitasatosporales > Streptomycetaceae > Streptomyces > Streptomyces showdoensis. The sequence continues at coordinate 2,999,956 of NZ_BAAAXG010000026.1, read as the reverse complement.
CGGCGACAGGGCGGTGGCCGTGGTCGTGACCGCCTTCACGGCGCTGATGATCAGCCCGATCTCCTGGTCCCACCACTGGGTGTGGTGCGTGCCGCTGCTGATCCTGCTGTACGACCGGACCACGCGCTTCTGGCCGGTGACGGGAGCGGTGGCGCTGGCCTTCGCCTCGTTCGCGCTCTGGTGGGTGCCGCACGACCCGGGCCGTCCCGAACTGGACCAGAACGCGGGCCAGATGCTGCTCTCCGCGGTCTATCCGCTGACGGCCACGGCGGTGTTCGCCGGTTATGCGATCGCGCTGCGGCGCCGGGCGGCCGGCGGTCGGCGCCCGGCCCGTGAGGAGTCCTCGGCGCCCACGGCCCGTGAGGCCCACGAGGCCCCCGCGGCTCCCTCGGCCCACGGGGCTCCGCGGGCGTCGGCTCAGGCCGTCGCGAAGGAGTAGAAGCGCTTGAGGGTGCAGTGTTCGTCGAGGAGCCGGCCGTAGATCGGCTCCCCTTCGAGCTCACGGTAGGTCTCGATCGGGTCGCCTTTTATGATCAGCGCCCGCGCGCATTCCTCGCACCAGTACTGGAACTCGGGATTGACCGGGTCCATGTCCCGGACGATGGGCGTGCCGCTGCCGCACCAGTCGCACTTCCGCCTGTGTGCACCCATCGGTCAGCTCCGGTCGCGGCGGGACGTACACGCACGGGGCGCGGCTGGTTCCGCGACGGCATCGGCTTCGGTCACCTCGGCACCGTCCACGGCCATGCGCGCTCCCTCCCGCCCGGACCCACGTCCCCTCCGGCGGTCCGATTCTGCCATGGCCCCGCAAGGTGGTCAGCGCCGTCTGCGGACGAGACCGGTGGCGGCGCCCGTGATCGCCGTCGCGGCCAGCGCGACGGCGCACAACCAGAGCGCGTCCGCCGACGCGCGCGCCCCCGGTGCGGTGATCCCGCCGAAGTAGAGGCTGCCGAAGGCGGCGACCCCGATCAGCTGCCCGAGCTGGGTGACGGTGGCGAGCAGCCCGCTGGCGTCGGCCGCGTCCTCGGGCCGTACGGTCGCGAGCGCGCCGGTCAGGGCCGGGCTGAAGGCCAGCGCGAGCCCGGCGCCCATCGCGCACAGCACCGGGTAGAGCTCCCGGCCGCCGTCGCCGCCGTCCGCCAGGACGCCGCCGACGGCGAGCGCGGCGACGGCCGTCAGCAGGAAGCCGCACGGGACGAGGAAGCGCTGCCAGGCGGCCGGCCAGCGCCGCCAGGTGAGGCCCACGAGGCCGAAGACGGCGGCGGTCGGCGCGAAGGTGAGCCCGGCCCGCAGGGCGCTGTGCCCGAGCGCGCCCTGCAGGTGCAGGGTGAGGGTGAACAGGAAGCCCGCGTTGACGGCCATGACCGCGGCGATCCGCAGCGCGGCCCGCCCGATGCCCGGGATCCGCAGGACCCGGGGGGCGATGAGCGGGGCGCCGCCGCGCCGGGCCAGCCGGGCCTCGTACGCCCCGAAGGCGGCCAGGAAGAGCGCGGAGCCGCCCAGCGAGAGCCAGGTCCACAGCGGCCAGTCCGCCTCCTGGCCCAGGACGAGCGGGACGGTGAGCAGGGACACGGTGGCGGCCAGCAGGAGCAGCCCCGGCAGGTCGAGGGAGCGGGCCCGCCCGGGCGCGGTGCGCGCGTCGCGGGGCAGCACCTTGGCGCCGAGGAGGAGCAGGGCCAGCCCGATGGGCACGTTGACCAGGAAGACCGGCCGCCAGCCGGTGCCGAACAGGTCGGCGCTGACCAGGAGGCCGCCGGCGACCTGGCCGGCCGCGGCGCCGGTGGCGAGGACGGCCGCGTAGGCGCCGAGCGCCCGGACCCGGGCCTCCCCGGTGAAGTTGCGCTGGATGAGGCTGAGCACCTGCGGGATCATGAGCGCCGATCCCGCGCCCTGGGCGATCCTGAAGGCGATCAACTGCCCGGTGCCGGCGGCCAGTCCGCAGGCGAGCGAGGCGGCGGTGAAGAGGGCGAGGCCCACGAGGTACATGCGCCGGTGGCCCGCCAGGTCGCCGAGGCGGGCCCCGGTGATGAGCAACACGGCGTAGGCGATGGCGTATCCGGCGACGACCAGCTGGATTCCGGCGCCGGAGGCGGCGAGTTCGAGGCGGATGGTGGGGGCGGCGACGTTGACGATGAAGACGTCGAGGAGCGCCATGAACTGGGCGGCGAGCACGACGGCGAGCAGCGGACCGCGACGATTGTCGGTGCCACCGTCTTTACTGAGTACGGGACGTGTTGTGGTCGTCGTCATACGAGCAGCGTGACGCCGGTCCGATACGGGTGACGAGAGCCCGCCGATGCTGGTACCGGCAGCACCTGGCAACGGCGGCACGGGGACTCGACCATGGGGGTGTGACGACGTTGGCAGCGATCCAACAGCGCCGCAGACCGGAGCTGGCCGCCTTCCTGCGCGCCCGCCGGGCGCGGGTGACACCGGAGGACGTGGGCATGGCCCCCGGCCTGCGGCGGCGCACGCCGGGCCTGCGCCGGGAGGAGGTGGCCCAGCTCTCGGGCGTGGGCGTGACCTGGTACACGTGGTTGGAGCAGGGCCGTCCGATCAACGCCTCGGCCCAGGTCCTCGACGCGGTGGCCCGCACCCTGCGCCTGGACCGGCCCGAGCGCGAGCACCTCTACCACCTGGCGGAGGTGCCGTACGAGCCGGAGACGGCCACCGAGGACGCGGCGGGCGTCAGCCCGGAGATCCAGGGCGTCCTGGACGCCCTGGCGCCCCAGCCCGCGGTCGTCTACAACGCGCGGTACGACGTGCTGGCGACGAACACGACGTACGACCTGCTGTTCGACGTCGAGGCACTCACCCGGGAGCCCGGCCCCGGCGGGATACGGAACGTGCTGTGGAGCCTGTTCACGATGCCCGACCTGGAGTGCCCCCTGGTCGACAAGCGGCTGGAGCTGCCCCTGATGGTGGCCCAGCTGCGGGGTTCGTACGGGCGCCATGTCGGCGAGCCCGCCTGGGAGGAGCTCGTCCGGTGCCTGTCGGAGGCCAGCCCGTACTTCGCGGAGCTGTGGCGCAGCGGCGACGTCCTGCCGCCGGGCACCCGGGTGAAGAGCTTCCGGCACCAGGCGGTGGGCGAGATACGGATGACCTCGGTGTCGCTCTCCATCAACGGGATGCCGGGGTGCCGGATCGTCACCTACACGCCGAACGACGAGGCGAGCCGTCGCGCCATCGGCGCGCTGTGCGAAGGCGCCTGACCCGGCGGAGGCCGCAGGAGGCCGATGGCGTCCGGCGGAGCCGGCGGAATCCGCGGGAAGGCCGGCGGAATCCGACGAGGGGCGGGAAACGACGAATCCCGCCCCCTTGTGGGGACGGGATTCGAGGATTGTGGAGCTAAGGAGATTTGAACTCCTGACCCCTTGCATGCCATGCAAGTGCTCTACCAACTGAGCTATAGCCCCTCGTGTTCTTCGCGCTCTGCGCTGCGAACAAGAAGAACTCTAGCCTGAGACCTACCGGAAAGTGAAATCCGGGGTCTGCGGGGCCCGGGCCGGGCTCAGTCGTCGTCGCCGAGCACGGGCTCGGGCAGCGTGCCGGCGTTGTGCTCCATGAGGCGCCAGCCCCGCGCGCCCTCGCCGAGGACGGACCAGCAGCAGTTCGAGAGCCCGCCAAGGCTCTCCCAGTGCTGGGCCTCCAGACCGAGCAGCCGGCCGATGGTGGTGCGGATGGTGCCGCCGTGGCTGACCACGACGAGCGTGCCGTCCTCGGGCAGCTTATCGGCGTGCTCCAGGACCACCGGGGCGGCCCGGTCGGCCACCTCGGTCTCCAGCTCGCCGCCACCGCGGCGCACCGGTTCGCCCCGCTTCCAGGCGGCGTACTGCTCGCCGTAGCGCGAGGTGATCTCGTCGTGGGTCAGCCCCTGCCACTCCCCCGCGTAGGTCTCCCGCAGGGCGGAGTCATGGGCGACCACATGACCCGTGATCGCGGAGAGCTCGGCGGCCGTGGCCGCCGCCCGCTTCAGGTCGGAGGCGACGATGGCGTCGGGCTCCAGGGCGGCGAGCAGCCGGGCGGCCCGACGCGCCTGGGCGACGCCGGTCTCGGTCAGCTCGATGTCCGTGGACCCCTGGAAGCGGCGCTCCAGGTTCCAGGAGGTCTGGCCGTGCCGCCACAGGACGATGCGGCGGCCCGTGCCGCCCTTGCCGCCGGTCAGCTCAGCTCACCGTCCGCCCCGTCGGTGCCCATGAGACGGGCGTGCTCCTCGGCCTTGCCGCGGGTCTGCACGGCGTCCTCGGGGAGCGCGATCTCGGGGCAGTCCTTCCACAGCCGCTCGAGGGCGTAGAAGACACGCTCCTCGCTGTGCTGGACGTGGACGACGATGTCGACGTAGTCGAGGAGGATCCAGCGGGCGTCGCGGTCGCCCTCCCGGCGCACCGGCTTGGCGCCGAGCTCCTTGTTCAGGCGCTCCTCGATCTCGTCGACGATCGACTTGACCTGGCGGTCGTTGGGGGCGGAGGCGAGCAGGAAGGCGTCGGTGATCGACAGCACATCGCTGACGTCGTAAGCGATGATGTCGTGCGCGAGTCGGTCGGCCGCCGCCTGGGCGGCGAGGGTGACGAGCTCGATGGAGCGGTCCGTGGCGGTCACAAGCAGGCTTTCGTCGGCGGTCTGAGTCACCTCAAGGGTCTCACGTACCGCCGACGGGCCCGAAAAGGATTAACGGAAGGTCACCGTTCGGCTCCGCGAACCTTGTAGTCCTGCCCCAGCACCACGGTGACCTCGGCGTTTCCGGCGGCCTTGCCCTTGGTGACGGATCCGGCGGGCAGACCGAGGGTGGCCGCGACCTCGACCGCGTCCGCCTTCCGCGCCTCGTCGCCGTAGATCACCTGGGACTTCTCCTGCTCGTCGGCCTTGGTGCCGCCGACCACGACGTAGCCGCCGTTGGTCAGGACCACCCGGGCCGCCTCGGTGGCGCCGGAGCCGCTGGCGTCCCGGATGGCGACGCGGGTCGCCGCGCCCTGCTCCGGAGCGGAGACCTTGCCGCCGAGGATGTCCTTGACCACGCTGTCGCCGGTGGCCTCGCTGAGCGAGCCGTCGGGCTCGACCGGCAGGACCGCCGTCTTGTAGTCGCCGACCTTGGCGTGCTCGGCCAGCTTGGCGAGGGAGGCGCCGAGGTCCTTCTCCGGCAGCGAGGGGTCGAGGATCTGGGCGAGGGTGCCGACGGTGAGCGTGGCGGCCTGGGGGTCGTCGGAGATCTTCCGCAGCACCCCGTACATGACCTGGCCGAAGCGCTGGAGCTGCTTGGCCTCGGCCTCGCCGGGCGCCCGGTAGGTGGCGTAGGCGACGGCGGCCCGGCCGTTGAGGGTCTGGTTCTCGCCCTTCTTGACCAGCGGCTCGGCACCGGGCTTGGCGCCGGGCACGTCGGTGTCGGTGGTGATGTCGATGCTGCTGACGAGCTCGACGAGGCTCTCCAGATAGGGGGTGTCGAGCCGCCAGGTGCCGGTGATCTTCGTGCCCAGGAGGTTGCCGACCGCCTCGCGGGTGCCGCTGGAGCCGTCGTCCTCGACGGACTTGGCGAGCGTGGTGGTGGAGCCCTCGTCGTCGGCGACGGCGAGGGTGTTGGGCAGCAGGACGGTGGTGCCCTGCTTGGTGGTGGTGTTGTCCACCAGGAGGGCGGTGGACGTGCCGCCGCCGGTGGTGTTGTGCAGGTGGACGATGATCGTGTCGCGCTTCTGCGGCCCGGTGGCGGCGTTCTGCTTCTGCTCGTCGCCGGAGGTGCCGGGGAGCTTGCCGGCGAACCAGAGGTAGCCGACGCCGCCGACCACGACGAGGACGAGGGCCACCACGAGGGCGACGACACGGTTGCGGCCGCGGCGCCGGGCCTCCTCGCGCCGCTCGGAGCGGCTCTCGGTGAACGCGAGCCAGTCGATGACGTCCTCGGAGTCCTCGTCGGGCTCCTCGATGAACGAGAACTGCTCGGTGCGGTACGCGCGCCCGTCGTCCTCCGGCGCCGGGCGCTGCCCGGGCACGCCGGCCTGCGGGGCGGGCGACGGGGTCTGCGGCTCGGCGGCGGGCGGCGGCACGACGGGGGCGGCCTCGGTCCGGACGGCCCACTGCTGCCCGGTGTGGTCCACGTCGAGGGACTGGACCGGCTGCACGGGCTGCTGCGGCTGCTGGACCTGCTGACCGGTGTCGTACTGCTGGTAGTCGTACGAGGTCTGCTGGGCGTACGGGTCGTACTGCGGCTGCGGCTGGACGGGCTGCTGCGGCTGGACCGGCTGTCCGTACGGGTCGTAGCCGTAGTGCTGCTGGCCCTGCGGCTGCTGCGGCTGCTGGTGCTGTTGCGGCTGCTGCTGCGCGTACGGGTCGTAGTGCTGCTGCGGGACCTGCTGCTGGTACACCGGCTGCCCGTACTCGTCGTAGCCGATGATCTGCGGCTGCGGATAGTACGGGTCGTACGGGTTCTGCTGATCGTTCACCGGTGCCCCTCCCCGAGACTCACTCGCCGCGGTACAGCTGGCGCTTGTCGATGTAGCGCACCACGCCGTCCGGGACCAGGTACCAGACGGGGTCGTCCTGTGCGACCCTCGCCCGGCAGTCGGTGGACGAGATGGCGAGCGCGGGGACCTCGACCAGCGAGACCCCGCCCTTGGGCAGGCCGTCGTCGGTGAGGTCGTGGCCCGGACGGGTGACGCCGATGAAGTGGGCGAGCGAGAACAGCTCCTCGGCGTCCCGCCAGGTGAGGATCTGCGACAGCGCGTCGGCGCCGGTGATGAAGAAGAGGTCCGAGTCGCTGTTGAGGGAAGCCAGGTCCCGCAGCGTGTCGATGGTGTACGTCGGGCCGCCGCGGTCGATGTCGATGCGGCTGACCGAGAACTGCGGGTTGGAGGCGGTCGCGATGACCGTCATCAGATAGCGGTCCTCGGCCGCCGACACGGCCTTGTGGCTCTTCTGCCACGGCTGTCCGGTCGGCACGAACACCACCTCGTCGAGGTGGAACAGGGCGGCCACCTCACTGGCGGCCACCAGGTGTCCGTGATGGATCGGATCGAACGTTCCGCCCATCACGCCGAGTCGGCGCTTGCCGCGGCCGCCAGTAGGCACTTCCTGCTCTCCCATGCGTGCAGAGCCTACTGGCACGGCGACGGACGCCGGATCAGCGGCCTCTCGGCTCAGCGGTCGCGGTTGAAGCGGGTGGTGATCCAGAGCAGAAGCAGCAGCGCGAGGAGGGCGCCGCCACCCGTGACGTACGGGCTGAGGCTTTCGTGGTTGCCGCCGTGCTCGGCACCCTCGTTCGCGAGCGTGACCAGGTTGGCGGCGGTGGCGTGGAGGCTCATCTTCGGCAGGACCTTCGATCGGGGATGGGAGCGGAGACTTCGCGCACATCGTATGCGGGACGTCGCGGCGCGCTCACGCCGACTCAGGCGTTGGCGTCACCGGCACCCTTTTCGGCAGTCCCGTTCCCGGCGGTCTCGGCGTTCCCGGCGCTCGCCGCGCCCCCGTCCGTCCCGGTGCCGCCGCCGGCGCCGTTCCCGTCCTCCGCGCCCTGCGCGTCGTCCGCGCCGCTCCCGTAGCCCCGCAGCAGGAACCAGGCCAGCAGCGCGCCGCCCACGATCGAGACGAGCAGCACGATGCGGAGGGTGTCGCCGGGGCCCTGCTGCTCCGTCGCGGCGAGCAGGGTGGTGACGGCGGTGGTCGCGTGGTCCGTCATGGCGGTCGTGCTCCTCGGTTGTCCGCAGTGCCCGAGTTATCCACAGGCTCCGGCACACGGTAGCCCCCTCGCCTAGTCTGGGTTGCGTCAGGGGGACGAGCACCGACTCGTACGAATTGGGGGCATCCATGACCGAGAACCATGACGGGAACCTTCCGGGGCGCCGACGCAAGCGCTTCGCCGGTATCTCCTCGCGGGCCTACGAGCACCCGGCCGACCGCTCGGCCCTGGTCGCGCTGCGCAAGCTGAGCGGCTTCGACACCGTCTTCAAGGCGCTGAGCGGGCTGCTGCCCGAGCGCAGTCTCCGCCTGCTGTTCCTCTCCGACTCCGTGCGGGTGAGCGACGCGCAGTTCACCCACCTCAACGACATGCTGCGGGACGCGTGTTACATCCTGGACCTGGAGAAGGTCCCGCCGATGTACGTCACGCAGGACCCGAAGCCCAACGCCATGTGCATCGGCCTGGACGAGCCGATCATCGTGGTCACCACCGGCCTGGTGGAGCTGCTCGACGAGGAGGAGATGCGGGCCGTCGTCGGACACGAGGTGGGCCACGCCCTGTCGGGCCACGCCGTGTACCGGACGATCCTGCTCTTCCTCACCAGCCTGGCCGTGAAGGTCGCCTGGATCCCGCTGGGCAACGTCGCGATCATGGCGATCGTGACCGCGCTGCGCGAGTGGTTCCGCAAGTCGGAGCTCTCGGCGGACCGGGCGGGGCTGCTCGTGGGACAGGACGTCCAGGCCTCCATGCGCGGCCTGATGAAGATCGCGGGCGGCAACCACCTGCACGAGATGAACGTGGACGCCTTCCTCGCCCAGGCCGACGAGTACGAGAAGGGCGGCGACCTGCGCGACTCCGTGCTGAAGATCCTCAATGTGCTGCCGCGCTCGCACCCGTTCACCACCGTCCGGGCGGCCGAGCTGAAGAAGTGGTCCGAGACCCGCGACTACCAGCGGATCATGGACGGGCACTACCCGAAGCGGACCGAGGACAAGGACACCTCGGTGACCGACTCCTTCCGCGAGTCGGGCCGGCACTACGCCGACACGGTGCGCAGCAGCAAGGATCCGCTGATGAAGCTGGTCAACGACATAGCCGGCGGCGCCGGGGACCTCGCGGGGGACCTGAGCGGCAAGCTGTTCGGCCGGTTCGGCGGCGGCAACAGCGGCGGGCACGGCACGGACGGCGGCCCCGAGGGCGGCACGGACGGCGGCACGGGCCGAGGCACCGACGGTGACGCCGACGGCGGCCGGGGGGCCAAGGGCGGTCAGAGCGAGGGCTGAGCGCTCGGGGCCAGCGTCCCGCAGAGCGAGGAGGCGGCGGGCCGGCCCGTGGCGTACGGGTCGGTCACGCCCTGGCGGGCCCGGTCGGTGCGCTCGCCCGCCAGCAGCGGGCGCAGCGAGCCGGTGGTGTCGGCGCCGCAGGCCTGCGGGCCGGCCTGGACGGTGCTGCTGAGCAGCTCCGCGCGGTGCATCCGCAGGTCCTCGCGGTCGAAGCGGAAGTGCAGCTCGCGGTGGACCGTGAACAGCGAGGCCTGCGCCGTCGGGCCGGTGCCGGTGCCGGCCGGGCGGACCGCGTAGGTGAAGGTGTGGTCCGCCGTGACCTCCAGGAGGTCGGTGTCGATCTCCACGACGTGCAGGGTGCCGTGGACGCGGACGGTGGGGGCGGCCAGGGCGACCCGGTGCGGGTCGAAGCGCACCAGCCAGCCGGCGACGGCGTGCCGTCCGTCGTCCTGGGACCGCTCGACGCTCCGGTCGAACTGCTCCAGCTGGTCCGGGTCGATCAGGAGCCGGGCCGGGCGGACGGTCGCGCCGGTGAGGACGCCGGGTTCGAGGGAGGAGGCGACCAGGTACTCCTTGGCTATGCCGAGGGCGGTCACGACCTGGCTCTCCGAGAAGTGGGGGGTGCGCCCGGTCAGCGGGAAGTTGATCCCGGCGGCGCCGGCGGCGTACTCGGCGGCGGGGCTGTGGGCGAAGAGGCGGTCGGGTTCGCCGCCCGTCACGGGGCCCTGGGGGGCGAGCGGGACGACCGTGGTCCGCAGGGGCTCGGCCTGCTGGTCGACCGGCGGCTGGTACGGGTTGCGGACGCCGAGGTACACCGCGGTGCCGAAGGCGAGCAGGATCAGGAGCACCAGCATCAGGGCCTGCCGGGAGCCGCTCCGGCCCTCCCAGGAGGAGCGGGACCTGACGGCCTGGGCGTGCTCGCCCATCCGTTCCCGGGCGGAGAACTCCTGGAGCCGGGCAGCACGGACGAACGCCTCGTCGAAGACGACGGATCGGTACTCGTCCTCACCGCCGGGGAGCCCCTCGGGGGTCCCCTCAGGCGGGTCGCCACGCCCTGCCATACCTTCAGGGTAGGTCGGTGGACGCCCCGGTAAACGCCGAGCCGCGGGACAACTTCCGAAGATGCCCGGCGGACGCGGGTCAGGGGGTGCCGGGCACGGCCGGGACGGCCGGCACGGAGGGCACGCCGGCGCCGGACGGGACGGCCCGGGGCTTGTCCACTCCGCTGGTGGCCGGCGGCGGGATGCGGTCCTGCCGGTTGGCCGAGGCGCCGCGGTAGACCGCGCTGAAGGCGAGGGCGACCATGCCGACGCCCATCACCAGGGCGAGCACCCAGGCGACCGGGCGGTGCCAGCGGGCGCTGCCCCGGTAGGGGCGCAGGGCGCCGCCGTGGGGGCCGTAGGGGCCGAAGTCGTCGTCGGCGGTGTCGGGGTCGTAGCCGTCCGCGTAGCGGCGCGGCTCCGGGTCGTAGCCGTCCTCGTAGAGCTCGTCGTCGGCGAGTCCTGCGACGGCCCGGGCGCGGGCCGCCTCCGCCTCGGCGCGGGCCTGGGCGGCGGCGAGCAGGCGCTCGACGGCGGTCGGTTCGTGGAAGGCGGCGGCCCGTACGAAGTCCTCGTCGAAGACCACGGTGGCGAAGTCGTCCACGCCTCCGCGGTCGACAGAGTCCTCAGGGTCTTCGCCGTCCTGGAACGGCGTGCCCCCCACGTCGTCCGGCACGGGTTCAGAGTAGACCTGGGAGGGGGTTTTGGGCAGGGAGAGCGCGAACTGTCCCCGCCCCGGACGCGGCTTTCCGGTTACCGGACGTGACCGTCGCCGGTCACGATGTACTTGGTGGAGGTGAGCTCCGGAAGGCCCATGGGGCCCCGGGCGTGCAGCTTCTGGGTGGAGATGCCGATCTCGGCGCCGAAGCCGAACTGTCCGCCGTCCGTGAAGCGGGTGGAGGCGTTCACGGCGACGGTGGTCGAGTCGACCAGCTGGGTGAAGCGGCGGGCCGCGGCCTGGGAGGTGGTGACGATGGCCTCGGTGTGGCCGGAGGACCAGAGCCGGATGTGCTCGACGGCCTTGTCGAGGGATTCGACCACGGCGGCGGCGATGTCGTAGGAGAGGTATTCGGTCTCCCAGTCCTCGGGGGTGGCCGGGACGACGGTGGCCTTGGTGCCCTCGGCGTGGGCGAGGACCCGCTCGTCGGCGTGGACGGTGACGCCGGCCTCGGCGAGGGCGTCCAGGGCGCGGGGCAGGAAGGCGGCGGCGATGTCCTGGTGGACCAGGAGGGTCTCGGCGGAGTTGCAGACGCTGACCCGGTGGGCCTTGGAGTTGATCAGGATCTCGACGGCCATGTCGAGGTCGGCCTGGGCGTCGACGTAGACGTGGCAGTTGCCGGTGCCGGTCTCGATGACCGGGACGGTGGACTCCTCGACGACGGTCTTGATCAGGGAGGCGCCGCCGCGCGGGATCAGGACGTCGACCAGGCCGCGGGCGCGCATCAGCTCGCGCACCGAGTCGCGGGACTCGCCGGGGACCAGCTGGATGGCGTCGGCGGGCAGTCCGGCGCCGCCGACGGCGTCGCGCAGGACCTTCACCAGGGCGGTGTTGGAGGAGTACGCGGAGGACGAGCCGCGCAGCAGGACGGCGTTGCCGGACTTGAGGCAGAGGGCGGCGGCGTCGACGGTGACGTTGGGCCGGGCCTCGTAGATGATGCCGACGACGCCGAGCGGGACGCGGACCTGGCGCAGGTCGATGCCGTTGGGGAGGGTGGAGCCTCGGACGACCTCGCCGACCGGGTCGGGCAGGGCGGCCACGTGACGGACGTCCTCGGCGATGGCCCGCACCCGCTCGGGGGTGAGGGTGAGCCGGTCGATGATGGCCTCGCTGGTGCCGGCCTCGCGGGCGCGCGCGATGTCCTCGGCGTTGGCCTCGACGATCTCGGCCGTGCGCACCTCCAGGGCGTCCGCGACGGCGAGCAGGGCGTCGTCCTTCGCCGCGCGCGGGAGTGGCGCGATTTCGGCGGCCGCGGCGCGGGCCCGGTAGGCGGCCTGGGCGACCGGGGACATGTTGTCGAAGGGCGTGAGCGAGGTCATGCCCGCAGGGTACTGGCACCTCTGCGGACATCCCTCACGTATGCCTCGCCCGTCCCGTACTGCGAGACGTCGGCGAGGGGCCGGCGCGACGTCAGTACGGGTGGACGCCGACCGGGGCGGCCGGCGGGGGGCCGTAGCCCTCGGCGATCCGCTGGTGGTAGGTCTCCCGGTCGATGACCTCGAGGCCGACGATCTCCCAGGGCGGCAGCTTGGCGCTCTGCCGGTGCTCGCCCCACAGCCGCAGGGCGACGGCCGCGGCGTCGTGGAGGTCGCGGGCCTCCTCCCAGTAGCGGATCTCGGCGTGGTCGTTGGCGTAGCGGCTGGTCAGCAGGAAGGGGTGGTCGTGGGCCAGCTGTTCCAGGGCACGGCGCACCTCCTTCAGCGGGGCCTCGGCGCCGGAGACGCTGAGGGTGATGTGCCAGAGCTTGGAGAGCTCCCGCTCCGGAGCCTTGGTGCCCGTCGTCTCGTCCGTGGTGTCGGACTCGTCGAACTCGTCGAAGTCGGCTCCGGCTTCGACGCTCGTCAGGGCGCGTTCGGCCGTCCCGCGGGGCAGTGCCCCTGGGCGCGCTCGTCTCACCGGCGGCCTCCTGTGTGATGCCTGTGCTGCGTGCTGCTGTGTGTGCGCGTGCTGGTGTTCCCCGCCCTCTCCGTGCCCCCGAGACAAAGTTGACCAGCCCGGGGCGGTGCGTGGGGCGGTTTTGGTAAAGGTCCCTACCGGATGACCAGACTTTCAGCCGTTTCGGTTCACAAGACCCGTTTCACAAGACCCCGTTCCACGGGACCCCGCTTCAGAGGACGTCGCTCGTCGGCCGCCGGTTGACCGCGCCCCCGGTTCACATCACGACGAGGTCGTCGCGGTGGACGATCTCCCGCTCGTACTCCGGGCCGAGTTCCCTGGCCAGCTCGTGGGTGGAGCGGCCGAGGAGCCGGGGCAGTTCCTTGGCGTCGAAGTTGACCAGGCCGCGGGCGACCGCGCGGCCGTCGGTGTCGCGGAGCTCCACGGGGTCGCCGGCCGTGAACTCGCCCTCGACGGCAGCGATCCCGGCCGCCAGGAGCGACTTCTTGCCTTCGACCACGGCCCGTACGGCGCCGTCGTCGAGGACGAGCGCGCCCCGCGGGGTGGAGGCGTGCGCGAGCCAGAGGAGCCGGTCGGCGGAGCGCCGGCCCGTCCGGTGGAAGTACGTGCCGGTGTCCCGGCCGGCGAGGGCGTCGGCGGCGCGGCTCGCGGAGGTCAGGACGACCGGGATGCCGGCGGCGGCGGCGATCCGGGCCGCCTCGACCTTGGTGACCATGCCGCCGGTGCCGACGCCCGCCTTGCCGGCCGCGCCGATCTCGACGTGGGCGATGTCCTCGGGTCCGGCGACCTCGGCGATCCGCGCGGTGCCGGGCTTGGCCGGGTCGCCGTCGTAGAGCCCGTCCACGTCGGAGAGGAGGACCAGCAGGTCGGCGCGGACGAGGTGGGCGACGAGGGCGGCGAGCCGGTCGTTGTCGCCGAAGCGGATCTCGTCCGTGGCGACGGTGTCGTTCTCGTTGACGACCGGCAGGGCGCCCATGGCGAGCAGCTGGTCGAGGGTCCGGTAGGCGTTGCGGTAGTGCGCGCGGCGGCTGGTGTCGTCGGTGGTGAGCAGGACCTGGCCGACGCGCACCCCGTAGCGCGCGAAGGAGGCCGTGTAGCGGGCGACGAGCAGCCCCTGGCCGACGCTGGCGGCGGCCTGCTGGCGGGCCAGGTCCTTGGGGCGGCGGGTGAGGCCGAGCGGGGCGAGCCCGGCGGCGATGGCGCCGGAGGAGACCAGGACGATCTCCTTCTCTCCGCCGCTGCGGACCTTGGCGAGCACGTCCACGAGGGCGTCGACCCGGTCGGCGTCGAGCCCGCCGGAGGCGGTGGTCAGCGAGGAGGAGCCGACCTTCACGACGATCCTGCGGGCTTCCGTCACGTACTGCCTTGCCACTGTCACCTGCGTCGACCCCATCGTGCCTGTCCTGCTCGCCTCGGCTGTCCGTCGCGCAATCTACGCGAGTGCGTTTCCGCGGCGCCCCTCTATTCCGCGGGCTGGACGGCGCCGCCGGTGTGCGCGGCCCAGGCCGAGGCGATCATCGAGCGGACGTCGTGGCGGGCCTTCCAGCCCAGCTCGGCGGAGATCCGCTCGGCGGAGGCGACCACCTTCGCCGGGTCGCCGGGGCGGCGGGCGGTGACCTCGGGCTCGACGGAGAGGCCGGTGACCTCGCGGATCAGGTCGATCATCTCCCGTACCGAGACGCCCTCGCCGCGCCCGATGTTGAGGGTGAGGTCGCGGTGGTCCCCGGCGGCGGCGAGCTCGGCGAGACGCCGGGCGGCGGCCAGGTGGGCCTCGGCGAGGTCGGCGACGTGGATGTAGTCGCGGACGCAGGTGCCGTCGGGGGTGGCGTAGTCGTCGCCGAAGACCAGCGGCGGCTGCCCGGCGTCGAGGCGCTGGAAGACCATGGGGACCAGGTTGAAGACGCCGGTGTCGGCGAGCTCGGGGGTGGCGGTGCCGGCGACGTTGAAGTAGCGCAGGCAGGCGGTGGCCATGGAGTGGGCGCGGCCGACGGAGCGGACCATCCACTCGCCGGCGACCTTGGTCTCGCCGTACGGGCTGAGCGGCGCGCAGGGGGTGTCCTCGGTGACCAGGTCGGTGTCGGGCGTCCCGTAGACCGAGGCGGAGGAGGAGAAGAGGAAGGAGCCGACGCCGGCCGCCGCGGCCGCTTCGAGCAGGACCGTCAGGCCCGTCACGTTCTCGCGGTAGTAGTGGAGCGGGCGCTCGACGGATTCGCCGACGGCCTTCTTCGCGGCGAGGTGGACGATCCCGCTGACGGAGTGGTCGGCGAGGACCCGGTCGAGGAAGGCCCGGTCGAGGACGGTGCCGCGCTCCAGCGGCACTCCCGCCGGGACTCTGCCCGGGTCGCCGGAGGAGAGGTCGTCCAGGACGACCACCCGCTCACCGGCCTCGGCCATGGACTTGACGACATGGGAACCGATGTAGCCGGCGCCGCCGGTGATGAGCCACGTCATTCGGGCAGCCTAACGCGAAGGGGTACGGAACGACGGCGGCCCGGCGACTCCCCGAGGGGAATCGCCGGGCCCTGTCACGGACGGGTGCGGACGGAGCGCGCGGGGCTCAGCCGCGCTCGGCCAGCGAGGCGCGGAAGGCCAGGCACTCCTCGTAGACCGGCAGGATGCCGGCCTCGCGCGCCTGCGCGAGGGTCGGGCCCTGGGTGTCCTTGGCGGACAGCTCGGGCTCGCCGTCGACCGGCCACTCGATGCCGATGGCGGGGTCGAGCGGGTGGATCGTGCGCTCCCGCTCGGGGGCGTACCCCTCGGAGCAGAGGTAGCTGACGGTCGCGTCGTCGGTGAGCGCGCAGAAGCCGTGGCCGAGGCCCTCGGAGAGGTAGACGGCCTTGCGGTCCTTGTCGTCGAGGCGCACGGCCTCCCACCGGCCGAAGGTCGGCGAGCCGACCCGTACGTCGACGATGATGTCGAGCACCGCGCCGCGGACGCAGGTCACGTACTTCGCCTGGCCGGGCGGCACGTCGGCGAAGTGGATGCCGCGCACGACGCCGGCGGAGGAGACGGAGAGGTTGCCCTGCTTCAGGTTCAGCGGGTGACCGACGGCCTCGGCCATGCGCTCGGCCTTGTACCACTCCAGGAAGAGGCCTCGGGAGTCGCCGAACTGCTGCGGGACGAACTCCCAGGCGCCCTCGATGCCAAGGGGGTTGACCTTCATGGAAACGATCGGTCCTCTCAGGCCTTCTCGGCCTCGTAGGCCAGCAGGTCGAGCAGGTAGTCGCCGTAGCCGCTCTTGGTGAGCGGCTGGGCGAGCGCGCGCAGCTGCTCGTCGTCGATGAACCCGGCGCGCCAGGCGGCCTCTTCGAGGCAGCCGATCTTCATGCCCTGGCGCTCCTCGACCACGCGGACGAACTCGGAGGCCTGGACGAGGGACTGGAAGGTGCCGGTGTCGAGCCAGACGGTGCCGCGGTCGAGGACCGAGACCTGGAGCTCGGCGCGGTCCAGGTAGTGCTTGTTGACGTCGGTGATCTCCAGCTCGCCCCGGGCGCTCGGCTCCAGGTTCTTGGCGATCTCGACGACCCGGCTGTCGTAGAAGTAGAGGCCCGGCACCGCGTAGCGGGACTTCGGGTTCTTCGGCTTCTCCTCGATGGAACGGGCCACGCCGTTCTCGTCGAAGTCGACGACACCGTAGGCGGTGGGGTCGGAGACGGCGTGGGCGAAGACCACCCCGCCCTCGGGCTTGCGGTAGTCCGCGAGCTGCCGGCCGAGGCCGGTGCCGTGGAAGATGTTGTCGCCGAGGATCAGCGCGACGGGCTCGTCGCCGATGAATTCCTCGCCGATGACGAAAGCCTCGGCAATTCCGTTGGGGTGCTCCTGAGTGGCGAACTGGATGTCGAGTCCGAAATCGGACCCGTCGCCCAGGAGCCGCTCGAACTGGGGGCGCTCCTCCGGACCGGTGATGATCAGAATGTCCTTGATCCCGGCCATCACGAGGGTGGTCAGGGGGTAATAGATCATCGGCTTGTCGAAGACCGGCATCAGCTGCTTCGACACGGCTCGGGTGATCGGCCACAGTCGGGAGCCGGTACCACCGGCAAGCAAAATTCCACGCATGGGCACGCAGCCTACGGCAGCCCCGCGGGGCCGCTCACCATCGCGACCGTGAGAACGGCCACGGAACGGTGCGCGAAGCCCACCCCATAGAATGGTGGCCCTTATGAAGATTCTCGTCACCGGCGGCGCCGGGTTCATCGGTTCACAGTTCGTGCGGGCACTGCTCTCCGAAGAGCTGCCCTCGGGCAAGGGCGCCCAGGTCACCGTCCTGGACAACCTGACCTACTCCGGCAACGAGGCGAACCTCGCCCCGGTGGCGGACAAGCCCGGCTACACCTTCGTCCACGGCGACATCCGCGACTACGCGGTCGTCGACGACGCGATGCGCGGCCAGGACGCGGTCGTGCACTTCGCGGCCGAGTCCCACGTGGACCGCTCGATCCTGGACGCCTCCCCGTTCGTGACCACCAACGTGCTCGGCACCCAGGTCCTGCTGGACGCCGCCAAGCGGCACGGCGTCGGCCGCTTCGTCCACGTCTCCACGGACGAGGTCTACGGCTCGATCTCCGAGGGCTCCTGGACCGAGGACTGGCCGCTCGCGCCGAACTCCCCGTACTCGGCCTCCAAGGCCGGCTCGGACCTGCTGGCGCTGTCGTACCACCGCACGCACGGCATGGACGTCGTCGTCACCCGCTGCTCCAACAACTACGGGCAGTACCACTTCCCCGAGAAGATGATCCCGCTGTTCACCACGAACCTGCTGGACGGGAAGAAGGTGCCGCTCTACGGCGAGGGCCTGAACATCCGCGACTGGCTGCACGTCTCGGACCACTGCCGTGGCATCGAGATGGTGCTGCGCGGCGGCCGCGCCGGCGAGATCTACCACATCGGCGGCGGCACCGAGGTCACCAACAAGGAGCTCACCGGTCTCCTGCTGGACGCCTGCGGCGCCGGCTGGGACATGGTCGAGCACGTCGAGGACCGCAAGGGCCACGACCTGCGCTACTCCCTGTCGATCGCCAAGATCCAGGAAGAGCTCGGCTACACCCCGCAGGTCACCTTCGAGCAGGGTCTCGCCACCACCGTGCAGTGGTACCGCGACAACCGCGCCTGGTGGGAGCCGCTGAAGGCGAAGGCGGCGCTGTCCGCATGAGCCGCTGGCTGATCACCGGTGCGGCCGGGATGCTCGGCCGCGACCTCGCCGAGGTGCTCGCGGCGGACGGCGTGGAGTACACCGCGCTGACCCGCCAGGAGCTGGACGTCACCGACGCCGCCGCGGTCCGCGCGGCGGTGGCCGGTCATGACGTGGTGGTCAACGCCGCCGCGTGGACCGACGTCGACGGCGCCGAGACCGAGGAGGCCGCGGCCACCCGGATCAACGGCGACGGACCCCGTGCCCTGGCGGCGGCCTGCGCCGAGACGGGCGCCGTGCTGATCCAGGTCTCCACGGACTACGTCTTCCCGGGCGACGCGACCGAGCCGTACCGGCACGACGCGCCCACCGCCCCGGTGAACGCCTACGGCCGCAGCAAGCTGGCCGGCGAGCTCGCCGTGACCGAGCTGCTGCCCGAGCGCGGCTACGTGGTGCGCACCGCGTGGCTGTACGGGGCGCACGGCCGCAACTTCGTGTCGACGATGCTGGGCCTGGCCGAGCGTCTCGACACCGTCGACGTGGTCGACGACCAGCGCGGCCAGCCGACCTGGACCCGTGCGCTGGCCCGCCAGCTGCGCGAGCTGGGCGAGGCGGCCGTGGCGGGGAAGGCCCCGGCGGGCGTCTACCACGGCACGGCCTCCGAGACGGCGACCTGGTTCGACCTGGCGCGGGCGGCCTTCGAGCTGACCGGTCTGGACCCGGAGCGGGTGCGGCCGACCACCTCGGAGAAGTTCGTGCGTCCGGCGCGCCGGCCCTCCTTCAGCGTGCTCGCGCACGAGCGCTGGGCCGAGGCGGGCGTCGCGGCGCAGCCGCACTGGCGTGACCAGCTGACCGAGGCCCTGCGGGTCATGGCTCCGGGACGGTCCGGCGCGTGAGCCTGCTCGACCGGATCGGCACGGCGCTGCCGCGCGGCACCGCCTTCGTCGGCATCGGCACCGCGGTGCTCGGCGGCGCCAACTACGTCCATCTCGCGGCGGCGGGCCACTCGCTCTCCGTCGACGACATGGCGAGCTTCTCGGTCCTGTGGACTGCGGTGGCCTCCATAGGCCTGGGTCTCTTCTTCCCGGTCGAGCAGGAGGTCACCCGGGTGGTGGCCGCCCGCGTGGTGGCCGGCGACGGGGCACTGCCCGTGCTGCGGCGCGGTGCGGTGCTCTCGTTCGGCCTGCTGGCGGCGGTGCTGCTGCCGCTGGCGCTGTTCGCCGGGCCGCTCGCGGACCTGTTCTTCCACGGGGACGAGAGCCTGATCGTCGCGGTCGGCGGCGCCTTCGCGGCGCTGGCCTGCGCCCATGTGACCCGCGGCATACTGGCGGGTCTCGGCCGCTTCGAGGCGTACGGGCTGCAGCTCGGCCTCGACGGCCTGCTGCGGATCCTGCTGTCCGTGGGCATGGCGCTGGCCGGGGTGACCTCGGCCTTCGCGTTCGCCGCGGTGATGACCGTGGCGCCGCTGATCGCGGTGGCGGTCACGCTGCCGCAGGTGTTCCGCGGGGCCAAGGCCGGCTCGACGGCGCGGTGGCGGGAGCTGATCGAGCACCTGGGGCTGCTCGTCGGTTCGACGCTGCTGGCGCAGGTGCTCGTCAACATCGCGGTGATCAGCACCAAGCTGATCGCGACGGACGACAGCGCCCTGGTGGCCGCGCTGCTGTCGGCGCTGGTCCTGGCGCGGGTTCCGCTGTTCGCGTTCGGCGCCTTCCAGGCCTCGCTGCTCGCGGGGCTCTCCACGGCGCAGGCCGAGGGCGACGCCCCCGCCTACCGCCGGCTGCTGCTGCGGGCGTGCGCGCTGACGGCGGGTCTCGGGGCGGCGTTCGGCATCGGGGCGGTCGCGCTGGGGCCGGTCCTGCTGCCGGTGCTGTTCGGTTCGCCGGACGTGCTGGGGCCGGTGGACTTCGCGTGGCTCTCGCTCGGCACGATGCTCTACATGCTGGCGATGGTGCTCGGCCAGGCCCTGCTCACGAGTGGCGCGGCGCGTCAGCAGCTGCTCGCGTGGGTGGTGGGGACGGCCGTCCTGCTGGCGGTCACTCTGAGTCCCCTCGAACTGCGCACGAGGGTCGAAATCGCCTATGCGGTGGGGTCGCTCGCGGTCGTCACCTACATGACTCTCGTCCTTCGCTCTCGTGTAGGCTACCGTTCGGTGCACTCATAGGAATGATCACCATTCCCTCACTCTCCGTGACCATCGCGACGGACAGTGGACTGCAATCCGGTGGCTCCTTCTCCAGCCGCCCACCCCTGGAAGAGTAGACAGGCCCTTTCCATGAGTCGTCCCATACACCGGAGCCATGCATGAAGTTGTGGATGCTGACTTCGGTCACCGGAGTCTTTCTCGTCGCGTGCATCGTGGAGCTGCTGCGCCGTCGCAAGCTCAAGGAGAAGTACGCGTTCCTGTGGGTGCTCACCGGCCTGGTGATCATCCCGCTCGGCTTCTTCCCGAGCGGCCTGGACTCGATCGCCCGCGCGGTGGGCGTCGCCTCCGGCGTCAGCCTCATCCTCTTCCTCAGCGTCGCGTTCCTCTTCATCGTCTGCCTCCAGCTGAGCTGGGAGGTGGGCCACCTCGAGGAGGAGGGCCGCACCCTTTCGGAGGAAGTGGCCCTGCTGCGCATCGACGTGAACGAGCTGCGCGAGGAGCTGGCGGAGAAGGCCGACACGGCCGGGCAGGGGAGCTCCAAGTGATCGACGGCAAGCGCGTACTGATCATCATGCCGGCGTGGAACGAGGCCGAGGGCGTCGCCGACGTCGTCAAGGAGGTCTACACGACCCTCCCCGGCGTCGACGTCCTCGTCGTCGACGACGGCTCCGCCGACGACACCAGCGCCGTGGCGCGGGGTGCCGGCGCGACCGTGATGACGCTCCCGTACAACCTCGGCGTCGGCGGCGCGATGCGCGCCGGCTACCGCTACGCGCACGACCGCGGCTACGACGTGGCCATCCAGGTCGACGCGGACGGGCAGCACGACCCGCGCAACGTGCCGGAGCTGCTCGCCCGCCTGGACGCCGGCGCGGACCTCGTCATGGGCGCCCGCTTCGCCGGCACCGGTGACTACGAGACCCGCGGCCCGCGCAAGTGGGCCATGCTCGTCCTCGCCTTCTGGCTGTCGCGCATGGCGAAGACCAAGCTCACCGACGTCACCTCCGGCTTCCGCGCCTCCAACCGCGACCTGATCGACGTCTTCGCGCACTGGTACCCGGTGGAGTACCTGGGCGACACGGTGGAGTCCTCCATCGCCGTGGTCCGGGCCGGCTACCGCATCGAGCAGGTGCCCGTCGCCATGCGCCCGCGCGCGACCGGCACCCCGAGCCAGTCGCCGTGGAAGGCCACGCTCTACCTGGGCCGCATCGGCATGATCCTGCTGCTGGCGCTCAGCCGCCGCTCCGCCCTCGGCCCCAAGGGGAAGGGCAAGTGACGGCGGTGGGCACGCTCGACATCATGCTGCCGCACTACGGCGACACCGGCCTGATGCAGGCCGCCGTCCGCAGTGTGCTCGACCAGACCGACGAGGACTGGCGGCTGACCGTCGTGGACGACGGCAAGGAGGAGGGCGTGCCCGAGTGGTTCGCCTCCCTCGGCGACAGCCGGGTCCGTTACCTGCGCAACGAGCAGAACCTCGGCATCACCAAGAACTTCCGCAAGTGCGTCGAGCTCGTGGAGGCCCCGTACTTCTCGATGCTCGGCAGCGACGACCTGCTGCTGCCGACCTACGTCGAGACGATGCGCGCCGCGATCGAGGCCGAGCCCGGTGCGGCGATCTACCAGCCGGGCGTCGAGGTCATCGACGAGCACGGCGCCCCGTCGACCTCGCTGGGCGACGAGGTCAAGAAGCGGCTGTACGCGCCGAAGGACGACGGCCGCCGGCTGGTCCTCTCGGGCGAGCCGCTGGCCGCCAACCTGCTCGGCGGCAACTGGCTCTACTTCCCGTCGATCGTGTGGCGCGCCGACGCCGTCAAGGCGGTCAGCTTCCGCGAGGACCTGTCGGTCATCCAGGACCTGGCGCTGATCATCGAGCTGATCCGGCGCGGCGAGAAGCTGGTGGTCGAGCCGGCCACCGCGTTCCGCTACCGGCGCCACTCGGGCAGCCTGTCGTCCTCCGAGGCCGCCACCGGGGCCCGCTTCGGCGAGGCCGTGCGCTTCTTCAACGAGGTGGCCGACGAGCTCGACCGGCACGGCTGGCCGAAGGCCGCGAAGGCGGCGCGCCGCCATCTGTCGATGCGGCTGCACGCGCTGACCATGGTGCCGGGGGCCTTG
This sequence comes from Streptomyces showdoensis, assembly GCF_039535475.1. Classification (NCBI taxonomy): domain Bacteria; kingdom Bacillati; phylum Actinomycetota; class Actinomycetes; order Kitasatosporales; family Streptomycetaceae; genus Streptomyces; species Streptomyces showdoensis. The sequence goes on along the minus strand of NZ_BAAAXG010000026.1, from coordinate 2,977,967 downwards.
CGGCACCGGCAGTCGGCCGCCGTGCGCAAGCTGCTCGGTTATGCCCTGACCAGCTCGCAGTGACCGTCCGAGCGGGGCGGCGGGAACGATCCCGCCGCCCCGCTCGGGCGTGGTCCGCCCCGTACCCCGTGTCCAGCACACCGTCCGTCCGGAAGCACTGAAGCCCACATGACTCCCACGCAAGCAGCGCGGCGTTCCGACGCCCCCCGGTTCAGCATCGTCGTCCCGGCCTACGGGGTGGAGGCGTACCTGCGCGACTGCCTCGACTCGGTGCTGAGCCAGTCGTTCCAGGACTTCGAGCTGATCGCGGTCAACGACGCCTCGCCGGATGCCTGCGGCGCGATCATGGACGAGTACGCGGCGCTCGACCCGCGCGTGGAGGCGCTGCAGCTCGCGCAGAACGTGGGCCTGGGGCGCGCCCGCAACGCCGGCATGGCACGGGCGAAGGGCACCTACCTGCTCTTCCTGGACAGCGACGACACCCTGCTGCCCGGCTCGCTCGCGGCGATCGCCCAGCGGCTCGACGAGACCGGCGACCCGGAGCTGCTGGTCTTCGACTACTCCCGCACCCACTGGGACGGCCGGATCACCCCGAACGCCAAGGCCAAGGTGCTCGCCGACAGCCCGCGCGGGGCCGTCGCCCTGGACGACAACCCGGGCCTGCTCGGGCTGCTCCAGGTCGCCTGGAACAAGGCGTACCGCCGGGACTTCGTGGAGCGCTGGGGCTTCGAGTACCCCACCGGCTACTACGAGGACACCCCCTGGACCTACCCGGTGCTGATCGCCGCCGAGACCATCGCGGTGCTCCCCCGGGTCTGCGTGCACTACCGCCAGCGCCGCCAGGGCAGCATCCTGCACAGCACCAGCCGCAAGCACTTCGACGTCTTCGACCAGTACGGCCTGGTGTTCGCGTTCATCGACGCGCACCCCGAGTTCGACCGCTGGCGCGGCCCCCTCTTCGACCGCATGATCACCCACTTCCGGGTGATCGAGAACTCCCCGGGCCGCCTCCCCGACGAGGCCCGCGCCGAGTTCCGCACGACCTTCCAGCAGTACGAGAAGCAGTACCGCCCGGCCGGCCACGCCACCCCGCAGGGCGCCGCCTCCGCCCGCCGCAAGGCCGTCGGCAAGCTGCCCGCCCCGCTGCGCGGCGCCGCCCGGCGCGCGTACCGGACGGCCCGCAAGGTCAAGGCCGCCCCGCGTCGGCTGCGCAAGCCGCTGCGCACCGCGGTGCTGGCCGGCTACTACCGGGCGCAGCGGATGCTGCCCGTGCAGAACGACACGGCCGTCTTCGCCGCGTACTGGAACACGGACTACGCCTGCAACCCGGCCGCCGTCCACCAGAAGCTCCTGGAGCTCGCGCCGAAGGTGAAGACGACCTGGGTGCTGAAGCCCGGCTCGCGCAACACCCCGCCGCCCGGCACGAACGTCGTGCACCCCGGCTCCTTCGGGTTCTGGCGCGCGATGGCCCGGGGCAAGTACTTCGTCAACAACGTCAACTTCCCCACCCGGGTGGTCAAGCGGCCCGGCCAGATCCACGTGCAGACGCACCACGGCACCCCGCTGAAGCGGATGGGCGTCGACCTGGCCGAGTTCCCCGTCGCCCAGGGCGACCTGGACCTGCCCTCGCTCATGGAGCGGGTGGACCGCTGGGACTACAGCGTCTCCTCCAACAGCTTCACCACCGCGATCTGGGACCGCGCCTACCCGGCCGAGTACACCAAGCTGGACTACGGCTACCCGCGCAACGACGTGCTGGTCCGGGCCGGCGAGGAGGAGCGGCTGCGGGCCCGCGCCGCGCTCGGGCTGCCCGAGGACACCACGGTCGTGCTGTACGCGCCGACCCACCGCGACTACCAGAACGTGCCGCAGCCGCTGCTCGACCTGGAGCACCTGGCGGCCCGGCTCGGCGAGGGCTTCACCGTGCTGTCCCGGGCGCACTACTTCCTGCTGGACAGCCCCGGCGGCACCGGCCCGAAGGACGGCTCCGGCGTCGTGGACGTCAGCCGCCACCCCTCGGTCGAGGAGCTGTTCCTCGCCGCCGACTGCCTGCTGACGGACTACTCGTCGCTGATGTTCGACTACGCGCTGCTGGACCGGCCCGTCGTCGTCTACGCCAACGACTGGGAGGTCTACCGCGCGACCCGCGGCACCTACTTCGACATCCACGTCGAGAAGCCCGGCCACGTGGTGGCAACCGAGCCCGAGCTGCTCGACGTCTTCCTCTCGGGGCGCTGGTCGGACGACGAGTCGGCGAAGCTGCGAACGGAGTTCCGTCGGCGCTTCTGTGAGTTCGACGACGGTGCCGCGGCCGAGCGGGTGGTACGCAGGGTGTTCCTGAAGCAGGAGAATGTACCGCCGGTGGCGCTTCCTCCGGAGCGCCCGAGCCCTCGCACCCGCGGCTAGAGCTACCGTGTCCGGCGAGCCATGCGTCGCCGTCACGCACGAAACACCTTGAGGAAAGGCGCAGTACCCAATGCCTCCCCGCCTGTCAGTAATCGTTCCCGTGTACAACGTGGAGCTCTTTCTCGACGAGTGCCTGCAGTCCCTTGCCGACCAGACGTTCACCGACTGGGAGGCGATCGTCGTCGACGACGGCTCCAAGGACGGCAGCCTCGCGATCGCGGAGAGCTGGGCGGCGAAGGACGCGCGGATCCGGGTGGTCGCGCAGGAGAACCAGGGGCTGGGGCCCGCCCGTAACACCGGTGTCGCGCACCTCACGGAGGGCACCGAGTACCTCGCGTTCGTCGACAGCGACGACATCGTGCTGCCGGACGCCTACGAGCGGTTCATCGCCAAGCTGGACGAGACCGGTTCGGACTTCGCCAGCGGCAACGTGAACCTGCTCAAGGCCGGCGAGATCCTGATCTCCCCGCTGCACGAGAAGCGCCTCAACAAGGACCGCGACCGCACCCACATCTCCCACGACAAGGCACTGGTCTACGACCGCACCGCGTGGAACAAGGTCTTCCGGCGCTCCTTCTGGGAGCGGCACGCCTTCGAGTTCCCCGGCATCCTCTACGAGGACGCCCCGGTGACGCTGCCCGCGCACTTCCGGGCGAAGAGCGTGGACGTCCTCGGCGACCCCGTCTACCTGTGGCGCCAGCGGACCGGCGGCGCGCCGTCCATCACCCAGCGCCGCACCGAGCCGGTCAACGTCCGCGACCGCATAAGGTCGTGCGACTCCGTGAGCCGCTTCCTCGGCGCGCAGCCGGGCGAGGAGTTCGCGGAGCACAAGCGCTGGTACGACGAGATCTTCATCAGCGACGAGCTGCCGCTGTTCATGGGCGTGCTCGACGAGGCCGGCGAGGAGTTCCGCGAGCTGTTCATGACGGGCGCCGCCGACTTCCTCAGCCGGGTCGACCCCCGGGTGCTGCCGCGGATCGACGTGTCGCTGCGGCTCAAGTGCCACCTGATCACCGAGGGCCGGCTCGCCGAGCTCCTCGACCTGCTGGCCTTCGAGCGCGAGACCGGCCGGGCGATCCCGGTCGCCCGCCAGGGCCTGCGGCACTTCGCCGACTACCCGGTGCTCGACAAGGACAAGGGCTCGGTGCCGCGCGAGGTGCTGAAGGTCGGCGCCGAGTTCTCGGCCCGCGCCCGCGCCGAGCAGATCCTGTGGCAGAACGGCCGGCTGCACATCGACGGGCACGCCTACATCCGCAACCTGGCGGCCCCCTCGCCCAAGCCCTCGCTGCGCGTGCTGATGCTGCGCGAGAGCGGCAGCCGGCGCACCGTCCTGGTCCGCCCGACCCGCACCAAGGCGCCGAAGGCCACCCAGACCTCCGGCCAGTCGCTGCACAACTACGACTGGTCCGGCTTCTCCCTCGACGTCAACCCGGCCAAGCTCAAGGGCCGCGGCGGCTGGCGCGACGGCGTGTGGCGGCTGACCATGGCCACCGTCCAGGAGGGCGTGGCCCGCCGCACCCGGCTGAAGGCCGGCGAGAGCGGCAACGCCGAGAGCCCGTCCCCGCACTGGGTGGAGAAGGACGTCCGGGTCGTCCCGTTCGTCTCCGACAGCCACCTGTACCTGCGCGTCGAGCTGATCCGCGCCCGGCTGACCGGCCACCAGGTCGCCGACGGCGTCGTCGAGCTGTCCGGCGTCCTCGGCCACGAGGCCGCGGCCGCCGGGGCCAAGCCCGTGCTGCGCCTGACCCACGGCACCTCCGAGGCGAAGCTGGAGTTCCCGGTCACCCGGACCGGCGCCGCGTCCGCGGAGTTCTCGGTCCGGGTCCCGCTGGCCGACCTGGACGTCGAGGGCCGCGACTCCGCGGACCTGGAGGTCACCGACAAGTGGACGGCCGAGCTGGTGCTCGGCAAGCGGGCCCACCCCGTCGCGGTGAACGACCGCCAGGGCGACCTGGGCCGTCAGCACCCCGTCGACGGCTCCGTCACCACCCCGTGGGGGGCCAGGACGATCGCGGTCGCCAACGACGGCGTCGGCCGCCTGGTGCTGCGCACCCAGCCGGTCCAGCCCATGGTCGCCAAGGCGACGGTGAGCCCCGAGGGCCGGATCGTCCTGGAGGGCGCCCTGCCGGCGAGCACCGAGGAGCCGCTGGAGCTGGTGCTGCGCCACAGCCGGCACGCCGAGGAGCACCGCCACCCGGTCACCGTCGAGGACGGCGTCTTCCACGCCGACTTCCTGCCGGTGCCCGGCGGGCTCACCAAGGTGCCGCTCCGCCAGGGCCGCTGGTACCTCTTCGTCCGCACCGTCGACAGCCGCGTCGAGGTGCCGGTCCGGGCCGTCCCGACGGCCCTCGGCACCCTGCCGGTCACCTTCTCGGTGCGCGGCCGCGAGTACGCGCTGACCCACCGGTTCTACGACCGGCTGCTGGTCGACGCCTCCCCCGACCTGAACGCGGAGGAGGTCGGCTGGTTCCGCCAGCGCGAGATGCGCACCACGGTGTACCAGGAGGCCCGGACGGCGCCGCTGAAGGACACCGTGCTGTACGCCTCCTTCTCCGGCCGCCAGTTCTCCGACTCGCCGCGCGCGGTCTACGAGGAGCTGCTGCGCCAGGGCTCCGAGCTGGAGCACGTGTGGGTCGTGGAGGACCGCCGGGCCGAGATCCCGGAGGGCGTGCGGGTCATCCGCCGCTGGAGCCACGAGTGGTACGAGGCGCTCGGCAACAGCCGGTACATCGTGACCAACACCCACCTGCCGTTCTGGATCCGGCGCCGTGAGGGCCAGGTGATCGTCCAGACCTGGCACGGCACCCCGCTCAAGCGGATCGGCCACGACATCGACAGCGTGCAGTTCGCGGACCGCAAGTACCTGTCGAAGGTCGCCGAGGAGACCCCGAGCTGGAGCTTCCTGGTCTCCCCCAACCGCTTCTCGACCCCGATCATGAAGCGGGCGTTCCAGTACGACGGGGAGATCCTGGAGTCCGGTTACCCCCGCAACGACGTGCTGCTGTCGGAGAAGACCGACGACCTGGCGCGGACCGTGCGGGAGCGGATCGGGCTGCCGGAGGGCAAGAAGGTCGTGCTGTACGCGCCGACCTGGCGGGACGACCAGTTCTACCAGGCGGGCAACTACAAGTTCGATCTCCGCGTCGACATCGAGAAGGCCGCCGAGCGGCTCGGCGAGGACCACGTCCTGCTGGTGCGCAAGCACTCGAACATCGTGGACGCGGTCCCGGGCGCGGGGGACGGCTTCGTCTTCGACGTCTCGTCCTACCCGGACATCGCCGAGCTGTTCCTGATCACCGACGTGCTGGTCACGGACTACTCGTCGCTCATGTTCGACTTCGCGAACACGGGCCGTCCGATGCTGTTCTTCACGTACGACCTGGAGTACTACCGCGACCAGCTGCGCGGCTTCTACTTCGACTTCGAGAAGCGGGCCCCCGGTCCGCTGCTGCAGACGTCGGACGAGCTGATCGAGGCACTGGGTGACATCGACCGGATCAGTGCCGGCTACACCGACGCGTACCGCGAGTTCCGGGACGTGTTCTGCGACCTCGACGACGGCCACGCCGCCGAGCGCGTGATCACGCGGATGCTGGAGCTCGCCCACCCCGACAGCCCCTCCACCGATCCCGCGGAGCAGCGTTGAAGACGCCATCCATCCCCTTTGTGAACCGGATAGTCGAGCGGATCCCGGCCCAGCGGCGGCTGCCGCTGGCCGTGTACGCCGCGACGCAGCTGATCTTCCTGGTGTGGTGGGCGGCGTTCTACCCGGGCGGGATGAGCTACGACTCGATCTCGTACGTGTGGCACGTCACCACGGGTCACTGGATGTCCAACCACTCGGTGGCGTACGACGGTCTGGTCTGGCTGTCGCTCCAGCTCACCGGTGACCTGGCGCTGCTGACCTTCGCCCAGTCCGTGGCCATGGCCGCGGCGCTGGCCTACGTGGTCGTCACGCTGCGGATGTTCGGCGTGAAGGGGAAGTGGAGCTTCACGGCCGCGGTCGCGTGCGCGGTGCTGCCGTCGATCGGCACCTTCGTCATCTACGTGTGGAAGGACGTGCCGTTCGCGATCGGCGCGGTCGTCGCCTTCGGCGCGGCCGGGCGGCTCGCGGCGCGCCGGCTGCGGGGCGAGTCCCAGCTGCGGGACAAGGCCTTCCGCAACGAGATCGTCATGCTGTTCATCGGCTTCCTGGCGATGGGCCTCTTCCGCAACAACGGTCTGCTCGTCGCGGTCATCGCCGTGCCGGTGCTGCTGCTGACGCTGCCGAAGATGCGCAAGTGGCTCCTGTTCGCGACGGTCGTCCCGGTGACGATCGCGGCGCTGCTGCAGACGGTGATCTACCCGGCCATCGGCGTCATCACGCCGACCAAGGACCAGGTGTACGCGATGAACTACGCGGACATCGCGGTGGTCTACGGCAAGGTCCCGCAGACCTTCACCCAGGCCGACAAGGACCTCATGGCGAAGGTCGCTCCGCTGTCGCACTGGGGCGGGCGCGCGGCGAACTGCTACAACGCCGACTGGGCGATGAAGAAGCCCATGAACCGCAAGCTGGCGGACCAGTACAACGACCAGCTGATCGACCTGTGGTTCCGCGTCCTGAAGCGGACCCCGGACCAGATGATCGCGGCCCGCGTGTGCCGCTCGCACATCGCGTGGTCGCCGTTCCCCGGCCCGGTCGACAAGATGGGCCACACGCTGATCAGCCCGCCGTCCGTGCCGAAGAACCTGTTCGGCTGGGCGGACTGGAACCCGGAGATGGCGGACAGCCCGTACCGCCCGATCCTGAAGATCCGCCCGCTCAACGACCAGCTGCACGACGCCGCGTTCTTCGCCTGGAAGGCCAGCAAGACGCCGCAGCTGCAGTGGCTGCTGTTCCGCGGCGCGATCTGGTGCTACGCGGCGTACGCCGTGGTGCTCGCCTTCTCCCGCAGGAACCGCACCTGGGCCCCGGTGGCGCTGCTCTCCATCCCGCTGGCGCTCCAGCTCACGGTGGTCGCGGCGAACCCGGCGCCGCTGGCCCGCTACATGTTCGCCCCGATGTTCCTGGGCATCCTCACGCTGCCCCTGATCGGCGCGAAGCCCCGCTTCGGCAAGGGCTCCAAGCCGCAGCCGGAGCAGCAGGAGCCGAAGAAGGAGACCGCCACCCCGGACCCCGAACCGGAGCCGGAACCGGTCGCCTGACGGACGCCGGGCGGGACATGCGGAAGGGGCCCGCCTCCTCGATCGAGGAGGCGGGCCCCTTCCGCATGTCCGCTGCCGGCGCGGCGCGCGCTAGAACGGGTTGAACTCGTCGTACTCGCGCTGCGCCTCGTCGCGCTCGGCCTCCCTGTCGCGGCGGCGCTGGGCGGCCGGGCGGGGGGCCTCCAGGCGGTGGTCCTCGCCTCGGCGGCCGAGCATCTCCGCGCCGGCCATCATCGTGGGCTCCCAGTCGAAGACGACCGCGTTGTCCTCGGCACCGATCGCGACGCCGTCGCCGGCCCGGGCGCCGGCCTTCATCAACTGGTCCTCGACGCCCAGGCGGTTGAGGCGGTCGGCCAGGTAGCCGACGGCCTCGTCGTTGTTGAAGTCGGTCTGGCGGACCCAGCGCTCGGGCTTCTCGCCGCGCACCCGGTACACGTCCTCGGCCTCGTCGTAGGTGACGGTGAAGCCGGCGTCGTCGACCGCCTTCGGGCGGATGACGATGCGGGTCGCCTCCTCGACGGGCTTGGCCGCGCGGGCCTCGCCGACGATGCCGGCGAGGGCGTAGGAGAGCTCCTTCAGACCCGTACGGGCCACGGCGGAGACCTCGAACACCTGGTAGCCGCGCTCTTCGAGCTCCGGGCGGATCATGTCCGCGAGGTCCTGGCCGTCCGGGATGTCGATCTTGTTGAGGACGACGAGGCGCGGGCGGTCCTCGAGGCCGCCGTACTGCCGCAGCTCCTCCTCGATGATGTCGAGGTCGGAGACCGGGTCGCGGTCGGACTCCAGCGTCGCCGTGTCGAGGACGTGGACGAGGACCGAGCAGCGCTCGACGTGGCGCAGGAACTCCAGGCCCAGGCCACGGCCCTGGCTCGCGCCGGGGATCAGGCCGGGGACGTCGGCGATCGTGTAGACGGTCGAGCCGGCGGTGACCACGCCCAGGTTCGGGACGAGCGTCGTGAAGGGGTAGTCGGCGATCTTCGGCTTGGCGGCCGAGAGCACCGAGATGAGCGAGGACTTGCCGGCGCTCGGGTAGCCGACGAGCGCCACGTCGGCGACCGTCTTGAGCTCCAGGACGATGTCCCCCGCCTCGCCGGGCTCGCCGAGCAGCGCGAAGCCGGGGGCCTTGCGGCGGGCCGAGGACAGCGCCGCGTTGCCGAGGCCGCCGCGGCCGCCCTGGCCCGCGATGTAGGTGGTGCCCTGTCCGACCAGGTCGGCGAGGACGTTGCCCGCCTTGTCGAGGACGACGGTGCCGTCGGGCACGGGCAGGACGAGGTCCTGGCCGTCCTTGCCGGAGCGGTTGTCGCCGGCGCCGGGCTGACCGTTGGTCGCCTTGCGGTGCGGCGAGTGGTGATAGTCCAGGAGGGTGGTGATCGCCTGGTCGACGACCAGGATCACATCACCGCCGCGGCCGCCGTTGCCGCCGTCGGGGCCGCCGAGCGGCTTGAACTTCTCCCGGTGGACGGAGGCGCAGCCGTGGCCTCCGTTACCCGCGGCGACGTGCAGCTCGACGCGGTCCACGAAGGTGGTCATGGTTCTGTGCCTCCAGATACGTGAAACAGGTGGAATGTCTATCTAGTAACACGCGAAAGGCGGACCCGCTTCCCTGTCGGGAAGTGAGGTCCGCCTCCGCAAAGCTTCCGATCAGGCGACCGGAACGATGTTCACGACCTTGCGGCCACGGAAGGTGCCGAACTGCACCGAACCGGCCTGCAGGGCGAACAGCGTGTCGTCGCCGCCACGGCCCACACCCGAACCCGGGTGGAAGTGGGTGCCACGCTGGCGGACCAGGATCTCACCCGCGTTGACGACCTGACCGCCGAAGCGCTTCACGCCGAGCCGCTGGGCGTTGGAATCGCGACCGTTCCGGGTGGACGATGCGCCCTTCTTGTGTGCCATTGCTCAGTCCCTCTTTACTTCGCGGCCGTCGGGATGGACGTGACCTTGATCGCCGTGTACTGCTGACGGTGACCCTGGCGACGGCGGTAGCCGGTCTTGTTCTTGTAGCGCAGGATGTCGATCTTGGCGCCCTTGTGGTGGTCCACGACCTCGGCCTGGACCTTGATGCCCGCCAGGACCCACGGGTCGCTGGTCACGGCGTCGCCGTCGACGACGAGCAGGGTCGAGAGCTCGACCGTGTCGCCAACATTGGCGGTGGAAATCTTGTCAACCTCAACGATGTCGCCGACAGCAACCTTGTGCTGGCGACCACCGCTGCGCACGATGGCGTACACGCGGATCTCTCTCTCACTCGGAAATCGGGACCTCTGATGCCAGCCGCCCACGCGCGGGCCGGGGGCCCGCAGCGATCCGGAATCGGTCGAGCGGCCTCTCCCGGAGGACCGGGAGGGAGGTGCTCAGAGGTGTGGCGCAATCAGACACGCCGACGGTCTAGGTTACGGGCGGCTGCTGCGGGGGGTCAAATCCCGGCCGCGTCGCCCGCCGGGTCGGCCGCGGAGGTCTCCGCGACGAAGCCCTTGAGCCAGGCGCGGAAGTCCGGACCCAGGTCCTCGCGCTCGCAGGCGAGCCGCACGATGGCCCGCAGGTAGTCGCCGCGGTCGCCCGTGTCGTAGCGGCGGCCCTTGAAGACGACGCCGTGCACGGGGCCGCCCAGCTCCTCGTCGGCCGCCATCTTCTGGAGGGCGTCGGTGAGCTGGATCTCGCCGCCGCGGCCCGGCTCGGTCTCGCCGAGGACGCCGAAGACGGCCGGGTCCAGGACGTAGCGTCCGATGATCGCGTAGTTGCTCGGCGCCTCCGCCGGGTCCGGCTTCTCGACCAGGCCGGTGATCCGGACGACGTCGGCGTCGCCGGTCGGCTCGACGGCCGCGCAGCCGTACAGGTGGATCTGCGCCGGGTCGACCTCCATCAGCGCGACGACGCTGCCGCCGGCGGTCGCCAGGACCTCCAGCATCCGGGCGAGCAGCGGGTCGCGCGGGTCGATCAGGTCGTCGCCGAGGAGGACCGCGAAGGGCTCGTCGCCGACGTGCGGCTGCGCGCACAGCACGGCGTGGCCGAGGCCCCGCGGGTCGCCCTGGCGGACGTAGTGCATGGTGGCGAGCTCGCTGGACTCCTGCACCCGGGCGAGGCGCTCGTCGTCACCCTTGCGGGTGAGCGCCTCCTCCAGCTCGTAGTTCCGGTCGAAGTGGTCCTCGAGCGGACGCTTGTTGCGGCCCGTGATCATCAGGACGTCCGACAGGCCCGCCGAGACCGCCTCCTCCACCACGTACTGGATCGCCGGCTTGTCGACGACCGGCAGCATCTCCTTGGGCGTCGCCTTCGTGGCGGGAAGGAAGCGCGTGCCGAGACCGGCGGCGGGGATGACGGCCTTGCGCACCTGGGGGGCGGGGGTGTTGTTCATCGGGCTGGTTCCTGGTTTCCGATCCGGGGTCAAAACCGTGTGGACCGTCCCCGGGAGGAGGACGGTCCACACGGACTGCGTCGGGGACTGGGTCAGTCCTGCGCGGGGGCCGCGGTCTTCTTCACGGCCTTCTTGGCGGTCGTCGTCTTCTTCGCCGCCGTCTTCTTGGCCGCCGCCGTCTTCTTGGTGGCGGTGGCCTTCTTGGCGGTGGCCTTCTTGGCCGTCTTGCGGGCCGTCTTCTTGGCCGCCGGAGCGGCCTCGGCCTCCGCGGCGGGCTCGTCGGCCGGAGCCTCGGCGGGCGCCTCGGCGGCGGGGGCCGAAGCCACCACGAGCACGGCGGCCTCCTCGGCACCCGCCGGCGCGCCGGCCGGGGCGGTGGCCTTGCGGACCACCCGGCGGCGGGCCTTCGGCGGGGCGGCCACGGGGGCCTCCTCGACGACCGGGGCGGGCTCGGCGACGGGCGCCGGGACCTCCTCGGCGACGACCGGCTCGGCGACCGGCTCCGTCACCGGCTCGGCGGCCGGCTCCGGGGTGGAGACCACCGGGGCGGACACCTTGCGGGTGGCACGGCGGCGGGTCCGGGGCGCGGGGGCCTCGGGGGTCCGCTCCTCGGCCACCGGGGCGGCCTCGACGACCGGCTCGGGCTCGACGGCCGGCTCCGGCGTCGGTTCGGGCTTCGGCTCCGGGACGACGACCTCGAAGGTCTCCGTCTCGGTCACGGCGGGCGTCGCGACCACCGGGGCGGAGACCCGGCGGGTCGCCCGGCGGCGGCCACGGCCGCGCGTGGCGGCGGCCTCGGCCTCCGCGGCGCTGCCGTACAGCTCCTCGTCCGCGGCGATGGGCTCGGGCAGCGCCACCGGCGCGGCCAGCTCCGCCGCGAGCTCGGCCTCGGTCTCGGCCGGGGTCTCGTGGACCTCGGTCTCGTGGGCGTGCTCGTGCTCGTGGGCGTGCCCGTCGCCACCGCGGCCGCGCTTCTTCGAGCGCTTGCCGCCGCCACCGCCACCGTGGGTGGGCGGCTGCTCCATGTGGACGATGACACCGCGGCCGTTGCAGTGGACGCAGGTCTCGGAGAAGGACTCCAGGAGGCCCTGGCCCACCCGCTTGCGGGTCATCTGGACGAGGCCCAGCGAGGTGACCTCGGCCACCTGGTGCTTGGTCCGGTCACGGCCCAGGCACTCCAGGAGGCGGCGCAGCACCAGGTCGCGGTTGGACTCCAGGACCATGTCGATGAAGTCGATGACGACGATGCCGCCCAGGTCGCGCAGCCGCAGCTGGCGCACGATCTCCTCGGCCGCTTCGAGGTTGTTCCTCGTCACGGTCTCCTCGAGGTTGCCGCCCTGGCCGGTGAACTTGCCGGTGTTGACGTCGACGACGACCATCGCCTCGGTCTTGTCGATCACCAGCGAGCCGCCGGAGGGCAGCCAGACCTTGCGGTCCAGCGCCTTCATCAGCTGCTCGTCGATCCGGTACGTCGCGAAGACGTCGACCTCGCTGGTCCACTTGGACAGGCGGTCGGCCAGGTCCGGGGCGACGTGGTTCACGTAGCCGTGGATGGTCTCCCACGCGTCGTCGCCGCTGACGATGACCTTGGAGAAGTCCTCGTTGAAGATGTCGCGGACGACCCGGACGGTCATGTCCGGCTCGCCGTAGAGCAGGCTCGGCGCGGAGGTCGAGATCTGGGCGGCCTTCTTCTGGATGTCGGCCCACTGCGCCTGCAGCCGCTCGACGTCACGGCGCAGCTCGTCCTCGCTCGCGCCCTCGGCGGCGGTGCGCACGATGACGCCCGCGTCCTCGGGGACGATCTTCTTGAGGATGGTCTTCAGACGCGCGCGCTCGGTGTCCGGGAGCTTGCGGCTGATGCCGGTCATCGAGCCCTCGGGCACGTACACCAGGTAGCGGCCGGGCAGCGAGACCTGGCTGGTCAGGCGGGCGCCCTTGTGGCCGATCGGGTCCTTGGTGACCTGCACCAGGACCGACTGGCCGGACTTGAGGGCGGCCTCGATGCGGCGCGGGCCGTTGCCCATGCCGAGCGCCTCGAAGTTGACCTCGCCGGCGTACAGGACGGCGTTGCGGCCCTTGCCGATGTCGACGAAGGCGGCCTCCATGGACGGCAGCACGTTCTGGACCTTGCCCAGGTAGACGTTGCCGACGTAGGAGGTGGCCTGCTCCTTGTTGACGTAGTGCTCGACGAGCACGTTGTCTTCCAGGACGCCGATCTGGGTGCGCTCGCCGTTCTGGCGGACGACCATGACGCGCTCGACGGCCTCGCGGCGGGCGAGGAACTCGGCCTCGGTGATGATCGGGACGCGACGGCGGCCCTGCTCGCGGCCCTCGCGGCGGCGCTGCTTCTTGGCCTCCAGGCGGGTCGAGCCCTTGATGGACTGGACCTCGTCGGACGGCTCGCCCTTCTCGCGCGCGGGGCGGGGCTCGCGGACCTTGACGACCGTGCGGACGCCGTCCTCGTCGGTGCCCTCGGCCTCGGCGGAGGCGTCACCGCTGCGACGACGGCGACGACGGCGACGACGGGAGCTGCTGCTGCCCGCGGCGGTGTCCTCGTCGGCCTCGTCGGCCTCGTCCTCGGCGTGGAGCTCCTCGGTCTCCTCGCCCTCCTCGGACTCCTCCGCCTCCTCGACCTCGGCGAGCTCGCCGCGGCGACGGCGACGGCCGCCCCGGCGACGGCGGCGGGACGGGCGGTCCTCGTACTCGTCGGTGTCGTCGGCGTCGACGGCCTCCGCGCCCTCGGCCTCGGCCTCGGGGGTGGACTCGACCTCGGGCTCGTCGGCGACGGTGGCCGGCACGGGCTCCACGGCGACGGGCTCGCCACGGCGGCGACGGCGACGGCGGGAGCCGGTCTCGGCGCGCTCGGGCTCGACGGCCTCGGGGGCCTCGGCGGCCTCCACGAGCTCCTCGGTGTCCTCGATGTCCTCGGCGGCCTCGTCGAGCTCCTCCACGGCCTCGGCGGCGGCGATGTACGCGGCCGTCTCCGGGGTCTGGAACATCGGCTCGGTGAAGACCGGCGGCTGGAAGACGGCCACCGCGGGGCGGGCGGCGCGGCGGGTGCGCGGCGCCTCGGCCTCGGTGGACGGCTCGGCGGTGAACTGCGGCGAGGTGGCGCGGCGGCGGGTGCGGCCACGGGTGGCGGCCTGCTCGGCGGCGGCGACCTCGACGGCGTGCGAGGCGATCTCCTCGACGGTGTCCGCGGGCAGCGTCTCGCCGGAGGTCTCGGCCGCGATTTCGGCGGCGGCGTCCGGGGTCACCGCGGGCGCGGCGGCCTTACGGGTGGCGCGGCGGCGGGTACGGGGGGCCGGAGCGGCCTCCTCGACCACCGGCGCGGCCTCGGCTACCGGCGCGGCGGGGGCCTCGGCGACCGGGGCGGCCTCGACGGCCGGCTCCGGCGTGGTGGCCTTGCGGGTGGCACGGCGGCGGGTGCGCGGGGCCGGAGCGGCCTCCTCGACCACCGGCGCGGCCTCGGCTACCGGAGCGGCCGGAGCCGCGGGGGCCTCGGCGACCGGGGCGGCCGGGGCCTCGGCGGACGTGGCGGCGCGGGTGGCACGGCGGCGGGTGCGCGGGGCCGGAGCGGCCTCCTCGACCACCGGCGCGGCCTCGGCTACCGGAGCGGCGGGGGCCTCAGCGACCGGGGCGGCCTCGACGGCCGGCTCCGGCGTGGTGGCCTTGCGGGTGGCACGGCGGCGGGTACGCGGGGCCGGAGCGGCCTCCTCGACCACCGGCGCGGCCTCGGCGACCGGAGCCGCGGGGGCCTCGGTGGCCTCGGCGGTGCCGGAGGTCACCGGCGGACCGGCCGGGCGGGACGCTGCGCGGCGCCGACGGCGCGGAGGCAGCTTGTCACCGGGTGCGTTGTCAGGGGTTTCTTCGTGCTGTTCGAGCATGCGGGCGGTTCTCCCGTCACGCCCCCGGGCGCCGCGTCTGGTTCCGGTCCGGCGGCACGAACGCGCGAAGTGCGCGGTGCCGCCGTCCGGGGCGCGGGCGCCGCACGGGAGCTGTATGTCTGGCTCGCCGGTTCCGTACGCCCTCTGCGGACGGCCTGGCGAAAGTCTCCTGGTCAGTGCGCTGCCCGACCCAGGTGGCTCCCGAGTACGAGGGCTGCGCTACGACGACCGCTCCCTACGCGGTGCCCGCACCCGGCGCCGTCGCTGAGGCGGTCGCGGCGGCCGTGGATGGAGCGGCCGTGACTGCTTCGCGGTCGGGCGCGAGCGGGTCGGTCACCGTGCCGGACTCCTCGTCGAAGAGCCCCTGCGCCAGCCTGGTCACCGCAGCGGGGACCGGCGGCGCCAGGTCGGCCACAGCTCGGAGACCGGACAGGACGTCGTCGGGTCGCACGGCAGGTGTCACGTGCCGAACAACCAGCCGCAGTATCGCACAGGCGCTGTCCAGCGGCCTATCACCCTGGGGATCGCCCGGGGCGGCGGCCGAGGTCAGCTCGACGACGGCGGCACGGGTGTCGAAGGTGCGGATGCCGTTCTTGGTCTTGCGCTGTACTTCCACCGTCTCGGCCGCGAGAAACGTCTCGACGGCCTTCCGCGCGTCCTCGGGGTCGACGCCCTCCAGCCGCAGCTCCCACACGGAGGCGGTCAGCCGGTCGGCGAGGCCGGAGGTCCGGGCCTCGACGGCGTCGGTGATGTCGAGTCCGTCCGGCAGGGACTCGTCGAGCAGGCGCCGGAGCGTCTGCGGGTCGCGCGCCTCGGCGAGGGCGATCTCCAGGTACTCGGCCTCGGAGCCCGTGCCCGTGGGGGCGGCGTTGGCGTACGACACCTTGGGGTGCGGGGTGAAGCCGGCCGAGTAGGCCATCGGCACCTCGGCGCGGCGCAGGGCCCGCTCGAAGGCGCGCTGGAAGTCACGGTGGCTGGTGAACCGGAGGCGGCCGCGCTTGGTGTAGCGCAGTCGGATGCGCTGCACCGCCGGTGCGGGCGGCGGGCCTTCGGGCTGTCGCTTGCCCAGTGGTTCTTCTCCTCGGTGCGGGGCGGGCGCGGTGTGGCGCCGCCCACGAAATGCGGTGTGCCCTGGGGGGCCCGCCCGGCTCACCCCCGTCGGGACGGGGAGATCTCGGGTGCGGGCGCCGCGCCGGGGACGTTCGTTGTACTACCCAGAGTACGCGCCCGGGCCGCCCGTGGTTCCCCGGCCCGGTCAGCGGGGCCCGCCGAAGAGGGCCCGCCACACCTCCCGGGTGGCGGCCCGGACGGCCCGCGCGGCCTCGGCGACCGGGCGGCCGACGTAGGTGCGCAGCCAGTGGCCGACGGGGGTGAGGACCACCCGGTACGCCCAGGCGAGGGGGCGGCCCACCGCGTGCCACAGGACCAGGGCGAGGGCCCTGCCGACGGCCCGGGAGATCCGTCCGGCGATCCCCCAGGCCCAGGCGAGGGCTGCGCCCACCACCCGGCCGACGGGCGCGAACACGTGCCGCCAGAGCCATCCGATCGGGGTGACGACCAGCAGGTCGGCCACCCACCACAGGGCCCGGGCCACGGGACGGAGCACCCACTCCCACAGCCACCGCAGCGGGATCAGGAGCAGGTGCTCGACCAGCCACCACAGGGCCCGGGCGACCGGGACGACGAGCCACTCCCACAGCCACCGCAGCGGGATGAGCAGCAGGTGTTCGATCAGCCATCCGAGGGCGCGGGCGAGCGGGGCGAGGACCCAGCGCCACAGGTGCTTCAGGCAGTAGCCGAGGGCGTCCCAGACCAGCCGGACGGGGACGACGACCACGAGGGCGATCCCCCGCGCCACCGCGGTCAGGCAGCCCCCGGGCTCGTACGCGGGCTGCGAGCTGGTCTTCTCCGTGTTCATGACGGAAATGACGCGACGGCCCGGCGTGGGGTTTCCCCCGCGCCGGGCCGTCATCAAGGCGTTACGCGCCTACTTGTTCACGACCGTCAGCGGCAGCAGCGTCTTGCCGGTCGGGCCGATCTGGATGTGCGTGTCCATCTGCGGGCAGACGCCGCAGTCGAAGCACGGGGTCCAGCGGCAGTCCTCGACCTCGGTCTCGTCGAGGGCGTCCTGCCAGTCCTCCCAGAGCCAGTCCTTGTCGAGACCGGAGTCCAGGTGGTCCCAGGGCAGGACCTCCTCGTAGGTGCGCTCACGGGTGGTGTACCAGGCGACGTCGACCCCGAAGTCGGGCAGGGTCTTGTCCGCGCAGGCCATCCAGCGGTCGTACGAGAAGTGCTCGCGCCAGCCGTCGAAGCGGCCGCCGTCCTCGTACACCGCGCGGATGACCGCGCCGATGCGGCGGTCGCCGCGGGAGAGCAGGCCCTCGACGATGCCGGGCTTGCCGTCGTGGTAGCGGAAGCCGATCGAGCGGCCGTACTTCTTGTCGCCGCGGATCTTGTCGCGCAGCTTCAGCAGCCGCGCGTCGGTCTCCTCCGCGGAGAGCTGCGGGGCCCACTGGAACGGCGTGTGCGGCTTGGGCACGAAGCCGCCGATGGAGACGGTGCAGCGGATGTCGTTCTGGCCGGAGACCTTGCGGCCCTCGGCGATCACGTTGATCGCCATGTCGGCGATCTGCAGGACGTCCTCGTCGGTCTCCGTGGGCAGGCCGCACATGAAGTACAGCTTCACCTGGCGCCAGCCGTTGCCGTACGCGGTGGAGACGGTCCGGATCAGGTCCTCCTCCGAGACCATCTTGTTGATGACCTTGCGCATGCGCTCGGAGCCGCCCTCGGGGGCGAAGGTGAGGCCGGAGCGGCGCCCGTTGCGGGTGAGCTCGTTGGCCAGGTCGACGTTGAACGCGTCCACGCGGGTCGACGGCAGCGAGAGGCCGATCTTGTCCTCGGTGTAGCGGTCGGCGAGGCCCTTGGCGATCTCACCGATCTCCGTGTGGTCCGCGGAGGACAGCGAGAGCAGGCCGACCTCCTCGAAGCCGGTCGCCTTCAGGCCGCGGTCCACCATCTCGCCGATGCCGGTGATGCTTCGCTCCCGCACGGGGCGCGTGATCATGCCGGCCTGGCAGAAGCGGCAGCCGCGGGTGCAGCCGCGGAAGATCTCGACGGACATGCGCTCGTGGACGGTCTCCGCGAGCGGGACGAGCGGCTGCTTGGGGTAGGGCCACTCGTCGAGGTCCATGACGGTGTGCTTGGAGACGCGCCACGGCACACCGGACTTGTTGGGGACGACACGGCCGATGCGGCCGTCCGGCAGGTACTCGACGTCGTAGAACGCCGGGATGTACACCGAGCCGGTCTTGGCGAGGCGGAACAGGACCTCCTCGCGTCCGCCGGGACGGCCCTCGGCCTTCCACCGGCGGATGATCTCGGTCATGTCGAGCACGGCCTGCTCGCCGTCGCCGATGATCGCCGCGTCGATGAAGTCCGCGATCGGCTCGGGGTTGAAGGCCGCGTGGCCGCCGGCGAGCACGATCGGGTGGTCGACCGTCCGGTCCTTCGACTCCAGCGGGATGCCCGCCAGGTCGAGGGCGGTGAGCATGTTGGTGTAGCCGAGCTCCGTGGAGAAGCTCAGGCCGAACACGTCGAACGCGCCGACCGGGCGGTGGCTGTCCACGGTGAACTGCGGCACCTTGTGCTCGCGCATCAGCTCTTCGAGGTCCGGCCACACGCTGTAGGTGCGCTCGGCGAGGACGCCCTCGCGCTCGTTCAGCACCTCGTAGAGGATCATGACGCCCTGGTTGGGCAGACCGACCTCGTACGCGTCCGGGTACATCAGAGCCCAGCGGACGTCGGCGGACTCCCACGGCTTGACCGTGGAGTTCAGCTCTCCACCGACGTACTGAATCGGCTTCTGCACGTGCGGGAGCAGAGCTTCGAGCTGCGGGAAGACAGACTCGGCAGCAGACATCTCGAACCTTCGTGAGCTGGCAGGGGGGCGACTCTCAAGCGTACCCCGGTGCTCAGCGGGTCAGGGACGCCCGGATCTCCGGGGCCGCGGCCCACTCCCAGAGTCCGGGCAGCTCACGCTCCTGCGCGGCGGCCGCGGCCTCCTCCCGTCCGTACAGGAGTCCCCAGGTGAAGGTGGTCTCGCCGGCCGCGTGGGCCCGGGCGGCGATCTCGCGCAGGGCGGTGCGGGTGACCACGGTGTCCTGGTGCTCGCCGAGCAGGGACTGGACCGCCTTCATGCGCTTGGCGAAGCGCTTCGCCGGCTTCCCCAGAACGGGACGGGCGGCCTCGCCCGCGTACCGGGCGCGCTTGGCGGCCTTGCGGGCCTCGTGCAGCGCGAGGTCGCGCGCGGGGCCGGGGTCGAGGGCCAGGGCGTGCGCGACCCGCCCGGTGAGCCGGTCGAGGTCCTTCCGGGCGGCGCGGGCGAGCACCTCCCGGGCGTCGCGGGCGGCGGCGGGGCGCAGCGGCGGGTCCGCGAGGAGCGCGTCGAGGGCGTCCAGGAGCGCGAGGTGGCGCGGCGAGTCCAGCGCGGCGAGCACCGTGCGCCGGGCCTCCTCCGCGCGCGCCACGGCGCGCAGCCGCAGCCGGGCGCGGACGGGGCCCAGCACCAGGGTGTCGGGCAGCTCGTCGATCCGGGCGGCGAGCCGTTCGCCCAGCACCTCCTCGTCGCGGGCGGCGCCGAGCTCGCCCGCGAGCCACTTCAGTTCCTCGCCGACCGGGTCGGTGACGGTCCGGTCGAGCACCTTGCGGTAGGTCGTGAGCGCGCTGCGCAGGCGCCGGGAGGCGACCCGCATCCGGTGCACGGCGTCGGGCAGCCCGCGCCGCACGGCGGGGTCGAGCGCGACGAGCTTGTCGCGCTGGGCGCGCAGGTGGGCGAGGACGGCGTGGCCGGCGCTGCCGGGGGCGCCGGTCGCGTCCTCGGTGCTCGCCGCCCCGGCCAGGGCGCCGGTCTCGGCCAGCGCCCGGGCCAGTTTCGAGGGGGCGGCCGAGGGCCGGATCCCGGCCTTCTCCAGGCGCCGGCCGACGGCGTCGAGGACCGCCGGGTCGGCGTCGTCGGCGAGTTCGACCTCGATCTCGGTCCAGGCCGCCTCGCCGGGGCCCGTGAGGCGCTGGGCGTGGACGGTGTCGACGGAGAGCTCGGCGAGGGGGGGCGCCGTCCTTCCCGGTCAGCAGGTGCACGTCGCGGCGGGAGCGCAGGCGGACGACGGGGCGGACGGGTTCGTCGCGGACCCGGGAACGGACGAGCCCCGCCAGGGAGCCGGGGAGGGTCTCCGAGAGCGGGGCTCTGATCTCGTCGCGGATCCCGGTGGCGACCGGGAACTTCAGGTGCCAGCCGGCGTCCGCGCCGCCGGTGCGGCGGCGCAGGGTGAGCGAGGCGGCGGCGAGCCGCAGGTCGGCGGTGTCGTAGTAGACGGCGTCGAGTTCGGTGACGCCCTCGTCCGTCACCGCCGCGACCCCGGCGGCCCGGGTGAGGTCCGGGAGCACCGTCCCGTCCCCGGCCTCGTACTTGCGCTCGATCTCGCGCTTCGTCTCCGCCATACCTCGAATCTAGGCCCTGTCCGGGTCCGGCGGCAGTACGGCTCAGGCCGTTATCTTCGGCTGCACCCGGATCGACTGCAGCAGCCCGATCGCCACCCACACCGCGAACATCGACGAGCCGCCGTACGAGACGAACGGCAGCGGCAGTCCGGCCACCGGCATGATGCCGAGGGTCATGCCGATGTTCTCGAAGGACTGGAAGGCGAACCAGGCGATGATGCCGGCGGCGACGATCGTGCCGTACAGCTCGGTGGTCTCGCGGGCGATCCGGCAGGCCCGCCACAGGATCACGCCGAGCAGCACGAGGATCAGTCCGGCGCCGACGAAGCCGAGTTCCTCGCCGGCGACGGTGAAGACGAAGTCGGTCTGCTGTTCGGGCACGAACTGGCCGGTGGTCTGGGAGCCCTTGAAGAGGCCCGAGCCGAGCAGTCCGCCGGAGCCGATGGCGATCCGGGCCTGGTTGGTGTTGTAGCCGACGCCGGCCGGGTCGAGGTCGGGGTTGGCGAAGGCGGCGAAGCGGTTGATCTGGTACTCGTCGAGCATGCCGAGCGTGGTGACCAGCACCGCGCCGAGGACGCCCGCGCCGATGAGGCCGAGGACCCAGCGGTTGGAGGCGCCGGAGGCGAGCAGCACGCCGAGCACGATGACGGCCATGACCATGACGGAGCCGAGGTCAGGCATCAGCATGACGATGCCCATGGGCAGCGCGGCGAGCGCGAGCGCCTTGGCCACGGTGCCGTGGTCGGGGTGGAGCTGGTCGCCCGCGTCGACCTTCGCGGCCAGCAGCATCGCCATCACCAGGATGATCGTGATCTTCACGAACTCGCTGGGCTGGAGCGAGAAGCCGCCGCCGACGACGATCCACGCGTGCGCGCCGTTGATGGTCGCGCCGAGCGGGGTGAGGACGGCGAGGATCAGCAGGATCGACAGTCCGTAGAGGACCGGCACGGCCCCGCGCAGGGTGCGGTGGCCGAGCCAGATCGTGCCGATCATCAGGGCGAGCCCGATGCCGGTGTTCAGGACGTGCCGGAACAGGAAGTAGTACGGGTCGCCGTTGTTGAGCTCGGTGCGGCCGCGGGTGGCGGACCAGACGAGCAGGGCGCCCATGAAGGAGAGGCCGAGCGCGGAGAGCAGGATCGGCCAGTCGAGCCGGCGCAGCACGGAGTCGCGGGCGGTCAGCCGGGCCAGCGTGCCGCGTTCGGGCGCGTAGCGGGAGACGGAGAAGCCGTGGGGTGCGGTCATCGGTTCAGAGCCTCCCTCGGGTGGCGGGCGGCCCGGCGAGCGGGTCGTCGGGCTTCTTCCCCGGTACGGCGGGGTCGGCGGGATCGGCGGGCTGGTTGCCGCCCGGCTGGTCGGCGACCTGCTTGACCCCGTCGGGGTCGACCTTCCCGGCCTCGGGGTCGTACGGCTCGATCTTCGGGGCGTCGATGGAGCCGTCCGCCTCGATCTTCGGCAGGGCCTTCTGCGGCTGCGGCAGCAGGGCCCGCTTCAGGTCCTGCTTGCCGGCGTCGTCGAGCCCGTAGAGCGCGTCGTAGATGTTGCGCACGGCGGGGCCGGAGGCGCCGGAGCCCGTACCGCCCTGGGCGATCGTCATGACGATCGCGTAGTCCTTGGTGTAGGTGGCGAACCAGGAGGTCGTCTGCTTGCCGTAGACCTCCGCGGTGCCCGTCTTGGCGTGCATCGGGATCTTGTCCTGCGGCCAGCCGCCGAAGCGCCAGGCGGCGGTGCCGCGGGTGGCGACTCCCGCGAGGGCTTCGTCTATCAACTCGCGGGTGTCCGCGTCGAACGGCAGCCGCCCGTGCGACTTGGGCGCGATCTCGGTGGTCTTCTTGCCGTCGGCGCTGATGACGGCCTTGCCGACGGTGGGGTTCCACAGCGTGCCGCCGTTGGAGATGGCGGCGTAGATGGTGGCCATCTGGATGGGGGTGACGAGGGTGTCGCCCTGCCCGATGGAGTAGTTGACGGAGTCACCGGCGCGCATCAGGTTGCCTTCGAGGCAGTTCTCGTAGGAGAGCTGCTGGACGTAGCTGCCGCCCTTCTTGCCGTACTTGCACCACCAGTCCTTGTTGGCCTCCCAGAAGCTCTGCTTCCACTGGCGGTCGGGGACGCGGCCGGTGACCTCGTTGGGGAGGTCGATGCCGGTCTCGGCGCCGAGGCCGAACTGGTGGGCGGTCTTGTAGAACCAGTCCCCCGGGTTCTTCTTCGGCTTCATCCCGCCGTCCTTCTGCCACTGCTGGTGCGCCAGGGCGTAGTAGACGGTGTCGCAGGAGACCTCCAGGGCCTGCCCGATGGTGATGGAGCCGTGGCCCTGGGACTCGAAGTTCTTGAAGACCTGGTTGCCGATGGAGTACGAGGAGGGGCACGGGTAGCGCCCGTTGAAGTCGTACCCGGCGTTGACGGCGGCCGTGCTGGAGACCACCTTGAAGATGGAGCCGGGGGCGGCCTGGCCCTGGATGGCCCGGTTCAGCAGCGGGAAGTTGGAGTCCTTGCCGGTGAGGGCCGCGTAGTCCTTCGCGGAGATGCCGCCGACCCAGGCGTTGGGGTCGTAGTCGGGCTGGGAGGCCATGGCGACGATCCGGCCGGTCTTGGCCTCCATGACGACGACGGCGCCGGCGTCGGCCTTGTAGTTCTCGCTGGTGTTCTTGTCGTAGACCTTGCGGGCCTCGACCATCGCGTTGTGCAGCTCCCACTCGGCGACCGCCTGGACGCGGGCGTCGATGGAGGTGACCACGTTGGCGCCGGGCACGGCGGCGTCGCTCCTGGCCTGGCCGATGACCCGGCCGAGGTTGTCGACCTCGTAGCGGGTGACGCCGGCCTTGCCGCGCAGCTCCTTGTCGTAGGTGCGCTCCAGGCCGGAGCGGCCGACCTGGTCGGAGCGCAGGTACGGGGAGTCGCTGTCCTTGGCCTTCTCGATCTCGCCGTCGGTGACGGGCGAGAGGTAGCCGAGGACCTGGGAGGTGCGGGACTTGCCGGGGGCCGGGTAGCGGCGGACGGCGGCGGGCTCGGCGGTGATGCCGGGGAAGTCCTCGGCGCGCTCCCGGATCTGCAGGGCCTGCTGGGTGGTGGCCTCGTCGGTGACGGGGATCGGCTGGTAGGGCGAGCCGTTCCAGCAGGGCTTGGGGGTCTTGGAGTCGCAGAGCCGGATCTTGTGGACGACCTCGTCGGGCTTCATCCCGAGGACGCCGGCCAGCCGGGTGAGGACGGCCTTGCCGTCGTCCTTCATCTTCATCAGCTCGGTGCGCGAGGCGGAGACCACCAGCCGGGTCTCGTTGTCGGCGAGCGGGACGCCGCGGGCGTCCAGGATGGAGCCGCGCACGGCGGGCTGGACGACCTGCTGGACGTGGTTGTTCTTGGCCTCGTCGGTGTACTCCTTGCCGTTGCGGATCTGGAGGTACCAGAGGCGTCCGCCGAGGGTGAAGAGCAGGGAGAAGACGAGGACCTGGATGACGACGAGCCGGATCTGGACCCGGGGGGTCCGCCCGGTCTCGGGGATGTTGCTCATGCTGCCGCTGCCCCCTGGGTCACAGTCGCTTGACTCCCTTGATGCGACCGGCGCGCGAGGCGCGGGTCCGGGCGGCCTTGACGCGCAGGCCGCCGCGCTGGTTGCCGATCCGCAGGCCGGTGCCGGAGGAGAGCCAGCCGGAGGAGACGTCGGCTCCGTTGGCACCGGTGGCGTCGGCGAGCGGGTCGTTCTCGGCGCGCCGGGCCAGCGCCATGATCAGCGGCACGGTGAAGGGCGCGAGGAGCAGGTCGTAGAGGGCCGCGGTGAACAGCAGGAAGCCGAGGCCCACATGACGGGCGGCGGTGTCGCCGACGAGGGCGCCGACACCGGCGTACAGCAGGGTGGAGCCGATGGCGGCGGCGACCACCACGGCCATGGGGCCGGTGGCGGACTTCAGCCGCCCGTTGTCGGGGCGGGCCAGGCCGCAGAGGTAGCCGACGACGCAGAGCACCAGGGCGTAGCGCCCGGCGGCGTGGTCGGCGGGCGGGGCGAGGTCGGCGAGCAGCCCGGCGGTGAAGCCGACGAGGGCGCCGGTGACGTGCCCGTACACGAGGGCGAGGGCGACGACGGTGAGCAGGACGAGGTCCGGGACGGCGCCGGGGAGCTGGAGCCGGGCCAGGACGGAGACCTGGACGACCAGGGCGACGACGACCAGGGCGGCGGAGAGGAGGATGCGGTTGAGCTTCACGGTGTTGCGTCCCCCTGGTCCTGCGGCTGCTGGTCCGCCTGCTGGTTCGGCTGGTCGGCCGCCTGCCCGTCGGGCTTCTGACGGTCGGCCGCCTGGCCGTCCGGCGTCTGCCGGTCGGCCGCCTGCCCGTCGGGCTTCTGCTGGGCCTCGCCCTGCTGCCGGCCGGCCTGCTGTCCGTCCGGCGGCGGCGGGGTGACCGTGACGGTGACGGTCGGGGCGGGCTTGGGCTTCTGCGGCAGCACCATGTCGCGCGGGTCGCTGCGCGGGGCCTGGACGACGACGCCGACGATGTCGAGCTTGGTGAAGCCGACGTACGGGCGGACGTAGACGTTGCGGGTGAGGCCGCCGCCCGCGGGGTCGACGCGGACCACCTCGCCGACGGGCACGCCGGGCACGAAGGGCTTGTCGGCCTGGGAGCCGAAGGTGACGAGCCGGTCGCCCTTGTTGACCTTGGCCTTGCCGTTGAGCAGCTGGACGAGGAGCGGGCGGTCGCCCTGGCCGGTGGCGAAGCCGAGTTCGTCGGTCTTCTCCATGCGGGTGCCGACGGTGAAGTCGGGGTCGTTGGCCAGCAGGACCGTGGAGGTGGAGGGGCCGACGGTGGTGACCCGGCCGACGAGTCCGGAGCCGTTGAGGACGGTCATGTCGCGGCGGATGCCGTCGCGGGCGCCGACGTCGATGGTGACGGTCCAGGAGAAGCCCTGGGCGGCTCCTATGGCGATGACCTCGGCGCCCTTGATGCCGTACTGGCCGGCGCCGGCGGTCTTCAGCATGGCGTCGAGCTCGCGCAGCCGGTTGCGGTTGCGGTCGTCGCTGCCCAGCCTGGCCTTGAGGGCGGCGTTCTCCTGCTCCAGGGCGGCGATGCGGTTGTGCCGTTCCCCTGAGTCGCGGACCGCTCCTATGGCGTTGCCGATCGGGTCGACCGCCGAGGCGACTCCGTTCTCGACGGGACCGAAGACCGCGGCCGCGGCCTGTCGGGCACCGTCGACCGGCGACTCCTGGCCTCCTCGGATGTCCACCGTGATCAGTGCGAACGCGATGGCGATCAGCAGCACCAGGAGCAGCCGGCTCTCTCGTGTGTCCCTCACGTGCGGCGGCCGTGCCCTTCCTCGATTGGTACGGGGGGTGTGACGCGCCCCCGGGCCCGGAGGCCCGGGGGTCGGATGGAGTTGTGGGTGCCGGCCTCAGGGGCCGGTCGTGTCGGGCCGGTTCAGCGGCGCGGCTGGGCGTCGAGGACCTGCTGGAGGGCCTCGAACTCCTCGACGCACTTGCCGGAGCCGAGCGCCACCGAGTCCAGCGGGTCCTCGGCGATGTGGATCGGCATCCCGGTCTCACGGCGCAGCCGCTCGTCGAGCCCGCGGAGCAGGGCGCCGCCACCGGTGAGAACGATGCCGCGGTCCATGACGTCACCGGAGAGCTCCGGCGGGCACTTGTCGAGCGTGGTCTTCACCGCGTCGACGATCGCGTTGACCGGCTCCTCGATGGCCTTGCGGACCTCGGCGGCGGAGATGACGACGGTCTTGGGGAGGCCCGAGACGAGGTCACGGCCGCGGATCTCGGTGTGCTCGTCCTGGTCGAGGTCGTAGGCGGAGCCGATGGTGATCTTGATCTGCTCGGCGGTGCGCTCACCGAGGAGGAGCGAGTACTCCTTCTTGATGTGCTGGATGATCGCGTTGTCGAGCTCGTCGCCGGCGACCCGGATGGACTGTGCCGTGACGATTCCGCCGAGGGAGATGACGGCGACCTCGGTGGTGCCGCCGCCGATGTCGACCACCATGTTGCCGGTGGCCTCGTGGACCGGGAGGCCCGAGCCG
Organism: Streptomyces showdoensis; assembly: GCF_039535475.1. Taxonomy (NCBI): domain Bacteria; kingdom Bacillati; phylum Actinomycetota; class Actinomycetes; order Kitasatosporales; family Streptomycetaceae; genus Streptomyces; species Streptomyces showdoensis. The sequence continues at coordinate 2,951,635 of NZ_BAAAXG010000026.1, read as the reverse complement.
ATGGCGGCGGCCATGGGCTCCTCGATGATGTGCACCTGGCGGGCGCCGGCCTGGGTGGAGGCCTCGATGACGGCGCGGCGCTCGACTCCGGTGATGCCGGAGGGGACGCAGACGACGACCCGGGGGCGGGCCAGGTAGCGGCGCTTGTGGATCTTGAGGATGAAGTAGCGGAGCATCCGCTCCGTGATCTCGAAGTCGGCGATCACGCCGTCCTTGAGCGGGCGGACGGCGACGATGTTGCCGGGCGTCCGGCCGATCATCTTCTTCGCCTCGGCACCCACCGCGAGGATGCCGCCGGTGTTGGTGTTGATCGCGACGACGGACGGCTCGTTCAGAACGATGCCGCGACCCCTGACGTACACCAGCGTGTTGGCGGTCCCGAGGTCGACAGCCATGTCACGGCCGATGAACGACATTGAGTTCCCCTTGTTTCCCATGAGGATGCGTCGGGCCTTCCCTAGCGGAGCGTTGACGGCTTCTCAGGTCGGCGAGGTGGTGGCTGAGGATGGTACGGCGTGGAGTTTTCCATCGTAGTGCCGCCCGCCCGGATACCGCGCGGCGGACCGCCTCTGCCCACCTCTGTATAGGTGACGGTAGGACGCGGCGATCCGTTCCCGGGATTGGTGTTCATATGCCTGGGGGCGACCGAAATTCCTTCGGTCGCCCCAGGGCGTGGCGCTGATCGGCTGACGCGGGATCAACGGGAGAGCGAGGGGGGTCAGACGAGACCCGGGAAGAAGATCTTCAGCTCGCGGTCGGCGGACTCCTCGGAGTCCGAGGCGTGGATGAGGTTCTCGCGCACGATGGTGCCGAAGTCGCCGCGGATGGAGCCGGGGGCGGCGGCGATCGGGTCGGTCGGGCCGGCCAGCGTGCGCAGCCCCTCGATGACCCGCTCGCCCTCGACGACGAGCGCGACGACCGGGCCGGAGGCCATGAAGCCCATCAGCGGCTCGTAGAAGGGCTTGCCCTTGTGCTCGCCGTAGTGCTGCTCCAGCGTCTCCTGGTCCAGCGTGCGGAGCTCCAGGGCCGCGAGGGTCCAGCCGGCCTTGCGCTCGATGCGACCGATGATCTCACCGACCAGGCCACGGCGGACGGCGTCGGGCTTGAGCAGGACGAGCGTGCGCTGGCTCACGGGGGAACTCCTTCGGAAAAACGGTGCGGGCCTTGAAGGCTACAGGGCCCGCACCGGCCGCGATCACGCAGCGTCAGGCCCTGCGGAGCCTTCGCGGGCGGCCCAGCCCGCCTTGATCTCGTCGATCTTCCGGCCGTAGTGCACCGACGCCCACCACAGCACGGCGAAGACCGCGCCGAGGAAGAACATCACCGGCACGAAGAAACCGCTGGCGACCAGGCCCAGCTGGAGGACCCAGCCGAGCTGCACGCCGCCCGGACGGGTGATCATCCCGCACAGCAGCACCGACAGGACCATGGCGATCCCGCAGACCGTCCAGACCGTGGACATCTCCAGGGAGTCGTCCTTCATGGCCACCAGACCGGCGAAACCGATCACGAAGAACTCGCCGATCAGGGTCGAGGAGCAGAGCACGCGCATCGGTCAGCCCCTCTTCAGCAGCAGCCGGGCGTCGCCGACCGTGAAGATCGATCCGGTCACGAGGACACCCGCGCCGGAGAACTCCTCGTGCTCCTCGGCGAGCGTGATCGCCGCCTCCAGGGCGTCGTCCAGCCGCGGCTCGACGACCACGCGGTCCTCGCCGAAGACCTCCACCGCGATCGCGGCGAGCGCGTCGACGTCGGTGGCCCGGGGGTTGGAGTTCGCCGTGACCACGACCTCCGCGAAGATCGGCTCGAAGGCCTCCAGGAGACCGCGAGCGTCCTTGTCCCCGCTGGTGGAGACCACGCCGATCAGCCGGGAGAAGCCGAAGGACTCGGTGATGCCGTCGGCGGTGGCCCGGGCGCCGTGCGGGTTGTGCGCGGCGTCCAGGATGACCGTCGGCGAGGAGCGCACGACCTCCAGGCGGCCCGGCGAGGCCACCTGGGCGAAGGCCCGGCGGACCGTGTCGAGGTCCAGGGTGCGGGCGTGCTGGGAGCCGATGCCGAAGAAGGCCTCGACGGCGGCGAGCGCCACGGCCGCGTTGTGCGCCTGGTGCGCGCCGTACAGCGGCAGGAACACGTTGTCGTACTCGCCGCCCAGGCCGCGCAGGGTCAGCAGCTGGCCGCCGACCGCCACCTCGCGGGAGACGATGCCGAACTCCATGCCCTCGCGGGCCACGGTCGCGTCGACCTCGACGGCCTTCTTCAGGAGCACCTGGGCCGCGTCCACCGGCTGCTGGGCCAGGATGACCGTGGCGTCCGGCTTGATGATCCCGGACTTCTCGCCGGCGATGGCACCCGTGGTGTCGCCGAGCCGGTCGGTGTGGTCCAGGTCGATGGGGGTGACGACGGCGACGGAGCCGTCGATCACGTTGGTGGCGTCCCAGGTGCCGCCCATGCCGACCTCGACGACGGCCACGTCGACCGGGGCGTCGGCGAAGGCCGCGTACGCCATGCCGGTGAGGACCTCGAAGAAGGAGAGGCGGTACTCCTCGCGGGCGTCCACCAGCTCCACGTACGGCTTGATGTCGCGGTACGTCTCGACGAAGCGCTCGGCCTCGATCGGGGCGCCGTCCAGGCTGATCCGCTCGGTGATGGTCTGCACGTGCGGCGAGGTGTACCGCCCGGTGCGCAGGTCGAAGGCGCCGAGCAGGGCCTCGATCATGCGGGCGGTCGAGGTCTTGCCGTTGGTGCCGGTGATGTGGATGGAGGGGTAGGCGCGCTGCGGCTCGCCGAGCACGTCCATCAGGGCCGCGATCCGGGTGACCGAGGGCTCCAGCTTGGTCTCGCCCCAACGGGTCGACAGCTCGGTCTCCACGTCCCGCAGCGCCTTGTCGACCTCGGGGTCGAGCGGGCGGGAGGGGACGGGGTCGCCCTGCGGCGGGCCGGACATCGCGCGCAGGGTGCGGCTGCCGGCCTCGATCACCGCCAGGTCCGGGTCCCGGTCGGTCTCGGCATCGACGATGTCGTGGAACTGCTCGCTGTCGTCGAACTGGTCGCTGCGGTCGCTCGGCTCACTCACGCCCCCAGTCTACGGAGGGGGGCCGACAGGACATTGGACCCACCCCATTCGGGACTTTCGGCCCGCCGCCCGCCCGGCCGGCCGGGCAAACTTGGCGATCATGGACATAGGCATCGACCTCGGCACGGCCAACACCCTCCTCTACGCCCGGGGCCAGGGCATCGTCCTCAACGAACCGTCCGTGGTGGCGGTCCAGGCCGGCTCGCGGACGGCGCTCGCGGTCGGTGCGGAGGCGAAGGAGACCATCGGCCGCACGCCCGGTTCGATCACCGCGATCCGCCCGCTGCGGGACGGCGTGATCAGCGACTACGAGGCGGCCGAGGAGATGATCCGGCACTTCGTGCGCAAGGCCGTCCCCGGGCGCCGGCGCCCGCGCACCCGGATGGTGGTGTGCGTGCCGAGCGGCGTGACCCCGGTCGAGCGGCGGGCCATCGTGCACGCCTCGCGCTCGGCGGGCGCGCGGGCGGTCCACCTCATCGAGGAGCCGATGGCGGCGGCGATCGGCGCGGGGCTGCCGGTCTCGGACCCGCGCGGCTCGATGGTCGTCGACATCGGCGGCGGCACGACCGAGGTGGCCGTCATCTCGCTCGGCGGGATCGTCACGGCCCAGTCCCTGCGGGTGGGCGGCGACCGGCTGGACACCGCCATCGCGGACTTCGTGCGCAAGGAGCACTCGCTGCTGGTCGGCGAGCGGACCTCCGAGGACATCAAGATCGCCATCGGCTCGGCCTGGCCGGTGCCGGGCGGCGAGGAGTTCGAGCGCTCCACCTTCACCGTGCGGGGCCGCGAGAAGGTCAGCGGGCTGCCGCGCACGGTCGAGCTGACCGTGCCGGAGGTGCGGGCCGCGCTCGACGAGCCGGTGGAGGCGATCATCGCGGCGGTCCGGGTCACCCTGGAGGAGTGCCCGCCCGAGCTGTCCGGCGACGTCATGGAACACGGCATCGTCCTCACCGGCGGCGGCGCCCTGCTCCCCGGCCTGGACCTGCGCCTGGCCTCGGCGACCGGCATCCCGGTCTTCGTCGCCGACGACCCGCTGGACTGCGTGGCCCTGGGCTCGGGCCGCTGCGTGGAGGACTTCGACGCGCTCCAGCGGGTGCTGGGGAAGGCGGAGGTGGTCCGCTAGGCCGTGTCCTTCGGATCGGGCCTGATCCGGAAGACACGGCCCACGCAGGTACCCCGGGGCGAGGGGGCTCCCGGCGGCCGCGCCCTGCCGGGGTCGCCGACTGGCCCCGACCCGGGGTCAGCGGTGGCCGAAGCCCGTCGGGAGCAGTGCCGTCACCACGTACGCGCCGTGCTCGCGGCCGGCCCGCAGCGAGCCGCCCATGCTGGTGACCCGCTCCTCCATGGAGAAGAGTCCGGTGCCGGTCGAGACGGGCGCGCGGTCCGGCGGCGACTTGGGCAGCGGGTTGCGGACCTCGACGCGCAGGTCCCGGCCCTCGACCGTGATCGAGACGGTCACCGGCAGGCCGGGGGCGTGCTTGGCCGCGTTCGTCAGGCACTCCTGCACCACCCGGTGCACCGCCGTCTGCCGCAGCGGCGAGAGCGCCTTCGCCTCCTGGGCGACCGTCAGGTCCACCGGGCTGCCCATCCGCTCGCTCTCCTCGGCCAGCGCGGCGAGCCCTTCGAGGCCGGGCGTGGCGGCGGCCCCGTCGGCGCGCCGCACGATGGTCTCGTTGAGCATGTGGTGGGCGCGCCGGGCGGTGTCGGCGAGCTCCTCGAAGTCCTTCTGGTGCGCGTCCCCCCGGGCCCGCACGGCCAGCACCTCGGCCCGCACGGCGAGCACGGTCAGCTCCCGGCCCACCAGGTCGTGGACGTCCCGGCCGACCGAGATCCGCTCCTCCTGGACGGCCTGCCGGGCCGCGGACTCGCTGCGCTGGACCTGGAGGGCGAGGACGAGGTCCTGGCGGTACGCGGCGATGCCGACCCCCGCGGCCAGGGCGCCGATCGGGACGACCAGGCCCAGGAACTCGCTGAGGGTCTCGCCGTGCTTGGCGGGCCAGCCGGGCAGGTTGAACAGGACGTAGGAGGCGGCCACGTACAGCAGGGTCGCCAGCACGGCCGCCCGCCGGCCCCGGAAGCGGCCGAGCGAGTACAGCGCGAACTGGACCATCGTCAGCTCGTGCAGCCAGCCCATCAGGAACAGCGCGACCACGAACGGCACCCACGGCGCCCTGCGGCGCAGCACGAGGGTGGCCGCGCCGGCCGCGAGGACGAGGGTCGCGGTGACGCCGGTGAGCGAGTTGTCGGCACGGGCGAGTCCCGGCACGTCCAGGACCATCAGGCCGAAGGCGCTGACCGCGGCGACGACGTCCATGGCCCGCGGCGACACGGCCCACCGGTCCGCACAGCGGCGCAGCGCGGGGAGGGCGGGGAGGCGGAGCATGCCTTCCATCATCCAGGGTCCTTCGTCCCGTCGCCGTGGACCTGAAGTCCCGTCTGCTGTGAGATCGGGCACTTCGCCCAGATTGCTGTTTGACTCTGAAATGTGTACGAAGCATCCCAGGAGCAGCTGTCGCTGGCCGGCGCCGTGCTCGACGCCCTCCCCCAGGCGGCCATGCTCGTCGACCGCGAACTGCGGATCGTCCGGGTGAACCGCCGCCTCGCCGGACTGCTCCGGCTGCCCGAGGGGCTCGACCTCTCCCCCGGCACCCCCCGGGACCTGCTGCTCGACCACGTCGCCGGGATGCTCGACCGCCCGGAGGAGCGGCGCCGCTTCCTGGAGGAGGCCCGGACCCGCGCGCCCGTCACCCGGATCGCCGACTACCACCTCGGCGACGGACGGACGCTGCGCCGTCGCCGTACCCCGGTCGGCCACGGCGACGGGTTCTTCGGGCACCTGTGGCTGATCGAGGACGTCACCCGGCAGCACGAGGCCGAGGAGGACATGTACGAGCAGGTCCGGAAGCTCGCGGCGCTCGCCGACGAGCGGGCCGCGTTCGCCGGCCGCGTCCTGCACGAGCTGCGCACCCCGCTGGCGACCGTGCTGAGCTTCGCCGAACTGCTCCTGGAGCCCGCGGGCGGCCCCCTCGACCCCGAACAGGCCGCGTTCGTCGACGCCATCCACCGCAACGCGCGCCGGATGCAGCTCGTCGCCGAGAACCTGCCGAACGCGGCCGCCGGCACGCCCCCGGCCCCGCCGCACCCCTCGTCGCTCGCGGTCCACGAGCTGATCGAGCGGGTCACCCTGGAGGCCCTCCAGCGCTCCGGCGGCGCCGGCCCGTACCTCGCCGCCGACTGCCCGGCCGACGGCCCGCCGCTGGTCGCCGACGCGCACCTGCTGACCGGGGCCCTGGAGGAGCTGGTGGCCAACGCGCTGCGGTACACCCCCGAGGACGGGCGGGTCGAGATCGTCGGCCGGACGGACGGCGAGCACTGGACCATCCAGGTCAGGGACACCGGCATCGGCGTCCCGCTGGAGTACCAGGAGGAGATCTTCACCCCGTTCGTCCGGGCCCCCAACGCGCGCCGCGGCGGCTTCCCCGGCACCGGCCTCGGCCTGGCGAGCGCCCTGGACGCGGTCCGCCTGCACGGCGGCACCCTCACGGTCCGCGACCGCGAGAACCGCCCGGGCGCGGTCTTCACGGTGCGGCTGCCGGTGGGGGACGGAGGCGCGCCGGGGCGCGGGGCCTCGGGGGACGGGGGCGGGCCGGGGCGCGGGGCCGCCGGGGACGGTCCCGCGGCGCGACGCGGTACCGCCGGGGACGGAGGCGCGCCGGGGCACGGGGCCGCCGGATGACCCGGCTGCTCGTCGTCGAGGACGACCCCGACCTCTCGCTCGCCCTGCGCGTCCTCCTCGGCCGCCGCGGCTACGAGGTCTCGCTCGCCGCCGACGGCCGCGAGGCCCTGCGGCTGCTCTTCGCCGAGCACCCCTCGCTGATGGTGCTCGACCTGCTGCTGCCCGGGCTCGACGGCTGGCAGGTGCTCGACCGGACCCGGGACATGTCCGACGTGCCGGTCCTCGTCCTGTCCGGGCTCGGCGCCGTCGACGACCGGGTGCGCGGGCTGCGCTCCGGCGCCGACGACTACCTGGTCAAACCCTTCGCCCAGGCCGAACTGCTGGCCCGCGTCGAGGCCCTGCTGCGCCGCTCGGGCCCCGGCCGCTGGGCCGGCGAACCCGTCGAGGAGGACCTGCGGCTGGTCCCCGAGCGCCGCTCCGCGCTCTGGCACGGCGGCGAGATCCGGCTCAGCGACATCGAGTACCGGCTGCTCCAGCTCCTGGTCCGCAACCGGGGCCGGGTCGTCACCACCGAGCAGCTCCTCGACCAGGTCTGGGACGACACCACGGCGATCGGCCGCGACCGCGTGAAGTTCGCGGTGCTCCGGCTGCGGCGTAAGCTGCGTGCCTCGGCCGGCCCACAGGTCCGCGACCCCATCGAGGCGGTCCGGGGCATGGGCTACCGTTACGAGAGCTCCGGGTGACGAGGAACACCACCCGCCAGGGACGGAAGTCCCGGCCGTACGTCCCGAGCTCCCCGCCGCGGGCCCATCGCAACCGTCGGGCAACCGTGCGCCACCTCAGCGCGCGACCGTCGGCCCGCAGCCTGGAAGCATGAAGACCCTTCCTGCCCGCAGTGTCGTCGTCGTGCTCGGTACCCGCCCCGAGCTGGTCAAGCTGGCCGAGCTGATCCGCGTCCTCGGCCCCGCCGCCCGTGTCGTCCACACCGGGCAGCACTACGACGAGGAGCTCTCCGGCGGTTTCCTCGCCGAGCTCGGCCTGCCCGAGCCCGCGTACCTGACCGGCGTCGGCGGGCAGCCGAGGGCCGTCCAGATCGCCGCCGCGCTGCAGGGTCTGGACGCGCTCTTCGCCGCCGAGCCGCCGCTCGCCGTCGTCGTCCAGGGCGACACCAACGCGGCCCTGGCCGGCGCCCTCGCCGCCAACGCCCGCGACCTGCCCCTGGTGCACGTCGAGGCGGGGCTGCGCAGCCACGACCGGGCCATGCCCGAGGAGCACAACCGGGTCCTCATCGACCGCCTCGCCGACGTGCTGTGCGCGGCCACCCCCGACAACCGCGAGCTGCTGCTCGCCGAGGGCGTACCGGACGAGCGGATCGCCGTCACCGGCAACCCGGTCGTCGAGGCCGTGCGCGACCACCTGCCGGCGGCGGCGGAGCGCGCCCGGCTGCTCGCCGCGCACGGCCTCGACGCCGACCGCTACGTGCTGGCGACCGTGCACCGCCCCGAGAACACCGACGACGAGCTCGCGCTCACCGCCGTCCTCCACGAGCTCGCCGGTCTCGCCCGCGAGCTGCCGGTCGTGCTGCCGCTGCACCCGCGCACCCGGGCCCGCATCGAGGCCGCCGGGCTGCTGCCGCTGCTCGACGGCGTGACCGTGCTGCCCCCGGCCGGCTACGGCACCTTCCTGGCGCTGGCCCGGCACGCGGCCCTGATCGTCTCGGACTCCGGAGGCGTGCAGGAGGAGACCACCGTCCTCGGCCGGCCGCTGGTCGTCGTCCGCAACTCCACCGAGCGCCCCGAGTCGCTCGCCGACTTCGCCGAGCTGGTCGACCCCGGCCCGCAGATCGGGACCGCCGCCCGCCGCCGCCTCTCCGAGGGCGCCCCGGGCCTGCACCGCCTCGCGAACCTCCCCAGCCCGTACGGCGACGGCACCGCCTCCCGCCGCATCGCGGGCCTCATCGCGGAACTGGCCGAGGAGCGGACCGCCCACCGCTCCCCCGCGCTGGCCGCCTGACCGACGCCCCGGGCCGCCCCGCAGGCCCCGCCCCGCCACACCCCGGCGGGCGGCCGCCTCCGCCCGCTCCCCTCCCGCCACACCCCCGGAGACCCCCTTGAGCCTCCACCTCCTGCTCTACGCCTTCCCGTTCCTGCTGCTCGGCGGCTTCCTGGTCTACTGGGCCGGTGCCCGGCACGCCTACGCGCGCCGCGAGCCCGCCGAGACCGGCGACCCCACCGCGTTCGACTGGCACTTCTTCGTCCCCTGCCGTGACGAGGAGGCCGTCATCGCGACCACGGTCGCCCGGCTGCGGGCCGACTTCACCGGCTCCCACGTGTGGGTCATCGACGACGCCAGCGACGACCTCACCGCGCCGATCGTCACCGCGCTCGCCGAGCGGGACCCGAAGGTCCACCTGGTGTCCCGGCGCCGCCCCGACGCCCGCATCGGCAAGGGCGCGGCCCTCAACTCCGCCTACGACGCCCTGAACGCGCACCTCGGCGGGCACGCCGACCGCGCCCGCGTGGTCGTCTGCGTCGTCGACGCCGACGGCCAGGTCTCCCCGAACGCCCTCGCACACGTCAGCGGCCCCGACGCGTTCGCCGACCCCGACATGGGCGGGGTCCAGATCGGCGTCCGCATGCGCAACGTCGACGACGAGCGGCCGCTGCCCGACCGCGGCCGGGCCGCCAACGCGTACGCCCGGCTGCTGATCCGCATGCAGGACGCCGAGTTCGCCGTCTCCAACACCGGGATGCAGCTGCTGCGCCGCCGCACGGGCTCGGTCGGCCTGGGCGGCAACGGCCAGTTCACCCGGCTCACCGCGCTCGACCGCATCGCCGCCGCCGAGCGCCGCCCCTGGCAGCAGGACGCCCTCCTGGAGGACTACGAACTCGGCCTGCACATGCGGCTGGCCGGCTACCGCGTCACCCACGTCGCCGACACCTGGGTCTCCCAGGAGGCGCTGCCCTACACCCGCCGCTTCCTCACCCAGCGCACCCGCTGGGCCCAGGGCAACATCCAGTGCGTCCGCTACTCCGGCCGCATCATCGGCTCCCGCCACTACAAGGCGTCCGGGGTGATGGAGTCGCTCTACACCTTCTTCCAGCCGATCGCCCACCTCGCGACCCTCGTCCTGACCGCGATCATGCTGGTCGCCCTCGTCACGGGCGGCGGCGCGGCCGAGGTCCTGCTCGCCGCCTGGCCGCTGGCCCTCGCGCTCGGCCTCGCCTCGATCGCGCCCTTCCTCCTGTGGGGCCCGGTCTACCGGCGGGAGTTCGCCCCCGACCGCTCCCGCCTCAAGGGCCTGCTGTGGGGCTTCGCGCTGTGGCTGTACGCGTACCACCTCTTCATCGTCTCGGCCCGCGGCTTCGTCCGTCTGCTGCGCGGCCGCACCGGCTGGGCCAAGACCCGCCGCAACGCCGAGACCGCCGGGGTCGGCCCCATCGCCACGGAGTCCTGAGCGGGGACGACGTGCCGGGAGGGGCGGGGTACGCGGAAGGGCCCGGAACCAGTCGTGGTTCCGGGCCCTTCCGCATGGGTCCCTAGGCCTGGGGCAGCTTCTCCAGCTGCGCCTGGATGCGGGCGATGTCCTCGTCCGCCTTGGCGAGCCGGCCGCGGATCTTGTCGACCACGTTGTCCGGCGCCTTGGCCAGGAAGGCCTCGTTGCCCAGCTTGCCCTGGGCCTGCGCCTTCTCCTTCTCGGCGGCGGCGAGGTCCTTGGCGAGACGCTTGCGCTCCGCGGCGACGTCGATCGTGCCGGACAGGTCCAGCGCGACCTCGGCCCCGGCGACCGGCAGGGTGGCGGTGGCCGCGAAGCCCTCGCCCTCCGGCTGGAGGCGCAGGATCTGCCGGATGGCGGCCTCGTGCGCGGCGAGCGGGGTGCCGTCCAGGGTGAGGCGGGCGGGCACCTTCTGGGCGTCCTGGAGGCCCTGCTCCTTGCGGAACCGGCGGACCTCCGTGATGACCCGCTGGACCAGCGCGATCTCCTGCTCGGCGGCGGCGTCGCGGAAGCCGCTGTCCTTCGGCCAGTCGGCGATGACGAGGGACTCGCCGCCGGTGAGCGTGGTCCACAGGGTCTCGGTGACGAAGGGGACCACCGGGTGCAGCAGCCGCAGCATGACGTCGAGGACCTCGCCGAGGACCCGGCCGGAGACCCGCGCGCCCTCGCCGCCGGCGAAGAAGGTCGTCTTCGACAGCTCGACGTACCAGTCGAAGACCTCGTCCCACGCGAAGTGGTAGAGCGCGTCCGACAGCTTCGAGAACTGGTAGTCGTCGTAGAAGGCGTCGACGTCCGCGACCGTCTCGTTGAGCCGCGACAGGATCCAGCGGTCCGTGGCGGTCATCTCGGACGGGTCGGGCAGCTCGCCCTCGATCGTCGCGCCGTTCATCAGCGCGAAGCGCGTGGCGTTCCAGATCTTGTTGGCGAACTTGCTGGACGCCTGGACCCAGTCCTCGCCGATCGGGACGTCGACACCGGGGTTGGCGCCGCGGGCCAGGGTGAAGCGGACGGCGTCGGAGCCGTACGTGTCCATCCAGTCCAGCGGGTTGACCACGTTGCCGAAGGACTTCGACATCTTCTTGCCGTTCTGGTCACGGACCATGCCGTGCAGGGCGATGGTGTGGAACGGCGGGGTGCCGTCCATCGCGTACAGACCGAACATCATCATCCGGGCGACCCAGAAGAAGAGGATGTCGTAGCCGGTGACCAGGACGGAGTTCGGATAGAACTTCTTGAGGCTCTCGGTCTGCTCGGGCCAGCCGAGCGTGGAGAACGGCCACAGGCCGGAGGAGAACCAGGTGTCCAGGACGTCGCTGTCCTGGGTCCAGCCCTCGCCGCTCGGCGGCTCCTCGTCCGGGCCGACGCAGACGACTTCGCCGTTGGGGCCGTACCAGACCGGGATGCGGTGGCCCCACCACAGCTGGCGCGAGATGCACCAGTCGTGCAGGTTGTCGACCCAGTCGAAGTACCGCTTCTCCATCTCCTGCGGGTGGATCTTGACCTTGCCGTCGCGGACCGCGTCACCGGCGGCCTTCGCGAGCGGCCCGACCTTGACCCACCACTGCATCGACAGGCGCGGCTCGATGGTGGTCTTGCAGCGCGAGCAGTGGCCGACGGAGTGGGTGTACGGGCGCTTCTCGGCGACGATCCGGCCCTCGGCGCGCAGCGCGGCGACGATGGCGGAGCGGGCCTCCAGGCGGTCCAGGCCGAGGAACGGGCCGTGCACCGTGATGACCGCGTGCTCGTCCATGACGGCGATCGACGGCAGGTCGTGGCGCTGGCCGATCTCGAAGTCGTTCGGGTCGTGCGCCGGGGTCACCTTGACGGCACCGGTGCCGAACGCGGGGTCGACGTGGGTGTCGGCGACGATCGGGATGCGGCGGCCGGTGAGCGGGAGCTCGATCTCGGTGCCGATCATGTGCCGGTAGCGCTCGTCGTCCGGGTGGACGGCGACGGCCGTGTCGCCCAGCATCGTCTCGGCGCGGGTGGTGGCGACGACGATCTCGGAGTCGCCCTCGCCGTACCGGATGGAGACGAGCTCGCCGTCGTCGTCCTGGTACTCGACCTCGATGTCGGAGATCGCGGTGAGACAGCGCGGGCACCAGTTGATGATGCGCTCGGCGCGGTAGATCAGCTCGTCGTCGTAGAGCTTCTTGAAGATGGTCTGGACGGCCTGGGAGAGGCCCTCGTCCATGGTGAAGCGCTCACGGGACCAGGCGACGCCGTCACCGAGGCGCTTCATCTGCCCCGAGATCTGGCCGCCGGACTCGGCCTTCCACTTCCAGACGCGCTCGACGAAGGCCTCGCGGCCGAGGTCGTGGCGGGACTTGCCCTCCTTGGCGAGCTCGCGCTCGACGACGTTCTGGGTGGCGATGCCGGCGTGGTCCATGCCCGGCTGCCACAGCGTCTCGTAGCCCTGCATGCGCTTGCGGCGGGTCAGGGCGTCGATGAGGGTGTGCTCGAAGGCGTGGCCCAGGTGGAGCGAGCCGGTGACGTTCGGCGGCGGGATGACGATGGTGAACGGCGGCTTGTCGCTCTTCTCGTCCGCCTCGAAGTAGCCCCGCTCTACCCAGCGCTCGTACAGCTGCCCCTCTACTTCGGCCGGCGCGTACGCGGTCGGCAGTTCGGTGGGGGCGGCTGTCTGCTGCTGAGTGTTCTCGGTCACGGGCCCAGTTTAGGGGGCTCCGGGGGTGTCCCTGAAACTCGATTGTTCCGTAACGGTGTGCCCCCCACCGCCCCGGCGGGACACGGCTTCCGACAGGATGTTCGCTACGCATAAACATCTTGTGAGGGGAACCTGTCCATGAGCTACAACCAGCCGGGCCCGTACGGCGGCCAGCCCCAGCAGCCCGGCCCGTACGGCCAGCCCGGCCCCTACGGCCAGCAGCCGCCGCAGCCCGGCCCGTACGGTCAGCCGCCGCAGGCCCCGCAGCCCGGTTACGGCTACCCGCAGCAGGCCCCCCAGGGCGTCCCGCCCCAGCAGCAGCCGTACGGCTACCCGCCCCAGGGCCAGCCGCAGCCCGGCCCCTACGGCCAGCAGCCCCCGTACGGCGCCCCGCAGGGCCCCGGCGGCTACCTGCCCCCGCCGCCGGCCCCGAAGAAGAGCAAGGCCGGCTGGATCATCGGCGGCGTCGCGGTGGTCGCGGCCGTCGCGGTGGCCGCGTACTTCGTGATCGGCGGGGGCGGCGGCTCCTCCGTCGCGGACGACGGCCCGCACAAGCTGGTCACCCCGGAGACGGTGCTCGGCGAGTACAAGAAGTCCTCCAAGGAGGAGAGCTCCAGCGACAAGAAGTCGATGGACGCGGCCAAGACCGGCGTCAAGAACGCCAAGGAGGTCAGCGCCGGCTACGAGGTGAAGAACGAGGCCAACCCGCTGGCGGGCAAGATCCTTTCGTTCAGCGGCCTCTACGGCGAGATCGACGACCCGGAGAAGGTCCTCGACGACCTCTTCGCCGGCATCAAGGCGGAGGCCGAGAAGGACAAGGGCCAGGGCGACCAGCCGCAACTGGAGGGCAGCCCGCAGGAGTACAAGCCGGCCGACCTCGACGGGGCGGTCCTGAAGTGCCAGCAGGCCAAGACCCAGGCCGACGCCGCCAAGGGCGCCCCCGCGATGACCATGACGCTGTGCGCCTGGGCCGACCACAGCACGCTGGGCTTCGTCGTCCCCGTCGACATGGCCTCCCTGCTCTCCGGCAAGGGCGGTTCCGCCGAGGACGCCGCGGCCGTCACCGCGAAGCTCCGCAAGGAAGTCCGCGTCAAGGCGTGAGCGGTCGAGGCCGCCCCCTGAGGCGTCCGGCCGGCCACGGAAGAGCCGGCCGGACGCCTCAGAGTTCGCGGGGCGTCACCAGCCCCGACCACTGACGGAGGCGTCAGGACAGTCGGCACGCCGTGGTCGCGTGGAGGCTCTTCACCCCGATGGACACCAGGATCGGGTAACAGAGTCCCGCGTGGGTGACGCTCCCCCCGTAGCTGCACGCCTGCCTCGTCTTTGCGCCGACCTTGTAGCCGACATCGAGCAAATACTGCTGGCAATCGAACTGCGAGGCCTGAGCAGGTGCGGCGGTCGCCACAGGCGCCATGGCCGCGACACCTGCCAGGGACAGTGCGGCAATGACTCGCCCGGACTTGGAACGAAGCATGTGTTCCCCCGAGTTGCTTGAGAGTGGAACTGGTCAAGATCAAGCAGAACAGGGTCGCTTCACGCCCGCAAGGTCACTTGTTCGATACGGCTTGAACCAAGCGACGCGGTGCAACGCACGAAGGGGCGCCCCGCCGAACGGCGGGGCGCCCCTTCTCGTCGCTTCGGATCAGGCGGACTTCTCGTGCCTGCCGTCGTTCTTCACGATCCGCGGCACCAGCGTCGGGTTGACGTTGTTGCGGACCACGTCGGCCGTGATGACCACGCGGGCCACGTCCTTGCGGGACGGGACCTCGTACATCACCGACTGGAGGACCTCCTCCATGATGGCGCGCAGGCCTCGCGCGCCGGTGCCGCGGAGGATCGCCTGGTCGGCGATGGCCTCCAGGGCCGGGCGGTCGAAGTCCAGCTCCACGCCGTCGAGTTCGAAGAGGCGCTGGTACTGCTTGACCAGCGCGTTGCGCGGCTCGACGAGGATCTTCAGGAGCGCTTCGCGGTCCAGGTTGTGCACCGAGGTGATGACGGGCAGACGGCCGATGAACTCCGGGATCATCCCGAACTTCACCAGGTCCTCCGGCATGACCTCCTGGAACTGGTCGCTCGCCTCGATCTCGCGCTTGGAGCGGATGGTCGCCCCGAAGCCGATGCCCTTGGCGCCCGCACGCGACTCGATGATCTTCTCCAGGCCGGCGAAGGCGCCGCCCACGATGAAGAGCACGTTCGTCGTGTCGATCTGGATGAACTCCTGGTGCGGGTGCTTCCGGCCGCCCTGCGGCGGGACGGAGGCGGTGGTGCCCTCCAGGATCTTGAGCAGGGCCTGCTGCACGCCCTCGCCCGAGACGTCACGCGTGATCGACGGATTTTCGCTCTTACGGGCGACCTTGTCGATCTCGTCGATGTAGATGATCCCGGTCTCGGCCTTCTTGACGTCGTAGTCCGCCGCCTGGATCAGCTTGAGCAGGATGTTCTCGACGTCCTCGCCGACATAGCCGGCCTCCGTCAGCGCCGTCGCGTCCGCGATGGCGAACGGGACGTTGAGCATCCGGGCCAGCGTCTGGGCCAGGAGCGTCTTGCCGGAGCCGGTCGGGCCGAGCAGCAGGATGTTGGACTTCGCCAGCTCGATGGCGTCGTCCCGGCCCTGCGCGCCGCCGTTCTCGCCGGCCTGGACGCGCTTGTAGTGGTTGTACACCGCGACTGAGAGGGCCTTCTTGGCCGGCTCCTGGCCGACGACATAGCCCTCGAGGAACTCGTAGATCTCGCGAGGCTTGGGAAGCTCCTCCCAGCGCACCTCGCTCGTCTCCGCGAGCTCCTCCTCGATGATCTCGTTGCAGAGGTCGATGCACTCGTCGCAGATGTACACACCGGGTCCCGCGATGAGCTTCTTCACCTGCTTCTGGCTCTTTCCGCAGAACGAGCACTTGAGCAGATCGCCGCCATCACCGATGCGTGCCACGAGGTGCTTCCCCTTCGCCTGGGAGTGCTTGGTTCAGCGACTCCTGGTGCCTCATATTCGACGGTACCTTGCCGGGCCCCCCGTTCGGGCCCCCCTTGGCACGGTTCACATGGTCGGGATTCGGCCACATGCCCCGTGCCAGGGGAAGGTCGGGCGTCAGTGTGCCGCGGCGGCCGTGCTCTTGCGGGTCGAGACGATCTGGTCGATCAGGCCGTACGCCAGGGCGTCCTCGGCCGTCAGGATCTTGTCGCGCTCGATGTCGTCGCGGATCTTCTCGATCGGCGTCGAGGAGTGCTTGGCCAGCATCTCCTCCAGCTGGCTGCGCATGCGCAGGATCTCGTTGGCCGCGATCTCCAGGTCGGAGAGCTGCTCACGGCCGGTGCCGCCCGAGGGCTGGTGGATCAGCACACGGGCGTTCGGCAGGGCCATCCGCTTGCCGGGGGTGCCGGCGGCGAGCAGCACGGCCGCGGCGGAGGCCGCCTGGCCCATGCAGACCGTCTGGATGTCGGGCTTCACGAACTGCATCGTGTCGTAGATGGCCGTGAGGGCCGTGAAGGAGCCGCCCGGGCTGTTGATGTAGATCGAGATGTCGCGGTCCGGGTCCATCGACTCCAGGCACAGCAGCTGCGCCATGACGTCGTTGGCCGAGGCGTCGTCGATCTGCACGCCGAGGAAGATCACGCGCTCCTCGAAGAGCTTCGCGTACGGGTCGTACTCGCGCACGCCCTGCGAGGTGCGCTCGACGAAGCGCGGCACGACGTAGCGGTTGTCCATCGGCGCGCCGGTGTAGAGGCCGCTCGCGGAGAGGTTGTTCTGCATCTGGGTGTTCACCGTCCTGGTGGCGTTCGGGGGGCTGGGGCTCTTCGGCGGACTGCCGGCGCTCAGGCGCCCGTGCCGCCGCCGCCCGGAACACCCGCGGCGTGCGTGATGATGTCGTCGATGAGGCCGTACTCCTTGGCCTCGTCCGCGGTGAACCAGCGGTCGCGGTCGCCGTCGCGGATGATGGCCTCGACGGTCTGGCCGGAGTGGTGCGCGGTGATCTCGGCCATGCGCTTCTTGGTGCGGAGCAGGTACTCGGCCTGGATCTTGATGTCGGAGGCCGTGCCGCCGATGCCGGCGGAGCCCTGGTGCATCAGGATGTCGGTGTTCGGCAGCGCGAAGCGCTTGCCGGGGGTGCCCGCGGTCAGCAGGAACTGGCCCATCGAGGCCGCCATGCCCATACCGATGGTGACGACGTCGTTCGGGATGAACTGCATGGTGTCGTAGACGGCCATGCCGGCCGTCACGGAGCCGCCGGGGCTGTTGATGTAGAGGTAGATGTCCTTCTCCGGCTCGGCGGCCAGGAGGAGCATCTGCGCGGTGATCTTGTTGGCGATCTCGTCGTCGACCTGCTGGCCGAGGAAGACGATGCGCTCGCCGAGCAGCCGGTTGTAGACATGGTCGCCGAGGCCGCCACCGATGGACGGCTCACCCGCGGCGTAAGGCTTCAGATTCGTCACGTATCCACCTGCTCGTCTCCGACGGCCAGGGCCGTCTCAGCGTCTCGTTCAGAGGGCACTGCCCTCGTATTCATGGACCCTAACGCGCAGGTAGGACAACGCCATCCCGGTTCCCGAACTGTTCGCTGGGAGCGCAAGGTAGTTGGGGGCGCATAAACGGGTCCCGGTACGTCCACGGGCCCGGACGCACAGCAGTGCGTCCGGGCCCGTGGCACGGGGTTCGGCGGGCGGCCGGGCCGCCCGCGTCCCCCCGGGGAGACTTACTTCTCCTCGGAGACCTCGGCCTCGCCGGTGACGGCCTCGACCGTCTCGGCGGCCTGCTCCTCGTCCTCGTCGGACAGGTCGACCTCGACGCCGTTGGTGTCGACGACCTTGGCGGCCTCGACGACCAGCGCGAGCGCCTTGCCGCGGGCGACCTCGCCGACCAGCATCGGCACCTGGCCGCCCTGGACGACGGCCTGGGCGAACTGGTCGGGGGACATGCCGGAGGAGGCGGCGCGGCGCATGAGGTGCTCGGTGAGCTCCTCCTGGTCCACGTTCAGCTTCTCCTTGTTGACCAGCTCGTCGAGGATGAACTGGGTCTTGATGCCCTTGACGGCCTGGTCCTTGGTCTCGGCCTCGAACTCCTCGACCGTCTTGCCCTGGAACTCCAGGTACTTCTCCAGGCTCAGGCCCATCTGGCCGAGCTGGTGGTGCTCCAGGTTGTGCTTGCGGGTGTTGACCTCGTCCTCGAGCAGCTTCTCGGGAACGGGGATCTCCGCCAGCTCCAGGAGCTTCTCCAGGACGCGCTCCTGGGCCTGGGTGGCCTGGTCGAACTGCTTCATGTTCTCGAGGCGCTTGCGGCTGTCGGCCTTGAGCTCGTCGAGGGTGTCGAACTCCGAGGCCAGCTGCGCGAACTCGTCGTCCAGCTCGGGGAGCTCGCGGGCGGAGACGGCGGTGACCTTGACGGTGACCTCGGCGTCCTTGCCCTCGGCGGAGCCGCCCTTCAGCTGCGAGGTGAAGGTGGCCTCGCCGCCGGCCTCCAGGCCGGTGACGGCCTCGTCGATGCCGTCGAGGAGCTCGCCGGAACCGATGGTGTACGAGACGTCGCTGGCGACACCGTCGGGCAGCACCTCGCCGTCGACCTTGGCCTCCAGGTCGATGGTGACGACGTCACCCTCGGCGGCGGCGCGCTCGACCGGGTTGGTGGACGCGAAGCGCTCGCGGAGCTGCTCCACGGACTTCTCGATGTCCTCGTCGGTGACCTCGACGGCGTCGACCTCGACCTCGATGCCGGAGAAGTCCGGGATCTCGATGGCCGGGCGGATGTCGACCTCGGCGGTGAAGGCCAGCAGCTCGCCGTCCTTCAGCTCCGTGATGTCGACCTCCGGCTGACCCAGCGGGTTGACCTCGGCCTCGTTGACGGCCTCGGTGTAGAACTTCGGGAGCGCGTCGTTGACGGCCTCCTCCAGCACCGCACCACGGCCGAACCGCTGGTCGATCACGCGAGCCGGGATCTTGCCCTTACGGAAGCCCTTGACCGTGACCTGCTGGTTGATCTTCTTGTACGCCGCGTCGAGGCTGTCCTTGAGCTCCTCGAAGGGCACCTCGACAGTGAGCCGAACCCGGGTCGGGTTCAGGGTCTCCACGGCGCTCTTCACGGTTCGGTCTCCTTGGTGGCTGATTCCTGGTTTCGCCGGTACCGCCTGGGGGCGGTTCCGGCCGATCGGCCCGGTCAGAGAGACACACGGGCACGCAGCTTGCATAGTAACCGCAAGCGCCTCACGGCCCACAATGTGATCTTGGCTGGTCGGGGTGGCGGGATTTGAACCCACGGCCTTCCGCTCCCAAAGCGGACGCGCTACCAAGCTGCGCCACACCCCGTCGGTGCGACACGTAGGGTACATGGACGGAGACGGTGCGACGCCCCCTCTTTTCAAGGGGTGTGCGGGGACCTGCGAGGACCCGCTACGATGGCGTCCGTTGCCGCGGCCGATGGCCCGCGGCGCACCTTGTGCGGGCGTAGCTCAATGGTAGAGCCCTAGTCTTCCAAACTAGCTACGCGGGTTCGATTCCCGTCGCCCGCTCCATTACGGCCCAGGCCCCTCACGGACACCGTCCGGAGGGGCCTGCGTCATGTCTGTGGCCGCCCGTGGGATGCCGGGTCCGGCGCGGGGCAGAAGAATGGGCGCTGTCCGCTTTATTCCCGATTGTCCACCCGGACCGGAGGCAGTCATGAAGGATCTGAAGTTCGAGCAGAAGCGCTCCCTGTCCCGCATCGAGGCCGCCGACCAGCTGGCGGCGCTCGCCGCGGCGCTCAGGAAGGGCGGTGAGGCCGAGCTGAAGCTGGGCGCCGGGACCCTGGCGCTGCGGATCCCCGACGAGCTCGCCGGTGAGGTGGAGGTGGAGATCGAGGACGGGGAGATCGAGCTGGAGATCGAGCTCAAGTGGGCGGCGGGCAAGCCGCGGAAGTCCGACGCCAAGCCCGCGGCGAAGCCGGCCGCCAAGAAGGCGGCTCCGAAGAAACCCGACGCCAAGCCGGCCACCAAGAAGGCCGCGGCGAAGAAGGCCGTCGCCAAGAAGGCCGTCGCCGAGAAGGCGTCCGCGAAGAAGGCGTCTCCCCAGAAGGCGTCCGCGAAGAAGTCCCCCGCCAAGCCCGCGGCGAAGCCGGCCTCGAAGGCCGAGAAG
Organism: Streptomyces showdoensis; assembly: GCF_039535475.1. Lineage (NCBI taxonomy): Bacteria > Bacillati > Actinomycetota > Actinomycetes > Kitasatosporales > Streptomycetaceae > Streptomyces > Streptomyces showdoensis. Next base: position 2,931,633 of record NZ_BAAAXG010000026.1, on the reverse strand, counting down.
GCCGCCAAGACCGCCCGTAAGAGCGCACCCGCCAAGAAGTCCGCCACGAAGTCCGTCAAGAAGTCCGGGGCGAAGGCGGGCTGAGCGGGGTCAGAACTTGATGGAGCCGACCGTCTGCGTTATCGAGTCCAGGAAGCGCTGGATGTCGTCGGCCATGCCCGTGGAGGCGAGGAAGAAGCCGAAGAGCACCGCGACGACGGCCGGGCCGGCCTTCAGGTTTCCGCCACGGATCAGCACCACCAGGATGATCGCCAACAGCAGCACCACAGACAGTGAAATGGCCACAACTGATCACACCCTCGGTCGGTCTCGCCTTGCCGCCCGGGAGCGCACGCCACAGAACACCCCCGCCGCATCTATCGTGCCACCAACTACCTGCCCCGCAGGGGTGGGTGACGAATCGTCGCCGTAGAAAACCGGCCAACATGACGAAATTCGTCTTGATCAGTTCGGCGGGGTGAGTCCCAACAGGGCCCGGACCCGGGCGTATTTGGCGGTCAGGCGGTCCCGGGTCGGGGGGTCGAGGAGGGCCAGGCGGGCCGGATCCGCGTTGTGGGCGAGGTCGGCCTCCTTGACCAGGAGGGCGCCCGGCGTGGCCAGAATCCGACCCGTGTAGGACTCCAGCTCCTCCCCCGGGCGCTTGGTGAGCGCCAGGACCATGTCCTTGACCTCCCGCGGCAGGGCCGCCTCCGCCAGCCACGCGGAGGACAGGGCCGCGTCCTCGACGGAGTCGTGCAGCCAGGCCGCCGCGATCTGCCGCTCGCCGCCGCCCCGGGCCCGTACCCCCTCGGCGACCGCCCGCAGGTGCTCCGCGTAGGGCCGTCCGGCCTTGTCGGTCTGGCCCGCGTGGGCGGCGACGGCCAGGGCCTCGATCTCGGCGAGGGTGAGGTACGGGGTGCCGGTCATGGCGGTCAGCGTAGTGCCGCCCGCGCGGGCAGGGCCGTGGCGGCCAGGCCGAGGCCGACGGTGGCCGCGGCGAAGGAGCCGTACAGCAGCGGCGGGACGTAGGGGCCCTCGCCGGTGAGGCCGTTGGTCATCGGGACCAGGGTGGCGAGCGCGATGCCGGTGCCGATGGCCAGGCCCGCGACCGTGACCAGCAGGGACTCCCAGCGGATCATGCGCAGCACCTGGCGGCGGGTGGTGCCCACCAGGCGGAGGGTGCGCAGTTCGCGGCGCCGGTCGAGGACCGTCATCACCAGGGTGTTGACGGCCGCGACGGCCGCGAACCCGCCGAGGACGGCGGCCATGGTGGTGTTGGCCCAGGCGCCCAGCGCGCGGTCGCGGCTCTGGGCCGTGGACCAGCCGGCGGCGTCGGTGACGGTGCCGAGGGGGGCCAGGGCGGCGGACGCGCCGCCGCGGACCAGGAGCTCGGTGGCGTACGGGGCGGTGACGTGCCCGGTCAGGGCGGCGGCCGGCAGGGTCACCTCGGACAGGCCGAGGCCGCGGCCGTAGGTGGCGACGACCAGGGGCTCGGTCCGGGTGCCGTCGGGCAGCCGGAGCTCCAGCCGGTCCCCGGTCCGTACGTGCTGGGCGTCGGCCAGGTTGGCGTCGACGGCGACGGTGCCGGGGCGCAGCGCGGCGAGGGAGCCGGTCCGCACGTCGAGGTCGAGGACCGGGGTGGGGTCGGCGGAGACGCCCTGCGCGGTGGCGCCGCGGAAGCCCGCGGTGCCGTCGGCGAGCAGGACGCCGGTGCGCTGGACGGTGACGGCGGCGGTGACCCCGGGGGTCCGCCCGGCGCGCTCGGCGGCGTCGGCGGGGAGCCCGGCGGGGGCGGTGACGACGTGGTCGGCGACGACCCCGGCGCGCTGCTGGCGCTCGGTGGCCCGTTCGGTGCTGGTGTGCAGGAAGACCAGGGTCGAGGCGAAGGACATCGCGAGGACGATCGGGGTGAGCGCGGAGGCGAGCCGGCGCGCGTTGCTGCGGGAGTTGGCGGCGGCCAGGTGGCCGGAGGCGCCGGAGGCGCGCAGGGGCAGTCCGATGAGGGCGGCGCAGAGCCGGGCGAGCAGGGGGCCGAGCAGGGCGACGCCCAGCATGAAGAGCATGACGACGCCGAGCGCCAGGTTGGCGGCGTCCTCGCCGGAGGCCTGGGCGGCGGCGCCGGCGAGCGAGGCGCCGCCCGCGACGGCGAGCACGCCGAAGGTGGTGCGGACCCGGCCGGTGGCGCGGCGCTCGACCTGGGACTCGGCGAGCGCGCGGCCCGGTTCGATGCGGGAGGGGCGGCGGGCGGCGGCGAGCCCGGCGAGCAGGGCGGTCAGCACGGCGGCGCCGACGGCCGCGGCGAACGGGACCGGGCCGGTGTCCAGCCGGACCCCCTCCGGGATCGCGCCCTTCTCCCGCAATTGCCCGAACCACCAGGTGGCGAGGGCGAGGCCGGGCAGGCAGCCGAGGGCGCCGGCGAGCGGGGCGACGAGCAGGGACTCGGTGGCGATGGAGCGGCGGAGCTGGCGCGGGGTCGCGCCGATCGCCCGCAGCAGGGCGAACTCGCGGGAGCGCTGGCCCACGGAGAGGGCGACGGTGCCGGCCGCGGTGAAGACGGCGACGAGCGCGGCGGTGCCGCCGAAGGAGCCGCCGAGGGCGATCAGGAACTCCTTGGCGGCCGGCAGCGCGGCGCCCTCGGCGAGGCTGCGGTCGTCGCCGGTGTGCACCTGGGCCTTGCCCTGCAGGGCCCGCTCCACCTGGGCGGCGAGCGCGGCGGGGGTGGTGCCGTCCGTGGGCAGGACGGCGATGGCGTCGACGGTGCGGGGGTGGCCGGAGAGGGCGAGGGCGCGGGCGTCGGAGAACCAGACGCCGGGGGCCGTCGCCACTCCGGACACGGTGAAGGTGCGCGGGCCGGCCGGGGTGTGCAGGGTGATCCGTTCGCCGGTCCGGCCGTGGCCGGGGCCCACGACGGCCTGGTCGGGGCCCGGGGCCGTGCCGGTGGCGAGGCGGGCGCCGGTGAAGGCGGCGGAGCCCCAGCCGGAGGCGGTGAGCGGGGCGCCGGAGGCGTCGCGTACGGGGTAGGAGACGTCCCCGACGGCGCTGGCGGCGCCCGGGGCGGTGGTGGCGGCGCGGACCAGGGAGGCGTCGAGGCGGACCCGGTCGGGCACGGCGGCGGAGAGCGTCTCCCGCTCCTCGCCGCGGCCGACGGTGGTGTGCAGCTGCTGGTCGGCGGCGGCGACCACGGGCGCGCCGGCGTAGCGCCCGGGCGGGACGGAGGCGGTGACGCCGGTCTGGAGGAGCAGGCCGCAGCCGGAGATCACGGCGGCGGCGAGCAGCAGCGCGACGAAGGTGCCGGCGAAGGCGGAGGGCTTGAAGCGGAGGGCCGCGCGGGCGAGGCCGTTGGAGCGGAGCATCAGGCGGCCGCCCCGACGCGGGTGCGGGCGGTGAGGTCGGTCATGCGGGCGGCGATGCGGTCCGGGGTGCTGCGCGGGAGGGTGTCGGCGAGGGCGCCGTCGGCGAGGAAGAGGACCCGGTCGGCACAGGCGGCGGCGACGGGGTCGTGGGTGACCATGACCACGGTGGCGCCGAGGCCGTCGACGGCGCCGCGGAGCAGGGCGAGGACCTCGGCGGCGGTCGTGGTGTCGAGGGCGCCGGTCGGCTCGTCGCCGAAGATCACGTCGGGCCGGGTGACCAGGGCGCGGGCGATGGCCACGCGCTGCTGCTGGCCGCCGGAGAGCTCGGCGGGGCGGCGGCCGCCCTTGTCGCCGAGGCCGACCTGGGTCAGGACCTCGGCGGCGCGGTGCCGGTCGGGGCGCTTGCCGGCGAGCCGCAGGGGCAGCAGGACGTTCTGCTCGACGGTGAGCGAGGGCAGCAGGTTGAAGGCCTGGAAGACGAAGCCGAGGCGGCTACGGCGCAGCTCGGTGAGCCGGTTCTCGCCGAGGCCGGTGATCTCGGTGCCGCCGAGGCGGACGGAGCCGGCGGTGGGGCGGTCGAGTCCGGCGGCGCACTGCAGGAAGGTGGACTTGCCGGAGCCGGAGGGGCCCATGACGGCGGTGAAGCTGCCGTACGGGAGGCGCAGGTCGATGCCGCGCAGGGCGTGCACGGCCCCGGCCCCCCTGCCGTACTGGCGCCGTACCCCGGCGAGTTCGACGGCTGCCGCGCCGAGGGCGGTTTCGCGGGCCATGAGTGTCCTCCGTACGTTCGTGATCGACTCTACGAACGTACGGATCCCCGCAGGTCGGGGGCGATGGAGGCGGCCGGTCTCTCCGGGGTGGGGGTGTCCCCACCCCGGAGCGGGGGACGGGCCGGGACAGCCTCCCGGCGGGTCAGCCCCGGCGGCTGATCAGGAGCAGTGCGCGGTCGTCGTTGACGTCCTTGGCGCAGGCCTCGATCAGGTGCCAGGCGGCGCCTTCGAATCCGGCGGCGACATAGCGGTCCGCCTCGCCGGTGAGGCGGTCGATGCCCTCGGCGATGTCGCGGTCGGCGGCCTCGACGAGGCCGTCGGTGAAGAGCATGAGGACGTCGCCGGGGCGCAGGGAGCCCTTGACCGGGTGGAACTCGGCGCCGTCGTAGACGCCGAGGAGGGGGCCTTCGCCGGCCTTCTCCTCCCAGCGGCCGCTGCCCGCGTGCAGCTGGAGGGCGGGCAGGTGGCCGGCGGAGAGCAGTTCGTAGTCCCCGGACTCCAGGTCGAGGACGAGGTGGATGGAGGTGGCGAAGCCCTCGTCCCAGTCCTGGCGCAGGAGGTAGCCGTTGGCGGCGGGCAGGAAGCCGTGCGGGGGCAGCGAGCCGAGGAGGCCGCCGAAGGCGCCGGAGAGCAGCAGGGCGCGGGAGCCCGCGTCCATGCCCTTGCCGGAGACGTCGGTGAGCAGGACCTCCAGGGTGCGCCCGCCGTTGGTGCGGGCGGCGACGACGAAGTCGCCGGAGAAGGACTGGCCGCCGGCCGGCCGCAGGGCCATCTCGCGGTGCCAGCCCTGCGGCAGGCGGGGCAGGGCGCTCTGGACCCGGATGCGTTCGCGCAGGTCGAAGAGCATGGTGCCGCCGCGCCGCCAGGGCACGCCGACGCGGGCCCGGAACTGGGCGATGAGCAGGCCGAAGAGTCCGCAGGCGGCGACCACCAGGACGGTGCCGGGGGTGACCCGGGCGGGCCCTTCGGTGTACGGGCCGAGGACGAGCGACTCGACGATGAGCGCGGCGGCCGACGCCGCGTACAGGCCGAGCAGGCTGGCGGGCCGCAGCAGCAGTCCGCCGGCGACGATCGGCAGGGCGAGGGCGACGGGCGAGCACCACACCGGGTTGAGCAGGGTGCCGCAGGTGATGGCGGGGACGGTGAGCAGGAGTCCGGCGAGGGCGATCCAGTCGGAGCCGTCGCCGCGGAAGTAGTCGACGCCGGAGCGGCGCAGCGCGACGCGGGCCCGGAGGGCGCTCTTGCGCATCCGGGCCGCGTACGAGTCCACTCCGCCGCGACGTCCCATTGGCCTGGACCCTATCCACCCGATCGGCGCTCGTGCAGGGGGACCCAGGTGACAATGCATTTGAAATCGGGTCGCGTCGGACGGCGGGGCGCTGATATCGATGGCATATGACGACTGAACTGCGGGTTCTCGACCCATCGGAGTGGGACCGCTGGTACGGGGTGCTGGAGCTCGCCTTCGGCGGGGTTCCGGAGGCGGACGAGGAGCGGAAGCTCTGGCAGGAGCTGACCGAGTACGAGCGGTCGATCGGCGCGTGGGACGGGGACCGGTGCGTCGGGACGGCGGGGGCGTTCTCGTTCCGGCTCTCGGTGCCGGGCGGGGCCGTGGTCCCGGCGGCGGGCGTGACGATGGTGAGCGTGGCCGCGACGCACCGGCGGCGCGGCATCCTCACCTCGATGATGCGGCGCCAGTTGGAGGACGTACGGGCGGGGGGCGAGCCGCTCGCGGTGCTGACGGCCTCGGAGCCGGAGATCTACGGGCGGTTCGGCTACGCGGTGGCGGCGTACTCGGCGCGGGCCACGATCGACACGACCCGGGTGCGGCTCGCCGTGCCGGAGGGCGCGGACGAGGTGACGCTGCGGTACGCGTCGCCGACGGAGGCGCTGGAGGCCTGCGAGGCGGTGTACGCGCGGCTGGTCCCCGGCCGGCCCGGGATGCTGGAGCGGCGGCCCGGCTGGGAGCGGCTCGCGCTGATCGACCCGCCGGGCGACCGGGAGGGCGCCTCGCCGCGGCAGTGCGTGCTGGCGGAGCGCGGGGGCGAGGTCGTGGGCTACGCGCTGTACGCGATCAAGCCCGAGTGGTCGTTCAACGGGGCCAACGGGGCGGTGGTGCTGCACCAGCTGGCGGGGCTCGATCCGGCGGCGGAGGGGGCGCTGTGGCGGTTCCTGAGCTCGGTGGACCTGACCTCGCGGGTGCTGGTCCACAGCCGGCCGGTGGATGACGCCTGGCAGCACCTGGTGAGCGATGTGCGCCGTTGTGAGCCGACGCTGCGGGACGGGCTGCACGTGCGGCTCGTGGACGTGGGGGCGGCGCTGGAGGCGCGGACGTACCAGGCGCCGGTGGACGTGGTGTTCGAGGTCGCGGACGCGTTCTGCCCCTGGAACGAGGGGCGGTGGCGGCTGACCGGGGACGCGAAGGGCGCGGTGTGCGTGCGGACCGAGGACGCCGCTGATCTCTCGTTGTCCGTACGGGAGTTGGGCTCGGTCTACCTGGGCGGCAACTCGCTCGCGTCGCTCGCCTCGGCGGGGCGGGTGCGGGAGCTGCGGGAGGGGGCGCTCGTGGAGGCGTCGGTGGCCTTCGGGTCGCCGGTCGCACCGTGGCTGCCGCACGGCTTCTAGTCGGCCGGCGGCGTCAGCGCGTCTGGCAGCCCGGGCACCAGAAGAGGTTCCGGGCGGCCAGGTCCGCCGTGCGGATCTCCGTGCCGCAGAGGTGGCAGGGGAGGTTCGCGCGGCGGTAGACGTAGACCTCGCCGCCGTGGTCGTCGACGCGGGGCGGGCGGCCCATCGCCTCGGGGGTGTGCTCGGGGCGGACCGTGTCGATCCGGTTCAGGCGGACGCCCTCGCGCATCAGGAGGACCAGGTCCGCCCAGATCGCGTCCCACTCCCCCGCGGTCAGGTCCTTGCCGGCGCGGTACGGGTCGATGCCGTGCCGGAAGAGGACCTCGGCGCGGTAGACGTTGCCGACGCCCGCGATGACCTTCTGGTCCATGAGCAGGGCGGCGATCGTGGTGCGGGACTTCGAGATCCGCCGCCAGGCCTTCTCGGGGCCGTCGTCCGCGCGCAGCGGGTCGGGGCCGAGCCGGTCGTGGATCGCCCGCTTCTCGGCGTCGGTGATCAGCGCGCAGGTGGTCGGGCCGCGCAGGTCGACGTACGCCTCGGGGTTGGCCAGGCGCAGCCGGACCGTGTCGGTGGGCGGCGGCGCGGGCGCGTCGCCGAAGCCGACCTTGCCGAAGAGGCCCAGGTGGATGTGGACCCATTCCTCGCCCGGGAAGCCGAGGAAGAGGTGCTTGCCGTGGGCCTCGGTGGCGGTGAGGACCGTGCCGTCGAGCAGGGCGGCCGAGTCGGCGAACTTGCCCTGCGGGCTGGAGGCGCGCACGGGCCGGCCGCCGAACCGTTCCCGGTAGTCGGCGGCCAGCCGGTGGATCGTGTGCCCCTCAGGCATGGGTGCGGATCAGGCCTCGTGCTGCGGGTGGTGGGCCGGGATCGCGGGGAGCTCGCCGGTCTCCTCGTAGCGGGAGAGCATCTCGATCCGGCGGGTGTGGCGCTCGTCGCCCGAGTACGGGGTGGCGAGGAAGATCTCGACGAACTTGGTCGCCTCCTCCTCGGTGTGCATGCGGCCGCCGATGGAGATGACGTTGGCGTTGTTGTGCTCGCGGCCCAGGGCGGCGGTCTGCTCGCTCCAGGCGAGGGCGGCGCGCACTCCCTTGACCTTGTTGGCGGCGATCTGCTCGCCGTTGCCGGAGCCGCCGATCACGATGCCGAGGCTGTCCGCGTCCGCGGCCGTCTTCTCGGCGGCGCGCAGGCAGAACGGCGGGTAGTCGTCGAGGGCGTCGTAGATGTGGGGGCCGCAGTCGACGGGCTCGTGGCCGTGGGCCTTCAGCCACTCGACGAGGTGGTTCTTGAGTTCGTAGCCGGCATGGTCGGAGCCGAGGTAGACGCGCATGGTTCCGAGTGTGGCACGGCGGGGACGGGGTAGCGGTCAGCGGGGTCGGGACCTTGGTCCCGCCCGGTCCGGACCTTATGTCCCGAATATGTCCTGAATCACGATCCGGAGTCGGCCCTTCCGTACTCGCCGGTCTCCGGGTTACATGTCTCCAGCTCGCGACCCGAGCAGCCCCCCACACCGAAGGAAGCGTTCATGAACACGCAACCGACCCTGGCGAAGGAAGGCGAGAACACCGGAACCACCGGTGATTCGCAGCAGTCCGACGGCTCCCACGGCCTCAAGGCAGGCCTCAAGAACCGCCACCTTTCGATGATCGCCATCGGTGGCGTGATCGGCGCCGGCCTCTTCGTCGGCTCCGGCTCCGGCATCGCCGCCGCCGGCCCCGCCATCCTCCTGTCGTACGCGCTGGTCGGCGCGATGGTCGTCTTCGTGATGCGGATGCTCGGGGAGATGGCGGCCGCCCGCCCCTCCTCCGGCTCCTTCTCCGCCTACGCGGACCGGGCGCTGGGCCGCTGGGCCGGTTTCACCATCGGCTGGCTGTACTGGTTCTTCTGGGTGGTCGTGCTCGCGGTCGAGGCGACCGCCGGCGCCAAGATCCTGGAGAGCTGGATCCCGGCCGTCCCGCAGTGGGGCTGGGCGCTCATCGTGATGGTGGTGCTCACCGCGACCAACCTCGGCTCGGTCGCCTCGTACGGCGAGTTCGAGTTCTGGTTCGCCGGCATCAAGGTCGTCGCCATCGCCGCGTTCGTCGTGGTCGGCCTGCTCGCCGTCTTCGGCGTGCTGCCGGGCTCGGACAACCCGGGCGCGGGCTTCGCGCACCTCACCGACGCCGGGGGCTTCTTCCCGATGGGCGCGGGTGCCGTGCTCACCGGTGTGCTGATGGTCGTCTTCTCCTTCATGGGCAGTGAGATCGTCACCCTGGCCGCCGGCGAGTCGGAGGACCCGCAGAAGGCCGTCACCAAGGCCACCAACAGCGTGATCTGGCGGATCGGCGTCTTCTACCTGGGCTCGATCTTCGTCGTCCTGACGCTGCTGCCCTGGAACGACAAGTCGATCCTCGAGAAGGGCTCGTACGTCGCCGCCCTCGACTCCATCGGCATCCCGCACGCCGGCCAGATCATGAACGTGATCGTCCTGACCGCCGTCCTGTCCTGCCTGAACTCGGGCCTCTACACCGCCTCCCGCATGGCCTTCTCGCTCGGCCAGCGCGGTGACGCGCCGAAGGCCTTCGCCAAGGCCAACAAGCGGGGCGTGCCGACGACGGCGATCCTCGCCTCCGTGGTCTTCGGCTTCGTCGCGGTCTTCTTCAACTACAAGTGGCCCGACACCGTCTTCGCCTTCCTGCTGAACTCCTCCGGCGCCGTCGCCCTCTTCGTCTGGCTGGTCATCTGCGTGACCCAGCTGCGGATGCGCGGGATCATCCTGCGCGAGACGCCCGAGAAGCTGGTCGTGCGGATGTGGCTCTTCCCGTACCTGACCTGGGCGACCATCGCCATGATCGTCGGCGTGCTCGGCTACATGGTCTACGACGGCGGGAGCAACCGGGAGCAGGTCGTGCTCTCGCTGCTGGTGGCCGCGCTGGTGCTGGCGATCGCGCTGGTCAAGGAGCGGCTCCTGAAGCGCGCCGACTCCGGGCCGGAGCTCGACCGGGTCTGAGTCCGGGCGCCCCGGACCTCCCGGAGCGCGTGAGGACGTGAAGAGGCCCCGCCGGTCGGCGGGGCCTCTTCGTGTTCTCACGGCTCTCCCGTACGGGGCCGGGGTCAGCCCTTGCGGCCGACCAGCTTCCACGCGGTGGGCAGGGCGCCCATCGCGAGGGCGGCCTTGAGCGCGTCGCCGATGAGGAAGGGGACAAGGCCGGCGGTGACGGCCTGGCCGAGGGTCATGCCGGTGGCCAGGGCCAGGTACGGCACGCCGACCGCGTAGATGATCGCGGAGCCCAGCACCATCGTGCCCGCGGTCCGCAGCACCGAGCGGTCGGCCCCGCGCCGGGCGAGGGCGCCGACGACGGTGGCGGCGAGCAGCATGCCGAGGATGTAGCCGAAGGACGGCATGGACCAGCCGGAGCTCCCCTCGGCGAACCAGGGCATGCCCACCATGCCGGCGACGGCGTACAGGCCGAGCGAGAGGAAGCCGCGGCGGGCGCCGAGCGCGGTGCCGACGAGCAGGGCGGCGAAGGTCTGGCCGGAGACCGGGACCGGGGAGCCGGGGACCGGGACGGAGAGCTGGGCGGCCAGGCCGGTCAGCGCGGCGCCGCCGACGACCAGCGCGATGTCGCGGGCGCGGCTGGCGGGGATCAGGTCGGCGAGGACCGTTCCGGAGCGGAGGGAACGGACGGGGGCGACGGCGGTGCTCATCGGTACTCCGCGGGGATGCAGGGGACGGGGGGACAGGCTCGACCGTATGCCAGGAGTGAACGGCCGATCACCGTCAGCCGCCCACAAAGCGTGAGTTGAGCCCTTCGTGGAGATCAAACAAACCCGCCGGATCATGCCGCGCGCCACGTGACGCTTGTCACTGGCCACTCGCGCCATGAGGTCCCTTTTGCGCCAGGGGACTCTCAGCGGAGAGACTGTGGGGTCTCCATAAACCCTCCCAGAGCGCGAGCCCCCCGCATGCACGACGCCCCCACCTCCGGACCGGAGCCGCTGGCCCCCGGACCGGAGCCCCTCACGCACGCACTGAAGCAGCGTCACCTGACCATGCTGGGGCTCGGCGGGGTGATCGGCGCCGGGCTCTTCGTGGGCTCCGGCGCGGGCATCGCGGTCGCCGGCCCCGGCATCGTCGTGTCGTACCTGATCGCCGGCGCGCTGGCGATGCTGGTCATGCGGATGCTGGGCGAGATGTCGGCGGCGATGCCGGCCTCGGGCTCCTTCTCGGTGCACGCCGAGCGGGCGCTGGGCCGCTGGGCGGGCTTCTCGGCGGGCTGGCTCTACTGGTTCCTGCTGGTGGTGGTGCTCGCGGTGGAGGCGACGGGTGCGGCCCGGATCGCGCACGGCTGGGTGCCGGGGGTCCCGCAGTGGGGCTGGGTGCTGGCCTTCATGGTGCTGTTCACCGCGACGAACCTGGCGGCGGTGAAGAACTTCGGCGAGTTCGAGTTCTGGTTCGCCGCGCTCAAGGTCGGCGCGATCGTGCTCTTCCTGGTGCTGGGCACGCTGGCGATCCTCGGCCGGCTGCCGGACACCGACCCGGTGGGGCTCGCCAACCTGACCGGTCAGGGCGGCTTCCTGCCCAACGGCTGGGCGGGGGTGGTCTCCGGGGTGCTGGCCGTGGTCTTCGCCTTCGGCGGCCTGGAGGTCGTGACGATCGCGGCGGCCGAGTCGGACGACCCGGCGCGCAACGTGGCGCGGGCGGTGCGCAGCGCGGTGTGGCGGATCCTCTTCTTCTACGTGGGTTCGATGCTGGTGATCGTGACCCTGCTGCCGTGGACCTCGATGGAGCCGGGGGAGTCGCCGTACGTGGCGGTGCTGGACTCGATCGGGGTGCCGGGGGCCGGGCAGATCATGAACGTGGTGGTGTTCGTGGCGCTGCTCTCGGCGCTCAACGCCAACCTCTACGGCTCCTCGCGGATGGTGTTCTCGCTGGCCGAGCGCGGGGAGGCGCCGAAGGGGCTGCTGCGGGTGTCCGGCGGAGGGGTGCCGCGGCGGGCGGTGCTGGCCTCGGTGGCCTTCGGCTTCGTCTCCGTGCTGCTCAATCTGAAGTGGCCGGATTCCGTGTTCCTCTACATGCTCAACGCGGTCGGCGCGGTGCTGCTCTTCGTGTGGGCGCTGATCGCGGTCTCGCAGCTGCGGCTGCGGCGCCGGATCGAGCGGGAGGCGCCCGAGACGCTGACGCTGCGGATGTGGGGCTTCCCCTGGCTGACCTGGACGGCGCTGGCGGCGATGGCCGCGGTGCTGGTGCTGATGCTGACCGACGACGGGGCCCGGCCGCAGGTGCTGTGGTCCGGCGGGGCGACCGCGCTGGTCCTGGGGGTGGCGGGGGTGCGCGAGCTGCGCACGAAGCGGAGGTGAATCTTCACCTTGTGTGAAGGTCGTGCCCGTATAGCGGACATCCGTTCCCTGTGAGCGGTGCGGGCCCACAGACTGTGGGCCACCCTCCCCGTCTCAGCTAGTGAACAGGGCTCGCCCATGTCTCGGACTCCCGCGCCCGCGCCGGCCGACCGCAAGGACGCCGCCACCAGCGCCACCGCCCCTGCCGGGGGCCTCACGCACGGCCTCAAGCAGCGCCATCTGTCGATGATCGCCCTCGGCGGCGTGATCGGCGCCGGGCTCTTCGTCGGCTCCGGCGCCGGCATCGCCGCCGCCGGTCCCTCGATCGTCCTCGCGTACGCGATCTCCGGTGTGCTCGTCATGCTCGTGATGCGCATGCTGGGCGAGATGTCGGCGGCGAACCCGGCCTCCGGCTCCTTCTCCGTCCACGCCGAGCGCGCGCTCGGCCCCTGGGCCGGCTTCACCGCGGGCTGGGCCTTCTGGTTCCTGCTCTGCGTGGCCGTCGGCCTGGAGGGCATCGGCGCGGCGAAGATCATGACCGGCTGGTTCCCCGGCACCCCGGAGTGGGCCTGGGTGGCCCTGTTCATGCTGGTCTTCTGCGGCACCAACCTGGCGGCGGTGAAGAACTTCGGCGAGTTCGAGTTCTGGTTCGCCGCGCTCAAGGTCGGCGCGATCGTCCTCTTCCTCGGCATCGGCGTGCTCGCCATCACCGGCGTCCTGCCGGGCACCGACGCCCCGGGCACCACCAACCTCACCGGCGACGGCGGCTTCTTCCCGAACGGCTCCGAGGGCCTCATCGTCGGCCTGCTGGCCTCCGTCTTCGCGTACGGCGGTCTGGAGACCGTCACCATCGCCGCGGCCGAGTCGGAGCACCCCGTGCAGGGCGTCGCCAAGGCGGTCCGTACGGCGATGTGGCGGATCGCGCTCTTCTACATCGGTTCGATGGCCGTCATCGTCACCCTCGTCCCGTGGGGCGACAAGGCCGTCGTCGAGAAGGGCCCGTACGTGGCCACCCTCGACCACCTGGGCATCCCGGCGGCCGGCCAGATCATGAACGTGGTCGTCCTGGTCGCGCTGCTCTCGGCGATGAACGCCAACGTGTACGGCGCCTCCCGCATGGCCTGCTCGCTGGTCGCCCGCGGCCAGGGCCCGAAGGCGCTCGGCCGGACCTTCGGCGGCGTGCCGCGCCCGGCGGTGCTGGTCTCCTCCGTCTTCGGCTTCGGCTGCGTGCTGCTCAGCTACTGGCGCCCGGACGACGTCTTCATCTGGCTGCTCAACACCATCGGCGCGATCATCCTGGTCGTCTGGTTCTTCATCGCCGCCTCCCAGCTGGTGCTGCGCCGCCGCACCGAGCGCGAGGCGCCCGAGAAGCTGGTCGTGAAGATGTGGGGCTTCCCGGTGCTGACCTGGGTGGCGCTGGCCGGCATGGCCGCCATCTTCTTCCTGATGGCCCGCGAGGAGGGCACCCGGGTCCAGCTCTACGCGACCGGCGCCCTGACCCTGCTGCTCGCGGCGGTGGGCTTCGCGCTCCAGAAGGCGCGCGCCGCGCGCGGGACGGCGGTCGAGGAGGCCTGAGGCCCGTACCCCCGCGAGAACCCCGTCACCGCGCCCCGCCGAGCACGAGCTCGGCGGGGCGCGCTGTCGTGTCCGGGGTCCCCTGTGCTCCGTCCGGTCCTGGGCCCACGCTCTGACGGCCCACTGATCAATTTGGACAGCATCTACTGTTAGCCTGCACCTGCAAGTAGGTTGCAATTAGAAGACGTCGGCGAGAGGCTCGGCACATGGCCATCTACACCCTTCCGGAACTGCCGTACGACTACGCGGCCCTGGAGCCGGTGATCAACCCGCAGATCATCGAGCTGCACCACGACAAGCACCACGCCGCGTACGTGAAGGGTGCCAACGACACCCTGGAGCAGCTGGAAGAGGCTCGGGAGAAGGACGCCTGGGGCGCCATCAACGGCCTGGAGAAGAACCTGGCCTTCCACCTCTCCGGCCACATCCTCCACTCCATCTACTGGAACAACATGAACAGCCCGAAGGACGGTGGCGGCGGCGAGCCGCTGGCGGCCGACGGGGTCGGCGACCTCGCCGACGCGATCACCGAGTCCTTCGGTTCCTTCGCCAAGTTCAAGGCCCAGCTCACCAAGGCCTCGGCGACCACGCAGGGCTCCGGCTGGGGTGTCCTCGCCTACGAGCCGATCAGCGGCCGCCTGATCGTCGAGCAGGTCTACGACCACCAGGGCAACGTCGGCCAGGGCTCGGTCCCGGTCCTCGTGTTCGACGCCTGGGAGCACGCCTTCTACCTGCAGTACAAGAACCAGAAGGTCGACTTCATCGAGGCCATGTGGCAGGTCGTCAACTGGCAGGACGTGAACAAGCGCTACCAGGCCGCCAAGGCGAGCATCCCGCTGATCTCGTTCTGACACCCCCTGTTCGTCCTGCTCGTGATCGTCTTCTCAACCTTCACCTGCGGGCGTAAAGAGGAAGAACCCCCGTGATGACGTGAATCACGGGGGTTCTTCTGTACCTGCGGGCCGCGGCTACTCGAAGCTGGGCGCCGCCGTCCGGGTGCGCTTGATCTCGTAGAAGCCGGGGGTCGCCGCCACCAGCAGCGTGCCGTCCCAGAGCCGGGCGGCGGCCTCGCCGCGCGGGGTCGGGGTGACGACCGGACCGAAGAAGGCCACCTCGTCGCCGTCCGGGCCGGGGACCGCGATCACCGGGGTGCCGACGTCCTGGCCGACCTTCTCTATGCCCTCCTTGTGGGAGGCGCGCAGCTCGGTGTCGTAGGTGTCCTGGTCGGCGAAGTCCGCCAGCTCCTCCGGCAGGCCGACGTCGGTCAGGGCGCCGACGATCGCCTCGCGGGTCGGACCCTCGCCCTCGTTGTGGAAGCGGGTGCCGAGCGCCGTGTAGAGCTTGCCGACGACCTCGTCGCCGTGCAGCTGCTGGGCGGCGATCACCACGCGGACCGGGCCCCAGGCCTTCGTCTCCAGCATCTCGCGGTACTCCGCCGGCACCTCGTCGAGCCGGTTCTCGTTGAGGACCGCCAGGCTCATGACCTTCCAGCGCACGTCGACCGGGCGCACCTTCTCCACCTCCAGCATCCAGCGGGAGGTCATCCAGGCCCACGGGCACAGCGGGTCGAAGAAGAAGTCGGCGGTGGTCCTGCTCTCGGACATGTCTCTCCTCGGAAGATCGCTCAGGTCGCCCGGAAGGCGGTGTGGGTGCGCCTGGCGGCAACACCACCGGACAGCCGCGCATTCCCCGGGTACGCGCGGTCATGTGCACATGGGAGGATCGGTGCTGTTTCGAACGAGCCACGAAGGAGTGACCGTGCCCGGTGAGAACCTGTCCCGCGACGAGGCCCATGAGCGGGCGGAGCTGCTGTCCGTCGACGGGTACGAGGTCTACCTCGACCTGCGGTCGGCGGTCGGCGAGTCCACGGAGGACGTGCGCACGTTCCGTTCCGTGACGACGCTGCGCTTCCGCCGCACCGGCGCGGGCGACACCACGTTCGTCGACCTGATCGCCCCCGCGGTCGACGCGGTCACCCTCAACGGGCGCGCGCTGGACCCGGCCGTCGTCTTCGACGGGGCCCGGATCGCGCTGGACGGCCTGGCCGACGAGAACGAGCTCGTGGTCGACGCCCGCTGCGCCTACAGCCGCACCGGCGAGGGCATGCACCGCTTCGTCGACCCCGAGGACGGCGAGGTCTACCTCTACACGCAGTACGAGCCGGCCGACGCCCGCCGGGTCTTCGCCACCTTCGAGCAGCCGGACCTCAAGGCGCCGTTCCGCTTCTCGGTGGACGCGCCCGAGGGCTGGACCGTGTGGTCCAACGGGGCGGGCGCGCAGGACGCCGAGGGGGTGTGGCGGTTCGCCGAGACGGCGTCCATCTCCACGTACATCACCTGTGTCGTGGCCGGCCCGTACCACTACGTGACGGACAGCTACACGCGGTCGTTCGCCGACGGCACCGAGCTGGAGATCCCGCTCGGCGCGATGTGCCGCAAGGGCCTCGCGAAGCACTTCGACGCGGACGACGTCTTCCTGGTCACCAAGCAGGGCCTCGACTTCTTCCACGACAACTTCGACTTCCCGTACCCCTTCGGGAAGTACGACCAGGCCTTCGTCCCCGAGTACAACCTCGGCGCGATGGAGAACCCGGGCATGGTGACCTTCCGCGAGGAGTACATCTACCGCGGCAAGGTGACCCAGGCGGCGTACGAGCGCCGGGCCAACGTGATCCTGCACGAGATGGCCCACATGTGGTTCGGCGACCTGGTCACCATGGTGTGGTGGGACGACCTGTGGCTGAAGGAGTCCTTCGCGGACTTCATGGGCTCGTTCTCGCTGGCCGAGGCGACCCGCTTCACCAACAGCTGGGTGACCTTCGCCAACAACCGCAAGGCCTGGGCGTACCGCGCCGACCAGCTGCCGTCCACCCACCCGATCACGGCCGACATCCGTGACCTGGAGGACGCCAAGCTGAACTTCGACGGCATCACCTACGCCAAGGGCGCCTCCGTCCTGAAGCAGCTCGTCGCGTACGCGGGCAGGGACGCGTTCCTGGAGGGCGCGCGCGTCTACTTCAAGCGCCACGCCTACGGCAACACGCGCCTCGCGGACCTGCTGACCGTCCTGGAGGAGACCTCCGGCCGGGACATGAAGGGCTGGGCCAAGTCCTGGCTGCAGACCTCCGGCGTCAACAGCCTCACCCCGGCCGTCACCTACGACGCCGAGGGCCGGATCACCGAGCTCGCCGTCCTCCAGGAGGGCGACGAGCTGCGCCCGCACCGCGCCGCCGTCGGCCTCTACCGGCTCTCCGGCGGGGAGCTCGTGCGGTACGCGCGGGCCGAGGCCGACATCACCGGCGTCTCCACCGTCGTGGCGGAGCTGGCCGGTGCCGAGAAGCCGGACCTGGTGCTGGTCAACGACGACGACCTCACCTACTGCAAGGTCCGCTTCGACGAGGGCTCGCTGGCCACCCTGCGCGCCCACCTCGGCGACATCACCGACCCGCTGGCCCGCGCCCTGTGCTGGTCGGCGCTGTGGAACCTGACCCGCGACGGACTGATGCCGGCCCGGGACTTCGTCCGGATCGCGCTCGAGTTCGCGGGCCGCGAGACCGACATCGGCGTGCTCCAGATGGTGCACGCGTGGACCCGGACCGCCGTCACCGAGTACGCGGCGCACGACTGGCGGCCCGAGGGCGGGCGGCTGCTCGCCGAGGCGGGGCTGCGCGAGCTGCGGCAGGCCGAGCCGGGCAGCGAGCACCAGCTGACCTGGGCGCGCTTCCTCGCCTCGGTGTCCTCCTCCGACGCCGACCTCCAGCTCCTGGAGGGCCTGCTCGACGGCAGCGCGGTGATCGACGGGCTGGAGGTCGACCAGGAGCTGCGCTGGTCCCTGCTGGAGCCGCTCACCGTGCACGGCCGCGCCGACGAGGCCCGGATCGGCGCGGAGCTGGCCCGCGACGACACGGCGACCGGCAAGCGCCACCAGGCGCGCTGTCTGGCCGGCCGGCCCTCGGCCGCGGTCAAGGCGCAGGCCTGGGCGCAGGTCGTCGAGTCGGACGCCCTGTCCAACGCCCTGGTGGAGGCGACCATCTCGGGCTTCACCCAGCCCTCGCAGCGCGAGCTGATCGCGCCCTACGCCGAGAAGTACTTCGCGGCGATCGAGCGGATCTGGGCGGAGCGCTCCATCCAGATCGGCATGGACGTGGTGCGGGGCCTGTTCCCGGCGCTCCAGGACCGCGCGGAGACGCTGGCGGCGACGGACGCGTGGCTCGCCGCGCACGCCTCGGCCGCCCCGGCGCTGCGCCGGCTCGTGCTGGAGTCGCGCGACGACCTGGCGCGGGCGCTGCGCGCGCAGGAGTGCGACGGGCGCGCGTCGTAGTCGCCGTCCGATGAACGACGGCCCCCGGTGGACCCCCACCGGGGGCCGTTGTTCATCGGCACTCGAACGCGCGTACTTTAGTGCGGAGTTGTCCGGATTGTGCGACCGCTTCGTAACAGCGGTTAGGGGCGGTCCGTCCGGCGGAAGACCGACGACATGAACCCCAACACCCCCAAGACCCCCCTCCCGCCCCTCCCCCGCACCGGGGACGACCGGTTCCGGGAGGCACTGCGCTACGCCCGCGCCGAGGCGATGCTCACCGGGCTCGCCGCGCTCTCCCTGCACCGCTTCACCGCCGCCCCGCCCGCCGGACTCATCGACCGGGTCGACGTCCTGGTCCCGCGCGCCCGGCGGCTGCGGTCCACCGGTCGGGTCCGGGTGGTGCGGAGCGCCGAGCCGCCGCAGCCGGCCGAGATCGACGGCTTCCCGGTCGCCCCGGTCCCGCGGGCGCTGGCCGACGCCGTCGCGGCGCTGACCGACCCGGGCACGGTGCGCCGGCTGCTCACCGAGGCCGTGAGCGGCGGTCATTGCGAACCGGCCGCCGTGGTGCGGGAGTTGAACCGGGCCCGGCTGCTCAACCGTCCGCACGTGGTGGACGCGGTCGACGCCCTCCTCGCCGAGGGGCGCTCGCTCGCCGAGGACCGGCTGTACGCGATGGTGCGCGAGTTCGCGCTGCCGGACCCGCTGTGGAACGTGGACCTGCGGCTGCCGGGCGGCCCGCACCTCGGCGGCCTGGACGCCTACTGGCCGGACCAGGCGGTCGCCGTGGAGCTGGACACCCGGGCGCCGCGGCAGGACGACGACGCGCTCTGGTCCGAGTACACGCGCAAGCGCGAGCACCTGGAGCGGCTGGGCATCACCGTCGTCCACCTCACCCCGCGCAAGCTGCGCGAGGCGATGGACCAGCAGGCGGCCGTGGTCCGCACGGCGCTGATGGCCGCGTCCGACCGGCAGCCGGCCGCCTACGTGGTCGTCCTGCCCCGCTGAGCGGCCCCGCCGGACCCCCGTACCCGCGAGGCCGCCGCCGCGGGGGCTACTTCTTCGGGACCGTCCCGCAGAACTCGGCCTCGATCAGCGCCTGGCTGTCGCCCGTCCAGTCCGCGTTGAGGTTCCCGGCGAGGGAGTGCTCGCCGTCCCGGGTGACGACCGCCTGGGAGCTGGAGCCGTGGATGCCGCCGCCGTGGCCCCACACCTCCTTGCCGCAGCTGAGCTTCTGCTGCATGAGCCCGAGTCCGTAGCCCAGTTCGGGCGTGACCCGGACGGTGTCCGTCATCTCCTTCAGCTCGGCCGCCGGCAGCAGCCGGCCCTTGAGCAGGGCCCGGTAGAAGGTCTGCAGGTCGTTGGAGTCGGAGATCATCTCCCCCGCCGCGCCCGCGATGCTCGGGTTGAGCGCGGTCACGTCGTAGGTCGGTCCGCTCGCGTCGGACGCGAGCTTCGAGTACGCGCCGGAGTGCGGCCTCGGCATCCGGGAGTCGGTGCCGGGGACGCTGGTGGCGCGCAGCTTGAGCGGCTTGACGATCCTGTTCTCGACCGCCTTGGCGTAGGAGCGGCCGGTGACCTTCTCGATCACCATGCCGGCCAGGACGAAGTTGGTGTTGGAGTAGTTCCAGGAGGTGCCGGGGGCGAAGTCGGGCTCGTGGGCCATGGCGACGTCGACGAGCTGCTTCGGGGTCCAGGTGTCGTAGCGGTGCTGGAGGAACCCGGCCCCGAACACGCGCTCCTGGAAGGCCGGGTCGCTCGTGTAGCTGTAGATGCCGCTGGTGTGGTTGAGCAGCTGCCGGACGGTGATCCCGCGCCCGTCGTGCCCGTGGCCGCTGACGACCCCGGGCAACCACTTCTCCACCGGGTCGTCGAGGTCGATCCGCCCCTCGGCCTGCAGCTGGAGCAGGACGGTCGCGGTGAAGGTCTTGGTGATGGAGCCGACCCTGAAGCGGTCGTTCCCCTTGCGCTCGCCGGCGGTGCCGGTCCAGCGGCCCTTGCCGTCCCGGGCCTGGGCGACGGCGCCGGGCACGCCCGCCGCCACCGCCGCGTCCAGCGCCTGCTGGGTGGCGGCGTGCGAGGGCTTCGGAGGCGCGGCGGCGACGGCGGGCGCGGCGAGGGCGGTGGCGGCGAGGCCGGCCACGAGGGTGGCGGCCAGGACGGTACGGGCGGTGCGTGCGGCTGACATGTGCGGGCTCCCCTGACGTACGTACAGCTGCGTACTGCTTCGGTCACGGGAGGGGACCACGGGGCACGGGCGGCGGGTTGAGCGCGTCCGTGACGGTTGAGCCGTTTTCAGCCGTTCGCCGGATCGTGCAGCGGCGAGTGCCCCAGCGGGGGCCGGTCGCGCCAGAGCTGGAGGCCGATGTCGACGAGCTCGACCCGGGTGAGCGAGGGCACGGACTCCAGCGGATGCCAGGCGGCGAGGTCGGTGGAGCCGTCCTCCTCGTTGCGCAGCTCGCCGCCGGTGACCCGGACCTCGTAGACGATCCGCAGCCCCTGCCAGTCGTAGGCCCCGCCGAGCGCACGGGTCCGCCGCCGCCGGATGGAGTCGATCCCGAGCAGCGCGGTCGCCTCGGCGAGGTAGCCGGTCTCCTCCTCGACCTCCCGCACGACGGCCCCCACCGGCAGCTCACCGTGGTCCATCCCGCCGCCGGGCAGCGTCCACCGCTTCACCCCCTCCCGGTCCACCCAGCGCGCCAGGAGTATCTGCCCGTCCCGCACACACACGGCGTAGGCCGCCACCCGCAACTCGGTCTGCATGGGAGGAGGTTAAGGGCATCAGATCCAGTACGAGGGGTAGCGCCGCCCGGTGAGGCGCGCGCCGGCGAGGCCGGTGGCGACCAGGACGAGGGCGGCGAGGGCGAGGAGCCCGAGGAAGAGCCAGAACGGCGGGTTCTGGAGGGTCACGATCACCGCGGTCGCCGCGGCCGGGGAGTGCGGGGTGCGGGCCGCGGACATCACCCCGAGGGCGAGGCCGCCGGCGACGGCGGCGCCCCACGGGCCCGGGCCGGTGACCGCGAGGACGGCGAAGCCGGTGAGGGCGGAGAGCAGCTGGCCGCCGACGACGGAGCGGGGCTGGGCGAGCGGCAGGTCGGGCGCGCCCGCGACCAGGGCCATGCTCGCGGCGAGCGGCGGGATGAGCAGCGGCTCGTGGAGCAGGGTCCCGATCGCGACGAGCAGGAGCAGCGCGGTGACGCTGACGGCGGTGGAGGCGAGCAGCACGCGGGGCCGGGGGCGGGCGGGGGCGGTGGCGCGGGCGGGCGCGGGGGCCGGGGCGGTGGCGGGGGTGGCCTCGGCGGCCGGAGCGGTGGTCATGGGCGGTCCTTCGTGACGGGCGGGCGGGACGGGTCCGGACGGACGGGCAGGCGGGACGAGTGGGACGGGGTCTGCGGGGCCACGGGGCCACGGGGCCACGGGGCTACGGGGCCACGGGGCTACGGGGCCACGGGGCTACGGGGAGTGCTCGGGGGCCGACCAGCGCAGGGGGCTGGCCGCTTCGGTCTCCGCCACCGCGTCCAGGCGGAAGCGGACCGCACGGCCCTCGGGGCCGTACTCGGTGTGGGCGACGCCGGAGAGCTGGAGGGTGGTGCCGGTGGCCCAGTCGAGGAAGAGGAGTCCTGCGCGGCCGTCCTCCTCCAGGTTGCCGAGGGTGAGGAACATGGCGTTGCCGGGGTAGTCGGGCCAGCGCAGTTCGGTGGGCGAGACGAGCTCGACGAAGCCGGGGGGGCCGCCGCGGTGGCTGGCGTCGACGCCGTCGGGGGCGGCGGTGGCGACGAAGAAGGTGTCGGCGGCGCGGATCAGGCGTTCCTGGTCCGGGGTGAGGGAGCCGGTGCGGCGGACGGCGCCGGAGCCCGGGCCGGGAATCGGCGCCCAGCCGCGCAGCGCGCGCCGCGTGAGGTGCTTCGGGCAGTTCGAGAAGACCTGCTCCGTCTCGACGACCAGGCCCCGGGCGCTGGGGCGCGCGGTCCCGTTGAGGCGGAGCCGGCGGCGGGTGCGCGGGTCGAGGGCGATCGTCCCGACGGGGGTGCCGGCCTCGGTGACGGCCTGCGCGAGCGGGTCGCGGGAGGGGATGCCGCCCGCGACGGAGAGGGTGTGCGGGCCGGTCGCCCGGGTGAAGCCGGGGAGGCCGGTGAGCAGGCTCGCCCAGACCCGGCCGTCCGGGGCGGCGGCGCCCAGCACGAGCATCGGCTGGGCCTCCAGGAAGGCGGCGGCGACGGGGCGGATGCCGGGGGCGATGGATCTGCCGACGTGCTCGGCGAGGTCGCGGACTCCGACGCGGGTCTGAACGGCGAGGGAGCCGGAGTGGTAGGCGCGCATGGTGGGCGGACCTCCTCGGGTGCGAGTCGTTCGGGGCGGTTCCGGGCGGGAGCGGATTCCCGGACGGAGCTAACCTCTCACTTAGACTTTAGAGGTTAGACAGCGCAGCGCGCAACCGGTCACGTAACCTTGAGGGGTTAGTCCGGAATCCGTCGCCGAGGAGGGCCTCCGCCATGACCGTTCACGACCCGCGGCCCCTCGTCGGCGAGCCCGTCTCCCTCGACCTGCTCAACACCCGCTGGATGGCCGACGGCGTACGGCAGGACCTGCTCACCGGCGTCGAGGGGCTCGGCGTCTGGCTCGGCTCGAACGGGCTCGACGGCCGGTTCCGCGCCGACGCGGCCACCCTGCGGCACACCCTCGCCGCGCGGGAGGCGCTCGGCGGCCTGGTCGACCGACCCGGCGACCCGGGGGCCACCGCCGAGGTCGACGCGGTCCTCGGACACGGCCGGATCCGGGCCACGCTCACCCTCGAAGGGCCGGGCGAGGAGGCCGAGTTCGCGGACCTCGCCTGGGGGCCGGGGTGGACCGCCGCCCGCGACTACCTCGACCTGCTGCGGGCGAATCCGGAACGCATCCGCAAGTGCGCCCACGAGGCGTGCATCCTGCACTTCTTCGACACCTCGCGGAACGGCACCCGCCGCTGGTGCTCGATGGCGGCCTGCGGCAACCGGGCCAAGGCCTCGCGCCACTATGCCCGTACAAAGGACAACTAGTCGCCCACGGCAGGGCCGTCGGCTCGCCCCCCTTGGAGACCTTTCGTCCCCCGTGGCGCATCTTCCGCAGTGGCGGATGTGTGCCACGCGCGCATTCCGCCCCTCGGTAACTCTCCCCAAACCCCTGTCATTTGCGAAAGGCTGAGCGGTCATCCGGTACCGGAATCCGGACCCTCTTCTTTCACAATCAGGGATGTAAATGACCACCCCCGAAACGCAGAGCTCCATACCCGGGCGCTCCACCTCCGGGACCAGACGAGCGGCCCGCATCGCGGCCGCCGCCGGCCTCGTGACCGCGCTCGTCGCGGCCGGTGCCGCCCCGGTCCTGGCCGCCGACGACCCGGCGGCCGGCAGCAACCCGGTGAAGATCGCCGATCCCGCCGACAAGCTCGGCGCCACCGACGCCCAGCGCCTCTCCGAGGCCGAGGCCTCCGGCCAGGCCAACGTCACCGTGCTCGTCGCCACCGCCCCCGGCGCCACCGAGCAGGTCGCGGGCCAGCTCGACGCCGTCCCCGGCGCCTCCGTCGGCAAGCAGGACGACGAGCTCGGCTACGTCCGCGCCACCCTGCCGACCGCCAAGGCCGACGCCGCCATCAAGGCCGCCACCAAGCTGTCCTCCGTGCAGTCGGTGGACCTCCAGGCCGAGATCAAGCAGGACGACCCGACCCCGGACGCCGGCACCACGGGCGCGGTCGACGGCACCACCGTCACCAGGACCTACCCGGCCCCGGGCAAGAGCACCCCGGCGAAGAACCCGTACAACCCGTCCTACGAGACCGGTGCGGTGGACTTCGTCAAGGAGCACCCCAAGGCCGACGGCCGCGGCGTGACCATCGGCATCCTCGACTCCGGTGTCGACCTCGGCCACCCGGCCCTGCAGAAGACCACCACCGGCGAGCGCAAGATCGTCGACTGGGTCACCGCCACCGACCCGCTCACCGAGAGCGACGGCACCTGGCGCGCCCAGATCACCCCGGTCACGGGCACCGCGTTCACCGCCGGCGGCCAGAGCTGGAAGGCCCCCGAGGGCTCGTACCAGTGGAGCCGGTTCAGCGAGTCGGTCACCGCGGGCGGCGACCCGGCGGGCGACATCAACCGGGACGGCGACACCACCGACCGCTTCGGTCTGCTGTACGACCCGGTCGCCGGCACCGTGCGCGTGGACACCGACCAGGACGGTGACTTCACCAACAACGAGCCGATGAAGCCGTACAAGGACGGCAACCAGATCGGCTACTTCGGCACGGACAACCCGGCCACCGAGGTCGTCGAGAAGACCCCGTTCGTCGTGCAGATCCGCAAGGACGTGCCGATGGACCCGCTGGGCGGCACGTGGGTCGGCAAGAAGGCCGACTTCGTGAACGTCGGTCTCGTCGAGTCCTCGCACGGCACCCACGTCGCCGGCATCACGGCCGCCAACGGCCTGTTCGGCGGCAGGATGAACGGCGCCGCCCCCGGCGCGAAGATCGTCTCCGCCCGCGCCTGCACCTGGACCGGCGGCTGCACCAACACCGCGCTGACCGAGGGCATGATCGACCTCGTCGCCAACCGCGGCGTCGACATCGTCAACATGTCGATCGGCGGCCTGCCGCTGCAGAACGACGGCGACAACGTGCGCGCCCGCCTCTACACGCGTCTCATCGACACGTACGGCGTGCAGCTGGTCATCTCGGCCGGCAACGAGGGCCCCGGCATCAACACGATCGGCGACCCCGGCCTGGCCGACAAGGTCCTGTCGGTCGGCGCGGCCGTCTCCCAGTCCACCTGGGCGGCCAACTACGGCTCCGCCGTCGAGAAGAAGTACGCCATGTTCCCCTTCTCCTCGCGCGGCCCGCGTGAGGACGGCGGCTTCACCCCGACCATCACCGCCCCCGGCTCGGCCGTGAACACCATCCCGACCTGGCAGCCCGGTGCGGGCGTGGCCGAGGCCGGTTACGCGCTGCCCGCCGGCTACGGCATGCTCAACGGCACCTCGATGTCCTCGCCGCAGGCGGCGGGCGCGAGCGCGCTGCTGATCTCCGCGGCCAAGCAGAAGCGCATCGCGCTCTCCCCGCTCACCCTGCGCACCGCGCTCACCTCGACCGCCAAGCGGATCCCGGGTGTCGCGGCCCACGAGCAGGGCGCCGGCCTCATCGACATCGAGGACGCCTGGGAGTCGATCAAGGACGGCGCGACCGCCCACGACTACAAGGTCGAGGCCCCGGTCGACACCGCGATCTTCCCGGCCCCGCACACCGGCACCGGCGTGTACGACCGCCAGGGCGGCCTCAAGGTCGGCCAGAAGAAGGTCTACGACGTCACCATCACGCGCACGAACGGCCCGGACCGGCCGATCGAGCACGAGCTGGACCTGAAGTACAACGACGGCACCTTCCGCATCCTCGGCGACGACGAGGTCTACCTGCCGCTGAACAAGCCGGTCACCGTCAAGCTCCAGGCCCGTCCGACCACCTCCGGCGTGCACAGCGTCATCCTGGAGGCCGACGACGAGCGCACCGAGGGCGTCGACAAGCAGATCCTCGCCACCTCGGTCGTCTCCAACGACCTGGTCGGCCCGGGCTACGGCTTCTCCGCCACCAGCACGACGCAGCGCAACAGCAGCAAGTCGTACTTCGTCACCGTGCCGAAGGGCGCCAAGACCCTCGAGGTCTCCCTGAGCGGGCTGAAGGAGAAGAGCCAGACCCGGTTCATCACCCAGCACCCGTACGGCGTGGCCCTCGAGGACAACGCGACGAACCAGTGCTACCCGCACTACAACCCGGCGAACACCTGCCGTCCGGACCTGCGCTCCTACGCCAACCCGATCCCGGGCGTGTGGGAGATCATCGTCGAGTCCCGCCGCACCTCGCCGGACCTGGACAACCCGTTCAAGCTGAACGTGTCGGTGCTCGGCGCCACCTTCGACCCGGCCGTCCAGACGGTCCCCGAGGCGAAGATCGGCACCCCGGCCGCCGTGCAGTGGAACGTCTCCAACGAGTTCGCGGCCCTGGACGGACGCCTGAAGGGCGGCTCGCTCGGCTCGCAGAAGTCCGAGAAGGCGACCATCCAGCACCACGAGCAGCAGATCAAGACCGTCACCATCGGTGAGGGCGTCGAGCGCCTCGACATCGCCATCGGCAACACCTCCGACCTGTCGGCCGACCTCGACCTCACGGTCAAGCTGGGCGACACCCAGGTCGGCCAGTCCGCCGACGGCGACTCCGAGGAGTCCGTCAGCCTGGTCAAGCCCGCCCCGGGCACCTACACCGTCATCATCGACGGCTACTCGGTGCAGGCCGCCGGCGGCACCAGCTACGACTACAAGGACGTGTACTACTCGTCCGCGCTCGGCTCCGTGAAGGTCGACGAGTCGAAGCAGGTCAAGCTGGCCAACGGCGCCTCCGCCCAGGTCGCCGCCGAGGTCGTCGTGAACGCCGCGGCCCCCGAGGGCCGCCGGTTCTTCGGCGAGGTCCAGCTGCTCAACGCCCGCGGCACCGCCGCCGGCACCGGCAGCGTCGTGATCGGGAACGTCGTCCCGTAACGCCTGACGATCAAGGAGGGGCGGTCGCCGGAAACCGGCGGCCGCCCCGTCGGCGTCTCCGGCTCCGTGCGGGATCCGTCCGGGATCCGTCCGGCGACCGTCCGACCCTTGGACAATGGATTGGACAAGCCGGGCCGGGACACCCGCATCATGGATCCGGCAGCACCCTGCACATACGTACGGAGGAGTCCCCGTGAAGGTCGGAATCGTCGGAGCCACCGGTCAGGTCGGCACAGTCATGCGCAGGATCCTGGCCGAGCGGAACTTCCCGGTCGACGAGCTGCGCCTCTTCGCCTCCGCCCGCTCCGCCGGCTCCGTCCTGGACGGCGTCACCGTCGAGGACGCCGCCACCGCCGACTACACCGGCCTGGACATCGTGCTCTTCTCCGCGGGCGGCGCCACCTCCAAGGCCCTCGCCGAGAAGGTCGCCTCCCAGGGCGCCGTCGTGATCGACAACTCCTCCGCCTGGCGCAAGGACCCCGAGGTCCCGCTGGTCGTGTCCGAGGTCAACCCGCACGCGATCAAGGACCGCCCCAAGGGCATCATCGCCAACCCGAACTGCACCACGATGGCCGCCATGCCGGTCCTCAAGCCGCTCCACCAGGAGGCCGGCCTGGTCGCCCTGGTCGCCACCACCTACCAGGCCGTGTCCGGCTCCGGTGTGGCCGGCGTCGCCGAGCTCGACGGCCAGATCAAGGCCGTGGCCGAGGGTGCCGCCGGGCTGACCCACGACGGCGGGGCCGTCGACTTCCCCGAGCCGGGCGTCTACAAGCGTCCGATCGCCTTCAACGTGCTGCCGCTGGCCGGCGCGATCGTCGACGACGGCTCCTTCGAGACCGACGAGGAGCAGAAGCTCCGCAACGAGTCCCGCAAGATCCTGGAGATCCCGGAGCTCAAGGTCTCCGGCACCTGCGTGCGCGTCCCGGTCTTCTCCGGCCACTCGCTCCAGGTCAACGCCCGCTTCGAGCGCCCGATCAGCGTCGAGCGCGCCTACGAGCTGCTGAAGGACGCCGAGGGCGTCGAGCTCTCCGAGATCCCCACCCCGCTCCAGGCCGCCGGCAAGGACGCCTCCTTCGTGGGCCGCATCCGCGTCGACGAGACCGTCGACCACGGCCTCGCGCTCTTCGTCTCCAACGACAACCTGCGCAAGGGCGCCGCCCTGAACGCGGTGCAGATCGCGGAGCTGGTCGCGGCCGAGCTCAAGGGCTGATGCTCCCGGCCGAAACCGGTACGAACGGCATCTAAGGGCGGCCATCCGTGGGATGGCCGCCCTTCGCTTGTTCGCCCTGGGAAATGCGCCGTGCGTCGCCGACACACCCCGTGGAAGGATGGCCCAAACGTCACGAAACCGAGGAGTTGACCGGGTGCCTGGCACAAACCTGACCCGTGAAGAGGCGGCGCAGCGGGCGAAGCTGCTGTCCGTGGACGCGTACGAGGTCGACCTCGACCTCACCGGTGCGCAGGAGGGCGGCACCTACCGGTCCGTCACCACCGTCCGCTTCGATTCCGCCGAGGCCGGGGCCGAGACCTTCATCGATCTCGTCGCCCCCGCCGTCCACGAGGTCGTGCTCAACGGGCACGCCCTCGACGTCGCCGCCGTCTTCCGGGACTCCCGGATCGCGCTCCCGCGCCTCGTCCAGGGTCGCAACGAGCTGAAGGTCGTCGCCGACTGCGCGTACACCAACACCGGTGAGGGCCTGCACCGGTTCGTCGACCCGGTCGACGGCCAGGCCTACCTCTACACGCAGTTCGAGGTGCCGGACGCCCGCCGCGTCTTCGCCTCCTTCGAGCAGCCCGACCTCAAGGCGACCTTCCAGTTCACCGTGAAGGCCCCGTCCGGCTGGTCGGTCATCTCCAACTCCCCCACGCCGGAGCCCAAGGACGACGTGTGGGTCTTCGAGCCGACCCCGCGCATCTCCACGTACATCACCGCGCTGATCGTCGGCCCGTACCACTCGGTGCACTCGACGTACGAGGGCCCCGACGGCCAGGTCGTGCCGCTGGGCATCTACTGCCGTCCGTCGCTGGCGGAGTTCCTCGACGCGGACCACATCTTCGACGTGACCCGCCAGGGCTTCGGCTGGTTCCAGGAGAAGTTCGCGTACGACTACCCGTTCGCCAAGTACGACCAGCTGTTCGTGCCGGAGTTCAACGCGGGCGCGATGGAGAACGCGGGCGCGGTCACCATCCGCGACCAGTACGTCTTCCGCTCGAAGGTGACGGACGCCGCGTACGAGCGCCGCGCCGAGACCATCCTGCACGAGCTCGCCCACATGTGGTTCGGCGACCTCGTCACCATGGAGTGGTGGAACGACCTGTGGCTGAACGAGTCGTTCGCCACCTACACCTCGGTCGCCTGCCAGGCCTCCGTCGAGGGCACCCGCTGGCCCAACGCCTGGACCACCTTCGCCAACGCGGAGAAGACCTGGGCCTACCGCCAGGACCAGCTGCCGTCGACGCACCCGATCATGGCGGAGATCAACGACCTGGAGGACGTGCTCGTCAACTTCGACGGGATCACGTACGCCAAGGGCGCCTCCGTCCTGAAGCAGCTCGTCGCCTACGTCGGCCAGGACGAGTTCTTCAAGGGCGTGCAGGCCTACTTCAAGGCCCACGCCTTCGGCAACACCCGTCTGACGGACCTGCTGGGCGCCCTGGAGGAGACCTCCGGGCGTGACCTGAAGGCCTGGTCGAAGGCGTGGCTGGAGACCGCCGGCATCAACGTGCTGCGGCCCGAGATCGAGACCGACGAGAACGGCTCCATCACCTCCTTCGCCGTCCGCCAGACCGCCCCGGCGCTGCCGGCCGGCGCCAAGGGCGAGGCCGTCCTGCGCCCGCACCGGATCGCGATCGGCTTCTACGACCTCGACGCGGCCGGCAAGCTGGTCCGCACCGAGCGGGTCGAGCTGGACATCGAGGCGGCCGAGCTGACCTCCGTGCCGCAGCTCGCGGGCAAGACCCGTCCGGCGGTCGTGCTGCTCAACGACGACGACCTGTCGTACGCCAAGGTCCGCCTCGACGAGGTGTCCCTGAAGAACGTCACCGCGCACCTGGGCGACTTCACCGAGTCCCTGCCGCGGGCGCTGTGCTGGGCCTCGGCCTGGGACATGACCCGGGACGGCGAGCTGGCCACCCGCGACTACCTGGCGCTGGTGCTCTCGGGCATCGCCAAGGAGACCGACATCGGCGTGGTCCAGTCGCTGCAGGGCCAGGTCAAGGCGGCCCTCGACCTGTACGCGGCGCCGGAGTGGCGCGCCGAGGGCCTGGCCCGCTGGGGCGCCTTCTCCCAGGAGCAGCTGCGCGCGGCGGCTCCCGGCAGCGACCACCAGCTGGCCTGGGCGCGGGCCTTCGCGGCCACCGCCCGCGAGGACGCCGAGCTCGACGTGCTCGCCGGTCTGCTCTCCGGTGACGTGACGGTCGACGGCCTCGCCGTCGACACCGAGCTGCGCTGGGCGTTCGTGCAGCGGCTCGCGGCGACCGGCCGGTTCGACGAGCCGGAGATCGCGGCGGAGCTGGAGCGCGACCGGACCGCCGCGGGCGAGCGCCACGCGGCGACGGCCCGCGCGGCCCGTCCGACGGAGGCGGCGAAGGCCGAGGCGTGGGCCGCGGTCGTCGAGGGCGACACCCTCGCGAACGCGGTGCAGGAGGCCGTGATCGGCGGCTTCGTGCAGGCCGACCAGCGTGAGCTGATCGCCCCGTACACCGAGAAGTACTTCGCCTCGATCAAGGGCATCTCGGAGACCCGCAGCCACGAGATCGTGCAGCAGATCGTGGTCGGCCTCTACCCGTCGCTCCAGGTCTCGCAGGCCACCCTGGACGCCACGGACGCCTGGATCTCCGCGAACGACCCGGCCCCGGCGCTGCGCCGTATGGTGACCGAGTCCCGCGCGGGCGTCGAGCGCGCGCTGAAGGCGCAGGCGGCGGACGCCGCTGCCGCCTGACGGCTCGGATGACGGAAGAGGGGCCCCGGACCGGTCACGGTCCGGGGCCCCTCGCCGTGGCGGGCGGGTCAGCTCAGGTGCGTGAGCCACTGCCAGCCGCCGGTGCCGATCGTCGTCGGGAGGCCGAGGCCGGTCGCGGTGCCCGGCAGGAGCTCCAGGTTCTCGGCCGTGCCCGCGGTGCGGGTGGTCCACAGGTCCGGCAGGCCGTCGCCGGTGACGTCGCCGGGCGAGACGACCAGGCGCCGGTCGGCGACGGTCCAGGGGCCGCCGGTCGGCGGCGTCGGGTCGGCGGTGAGCGGGGCCGCGCCCTGGCTCACGTACCGCTTGATCTCGCCGGTGGCGCGGTCGCGGCCCCAGACGTCCGCCTTGCCGTCGCCGGTGACGTCGCCGGGCAGGATCACGTCGTAGCCGGCCCATTCGGCGCCGCCGACCTTGACGGCGGCCCGGGGGGCGAAGGTGGGCTTGCCGTCGACGGCCGGGCCGCCGCGGTGCAGCCAGAGGCCGGTGGTGCTGCGGGCGAGCACGTCGGGCAGGCCGTCGCCGTCCACGTCGCCCGCGGCCAGCGGGAGGACGCCGCCGTTCGACCAGCCGGTGGGGCGGCCGCCCATGGCGATCCGGGCGCCGAGCTCTCCGTTGACGGTGTTCGGGTAGACCCACAGCTCGTCGCCGATGCGGGCGAGGACGTCCTCGCGGGCGTCGCCGGTCCAGTCGCCGCGGTGGCTGACGGCGGCGCCGGCCCAGCCGGTGCCGATCTGGCGCATGCCGGAGACGGCTCCGGTGCCGGTGCCGGGGTAGAGGCGCAGGGCGCCGTCGTCCTTGACCGCGAGGAGGTCGGGCCGGCCGTCGCCGGTGAGGTCGCCGGGCCGGTACGTCGGGTACGCGGCGGCGCGCAGCAGCTTGTGGTCGGAGAGCGCGGTGGTGCCCTCGGGTTCGGGTTCGAGGGCGTCGGCGCGGACGGTGCGGAAGTCGCGGGCGGTCAGGAAGACGTGGTCGAACTTCTTGCCGGAGGCGACGGTGGGCTCGCCGGAGTGGCAGGTGGTGGCGTGGGCCGCCGCGCAGGCCGGGGTGAAGTGGTCGACGTCGTTCTCGTCGGCCTCGATGAGCGGGCCGGTGCCGGGCAGGCCGTTGCGGACCGGGTCGAGCATCGGGTCGTAGGTCTGCTCCGTACCGGCGTTGAAGTCGCCGCCGAAGATCACCGGGAGTCCGGCCGCCCAGGTCTCCGCGTGGGCGAGGGCCTCGGCGGAGCCGTTGTCGGGGGTGATCTTCTGGTCCAGGTGGACGTTGCAGACGAGGGTGGGCCGGCCGTCGACCGGGCCGCGGGCGCAGAGGACCGGGCGGGGCTCGGTGCCGGGGGTGGTCAGGTTGGCGGTGTAGCGGTCGACCGCGCCGGCCTTGGCGAAGACGCCGAGGCCGAAGCCGTTGTCGGTGCCGCCCCAGGCGCCGCAGTTGGGGGTCTTCGTGGCGAAGCCCCAGACGGCGGTGTAGCCGGCGTCGGCCAGTGCGTCGCGCACCGCCGTCCACTGGGTGAAGCACAGCTCCTGGAGCATCAGGGCGTCGGCGTCCCAGGCGAGGGTCTGCGCCTTGACCTTGGCGGTCCAGGTGGGCAGGTCCAGTGCGCTGCGGCAGGTGGGGGAGGCCCCGCAGACGTTGTAGGAGATGACGCGCGTCGGCGGTGCCGTGGCCGGGTCGACGAGGTCGGCGGCGGCCGGTCCCGCGGTCGTGAGGACCGCGGTGACCAGCAGCGCGAGCGCGGCCATCGCTCTCTGGAGAAGTCTCATGCCCGAGAGCCTAATGATCGTTTGCCGTGGACCTGCCAGGTGGCCCGTCAGCCGGTCAGCCGCGCGTAGCGGGCCCGGAGTTCCGAGGCGCCCCGGTCCGTGAGGCTGCCGTGCAGCCGCATCCGGGCGACGCCGCCGTCGGGGAAGGCGTCGAGCCGGACGTGGGTGACGACGGCCCGGGCGGGGAGCGTGAAGCGGTGCAGGGTGTCGGGCTGGAGGCGGGTGCGGGGGATGATCTCGAACCACTCGCCGGCTCCCGAGGGGTCGCCGTTGCAGCCCTGGAGGGCGATCCAGCCGGCCGAATTGCCCTTGAGGTAGGCGGTGTCGATCTCGACCGCCCGTACGGCGCCCTGGGCGGCGAGCCGGAAGCGCACCCAGTCGTTGGTGCCGCGGACCCGGCGGCGGCGGTTCTCCCAGCCGTCGTCCATCTTGCGGGAGGTGCCGGGCAGGATGATCTGGGTCGGCGAGGAGTAGAAGCGGTCGGAGGCGTCCTCGTACACGCCGCCGTTGAGCACGGAGGCCAGGTCGAGGGTGCCGAGGGCGTCCAGCCACTCGGGGTCGGGGACGACCTCGCCGTGGACCCGCAGGCGGGCGATGCCGCCGTCGGGGTGCTGGCGGAGCCGCAGGTGGGTGTAGCGGCGCTCGGCGGTGACGGTGAAGCCGTTGGCGGCGTGGCCGCGGACCGGGGTGGGCGGGACGAGCTCCTCCCAGGTCGCGTCCAGGAGCTCCTCGGGGCCGGGCGTGCCCTCGACGGCGGCGGCCTGGACGCTCACCCGCTGCGGGTAGTTGCCGCGGAAGTGGGCGGTGTCGACGACGATGCCGCGGATGACGCCGGGGGCGCCGAGGCGGACGATCGCCCAGTCGTGGTCCTCGGGGGCCGGGAAGGGGTGCTCGGCGTCGGCGCCGCGGCGGCGGCGGGTCTCCCAGCCGTCCATGATCTTGCCCTTGTGGCCGAAGTGCTCGGGGTCGAAGACGGCCCGCTCGCGGACGAGCAGGTTCTCCCGCTCGGCGAAGAACTCGTCGTTGGCCGCGACCACGCCGGCGCCGAGCCGGCGGTCGGCGAGGTCGACCAGCTCGGTGTACGGGAAGTCTCCGGTCCGGTAGTCGGCGTAGGGGTCGCCGCCCGCGTAGGGGGCGGCGTCGTTGGCGTGCGGGTCCTGGGCGGTGGCGTGGTCGAGGCTCATGCGTTCGACTGTGCCGCCGGGGCCTTGCCCGGGTCCATCGAATGTTTCCGACGTCGCCGTTCAGTTCTGCTGAAAGGTTTCCCGGGTCTCCCGCTGCGCGGCGGCCTGCCGCAGCGCCGCCAGGACCCGGGCCACGGCCGGCCCCTCCTCCGCCCCGCGGCGCACCGCCGCGACGACGTGGCGGCGCGGCTGGTCGGCGGAGAGCACCCGCATGACGACCCCGGTGCGGCGCTCGGCGGCGGCCATCCGGGGGACCAGGGCCACGCCGAGACCGGCCTCGACCATGGCGAGGATCGCGGTCCAGCCGGCCGCGCTGTGCGCCTGCTCGGGGACGAAGCCGGCGGCCTCGCAGGCGGCGGTGGTGATCTCCGACCAGGGACCCGATCCGCCGTAGATCCAGGGCTCGGCGGAGAGGTCGGCGAGCCGCAGCCCGGGCGCCTCGGCGAGCGGGTGCCCGGCGGGCAGGGCCACGTCGAGCGGGTCGGCCGGCAGCGGGACCCGGCTGTACTTGGGGTCGCGGGCGGTGGGCGCGTGGGCGGCGAGCGAGAGGGCCAGGTCGACCTCGCCCGCGGTGAGCAGCTCGTACGCCTCGGCCGCCTCGGCCTCCCGGATCCGTACGTCGAGCCCGGGGTGCGCGGTGCGCAGGGCCTGGACGGCGGGGACGACGAGGGCGGGCACGGCGGTGGAGAAGGCGGCGACCCGCACCCGCCCCGCCTCGCCCCGCAGATGGGCGTCGAGTTCGGCCTCGGCCCGCTCCAGCTGGGCGAAGACCGCCTCGGCGTGCCGCAGCACCAGGTGCGCGGCGTCGGTGAGCCGCACCCGGCGGCCGTGCGCCTCCAGGAGCTGCACGCCGAGTTGCTTGGAGAGGTTGGTGAGCTGCTGGGAGACGGCCGAGGGGGTCATCCGCAGCGCCTCCGCGCTCGCGGTGACGGTGCCGCGGTCGCGGAGGGTGCGGAGGATCTGGAGCTTCTTGATGTCCCACTCGGTCATGGGGCGCAACCTACCTGGGAGTCCCCCCTGCGCGAGGCCCGGAGCTCGGGGCGGAGGCGAGGGCCACTCCGCCGAGGATGAGCGCCATGCAGGCGACGCCGAGCAGGCCGAGCCGTTCGCCGAGCAGCGCGTACGAGAGGAGGGCGACGCAGACGGGCTGGAGGTAGTAGACGACGCCCGCGCGGGCCGCGCCGATGAGGGAGACCGCCTTGTTCCAGGCGAAGAACGCGACGGCGGAGGAGAGCACGCCGACGTAGAGGAGGGGTCCGACGGTGCCGGTGCCGACGGTGAAGGCGCCCTGGACGGCGAGGGAGACCGCGTACGCGGGGGCGAGCATCAGCGCGCCGAACAGGAAGGTGGCGAAGAGGAAGGCGAGCTGGTCGATCCCGGCGGGCTTGCGCTTGAGCAGGGCGCTGTACGAGGCGAAGGACAGGGCCGCGGCGAACATCCACAGGTCCCCGGCCGAGAGGTCGACGGCGAGGGAGCCCTTGCCGACGAGCAGCAGCACGCCCAGCGCGGCGACCAGCGTCCCGAGGACGCGGCGGACCCCGAGGCGTTCGCCGCCGAGCCGGGCGTAGCCGGCCATGAGCACCGGGGAGGCGGCCATGATCATGCCCATGGTGGAGGCGGAGGTGGTCAGCCCGGCCTGGTGCACCAGGGTGTTGTAGAGGGCGACGCCGAACAGCGAGGCGAGGGCGACGAAGCCGAGGTGCCGGCGGATCGTCCGGCGCCGGCGCCAGAACGGGCGGGCGGCGAACGGGGCGACGGCGAGGAGCGCGATGATCCAGCGCCAGAAGACGGCCTGGACGGGCGGGACGCCGTCGGCCATGTCCCGGGTGGCGACGAAGCTGCCGGACCAGACGACGGTGGCGAGCAGGGCGAGCAGCACACCGAGGCCGGCGCCCTTCGCGAGCTTCCTCGCGGGCGCCGGCCTCTCGGTGGGGTGGCGGACGGTGATCGTGGTCGGTGTCATGCGGCTTACCGTCGCACCGCCGAACCCTCCAGGTCCATCGAAACTTCCTGACCGTTCTGTTCAGCAGAGCTGAACGATTCAGTGGTCCCGGGGGCTGCCTCCAGGGTGGCCTCGGCAGCGGCCTCGGCTGCGGCCTCCTTCTCCGTCCCGGCGGTGCGCGGCCCCATCTGGGCGACCAGGGTGGCGCCGAAGGCGATCACCATGCCGAGCAGCTGCACCGGGCCGAGCGCCTGGCCGAGCGCGGCCCAGCCGATGACGGCGGCGGTGATCGGGGAGAGCGGGCCGAGCAGGGTGACCGAGGAGGCGCTCAGCCGCTCGATGCCGCGGAACCAGAGGAAGTAGGAGATCGCGGTGTTGCCGAAGGCGAGGTAGGCGTAGCCGGCCAGGTTGGTGCCGGTCAGGGCGGGCGGGGCGCCCTCGACCAGGAAGGCGACGGGCAGGATGATCAGACCGCCCGCGGTGAGCTGCCAGCCGGTGAGGGCGAGCGCGCCGACGCCCTCGGGGCGGCCCCAGCGCTTGGTGAACACGGTGCCCGCGGACATCGAGAGCGCGGAGAGCAGCCCGGCGACGACACCGATCGCGTCGAGCGCGGCTCCGGCCTTGAGGACCACGAGGCTGACGCCGAAGGCGGCGGTGATGGCGGTGAGCAGCCCCTTCACGGTGGGCTTGTCGCCCAGGAAGAGGGCGGCGAGGCCGACGACGAAGAGCGGGCCGACCGAGCCGACGACGGCGGCCACACCGCCGGGCAGGCGGTAGGCGGCGAGGAAGAGGAGCGGGAAGAAGGCTCCGATGTTGAGGGCGCCGAGCACCGCGGACTTCCACCACCAGGCACCCTGCGGCAGCTTGCGGGTGAGGGCCAGGAGCAGCAGCCCGGCCGGCAGGGCGCGCAGCAGACCGGTGAGGAGCGGCCGGTCGGGGGGCAGGAACTCCGTGGTCACGAAGTAGGTGGAGCCCCAGGAGATCGGGGCGAGCGCGGTCAGTGCGACGGTTGCGGCCTTGCGGGACATGACAGGTTCCCCCCTGGTCGGGTCGGCGGGCCGATCGGCTTGCCGGTAACTAACTTAGCACTAAGCTACTTACTTGCAAGTGGCTTTCTTGCCATCGAGTCAGCGAAGAGGGGAAACTGAGGTCATGGAGAAGCAGACACCCGCCCCGGGGCCCGCCCACGACGCCGTCGACGCCATCGCCGATCAGTGGGCCGTCGTGCGCCCCGACCTGGACACCCTGCCGATGGCCGTCTTCGGGCGGATCTACCGGCTCGCCGGCGCCATGCGGGGCAAGGTGGACAAGGCGTACGCGCCGTACGGGGGGATGTCGCTCGGCGAGTTCGACGTGCTCGCCACGCTGCGGCGCTCCGGGGAGCCGTACACCCTCTCACCGCGCCAGCTGACCGCCACCCTGATGATCACGACCGGCGGGATGACGGGCCGCCTGGACAAGCTGGAGCGGGCCGGGCTG